>NZ_JBHXSG010000004.1:0-274117 GCF_042714835.1 Streptomyces sp. NPDC058678 | reverse complement strand
ACCCCCCCTCCTCAAACGCCGGAGGGGCTGAAATAACAGCCCCCCCGGCGCATGACGACGAGCGAGAGGCGCGACACTCACGCGCCCACCGTCCGCTCCACGCACCGTCGCAGTACCGTCATGAACTCCGGCGTCCCCCAGGGCCCCCGGTCCACCCGCCCCGTGTCGTCCACACCGAGGTCCTGCATGTCATGGCGCCCCCGGCAGTGGCCGAGGGTGAAGTAACAGACCTCTCCGAGACCGTGCCGCTTCAGGTACAGGACGGGACGGGGCGCCTCGTCGAGCGCCGCCGTGTCGCCCTCGGCGAACCCGCGGCACGGACCCGTGTACTCGGCGTGCAGCAGCACCTCCAGCTCCCCGTGCAGCTCGCACACGTACAGCTCGTCAGTCACCGTGAACGGCTCGATCCCGGCGACGAGCGGATGATCCGGCCGGGTCACCCGGACCTCGTACGGCTCGATCGGCGGGTGGGCCAGAAACTGGCTGCCGAGCACCCCGGCCAGTTCCCCGAGGAGCCGCGGTGTCGTGAAGACCCTCGGCCCACCGTCGGCCGACGCCTCGATCACCGAGTTGGTGCCGTGCAGGGCGAGCCAGCGCCCGCCCCGCTGCACGAACCGTGCCAGCGCGGCCCGTTGGGACGGGCGGGGTCGCACATCGCAGGTGTAGGTGACCAGCAGGTCGGCCTGCTCCAGTGCCGGTACGCAGTCGTAGTCCTGATGGACGGTGGTGCGCACCTGGGGGTGATCACCCAGCATCTGGAGCAGCCTCAGCCGCGCGTAGTCGAAGTCGTGCCACCTCCCGCCGCAGACCAGTACGGCGTCCAGGCGGCCGGCCGGGCCCGCCACGGCTCAGTACTGGACGCGGGTGAGCAGCCCGCCGTCCACCACGAGGTTGACTCCGACGCAGAAGGAGCCGGTGCGGCCCAGCAGGAAGGCCACCGCCGCGGCCACGTCCTCCGCGGTGCCGTAACGGCCGATCGGCAGCTTGGCGAGGACCTCTTCGTAAACCTCCGGGCGGCTGGTGCGGATGGTCTCCCAGGCGCCGCCGGGGAAGTCGATGGGGCCGGGAGAGACGGTGTTGACCCGGATGCCCTTGGGGGCGAGGGCGTGGGCGAGGGCGGAGGCGTGCTGGACGACGGCTGCCTTCAGGGCGGAGTACGAGTTGGCTCCGGCCGGGCGGGCGGTGTCGGAGGCGTTGGTGGTGCCGATGGCCACGACGGCGGCCCGGTCGGAGGCCTCCAGATACGGCAGGGCCGCCTCGACGAGTCCCGCGAACGGGATCAGGTCGCCGCGAAGGCTGGCCTCCCAGGACTCGGGGCCCTTGACGTTGCCCGCCGAGACGTTGGACACCAGCAGGTCCAGGCCGCCGAGTTCACCGGCCGCGCGCTCCACGAAGTCCGCGAGCGCGGCCGGGTCGGTCACGTCGACCGGCTCGGCGAACACGGTCGCCCCCTCGCCGCGCAGTTCGGCGGCCGCCTTGGCCAGCGCCTCCTCGCCACGGGCGCACAGCGCCAGTGCGCAGCCCTCGGCGGCGAGGGTTCCCGCAATGGCCCGGCCGATACCCCGGCTCGCACCGGTCACCAGCGCGTTCGCACCTGTCAGTCCCAGATCCATCGATGTCACTCCTCAGTGCAGTGTTGTTGCGTCAGTGCCAGTGGTGGCGCGTTCAGTTGCCGGACAGTTCGGAGAACGGCACCCGGTCCACCCGCGGCTCGCCCGGCAGCTTCAGCACCCGTTCGCCGATCAGGTTGCGCTGGATCTGGTCGGTGCCGCCGGCCAGCCGGTAGCCGGGGGCGCCGAGCAGGTGTTCGGTCCAGGCGAAGGTGCCGGGCTCGCCGGTGTCGGCGCCGATGCGGGCGCCCATGAGTTCGGCGGCCACCTGTCCGGTGCGGGTGAGCAGGTCGGAGGCCATGAGCTTGGTCAGTGAGGCCTCGGGGCCCGGCCGCCCGCCGGCCGCGCTCGCCCTGGCGACGCGGTCCACGGTGGCGGCGCGCAGCGCGCTGCGCACGTACAGGTCGGCGAGCTGTTGGCGTACCAACGGGTCGCCGGTCCGGTGCAGCGAGCGGGCGAGGGCGAGTACGTCGTCGAAGGTGCCGCCCTTGCGCCGGTTTCCGGAGCCGGAGGCGGTGCGCTCGAAGGCGAGCGTGGCGTTGGCCACCTCCCAGCCCTGGCCGGGGCGGCCGATCCGCAGTCCGTCGGGGACGCGTACACCGCTGAGGAAGACCTCGTTGAAGGAGGCGCCACCGCTCATCTGACGGATCGGGCGGATCTCCACGCCCGGGCTGTCCATGGGAACCAGGAAGGCGGTGATGCCGGCCTGCTTGACGACGTCCGGGTCGGTACGGGCGAGCAGCAGTCCGTACTCGGCGAACTGGGCCCCCGAGGTCCACACCTTCTGCCCGTCGATCACCCACTCCTCGCCGTCCGGGCGGGCGCGGGTGCGCAGGGCGGCCAGGTCGGAGCCGGCGCCGGGTTCGCTGAAGAGCTGGCAGGCCAGCAGGTCCGTACGGAGGAAGGCGCGTGCGTATTTCTCGCGCTGCTCGGGCGTTCCGAACAGGGAGACGGACATGGCGACCAGCCGCACGGTGACGCTGATCAGCTCGGTGGAAGGCGGTACGTCGAACGCCGACTCCTCCTGTGCGAAGAGCGCCGCGTGGGCGGCGGTCAGGCCCTGGCCGCCGTTCTCCTTGGGGAGGGTGAGGGCCTGGTAGCCGGCCTCGTGCCGGGCGCGTTGATAGGCGCGGCAGCGGTCGAGCAGCTGTCGCTCCTCTTCGTCCGTGAGGTTGTGGAAGACAGCGAGATCGGCGGCGGTGTGACCGGTGGTCTCGGCGGTCCGCCGGGGTGGGAGCGTCGTGGCCAGCCACTGCCGGACCTCACCCCGCCACTCGTCCACGTTCGGTTGGGGCATGGTGACCTCCTCGGCACACGGGTCCAGACGGCACTTACCAGATGGCTGCTTCAGTAACGGCGACTCGGAGCGGAGCCGCACACCTGCCCAACGAGGGTGGGTGCCTCCGTCTCGGGTCAGAGTGTTCCGTACTTTCTTGATAAACGCTACAGTCTTGGCGTCGCCTCTCCCGCTGCCCGGCCGCTGGGCAGACGGGGTGCACCCGGTGGAGCGAGGGAGAGGACGAATCCAGGAGCGCCGGAGGATCCATGTCCCTACAGCCACTCGACCTGCGTGCCCGCGAACTGCCGAACGCGACCGCACTGGCCGACGACGCGGAGAGCCTGTCCTGGTCCCGGCTTGCCGACCAGGTGGCACGCCTGACCGGGCGCTTCCTGGAGGTCGCGCCCGAGCCGGACGACCGGGTCGCCGTCCTGGGCGACAACGCCGTGGCCACGCTGGTGGCCCATCTCGCCGGTCTGCGGGCCGGTGTCGGGACGGTGGCCGCCTCCCGGCAGCTGACCGCCCGGGAACTGGTCGACCTGCTCACCGACGCGGGTGCGAAGGCGGTGATCAGCGGCCCGGCGGGTGAGTCGGCCGCCCGGCAGGCGGGCGCGGAGCTCGGCCTCCCCGTCGTCGTGCACGGGACGCCCGCCAAGGACGACGCCCTCGACTGGACCCGGTGGCTGGCCGAGGCGGAACCGGTGCCGGCGCCCGTCGGCCGCCCCGCCCGCCCGCCGTTGGTCTACACGTCGGGCACCACGGGACGGGCCCGCGGCACCGAGGTGCGCTGGGTGCAGGGCCCGGTGCCGGACAGCGCCGCCTATCTGGAGGCGGTGGCCGCCCGCCCCGGCTTCCCCCCGGGACCGCACCTGGTGTGCGGCCCGCTCCAGCACAACGGGCCGCTCACCTCACTGCGCCATCTCGCGGCCGGCCGGCCCGTGGTGATCCTCGGCCGATTCGACGCGGAGTCGTTCCTGGACCGGGTGGAGCGCTTGCGGGTCACCTCCTCGGTGATGGTGCCGACCCACTTCACCCGCCTGCTCGCCCTGCCGGAGGCGGTGCGCGCACGCTACGACGTCTCCAGCCTGATACAGATCGCGCACACCGGCTCCGCATGCCCGCCGGAGGTGAAGCGGGCCATGATCGACTGGTTCGGTCCGGTGCTGACCGAGTCGTACGGAGCCAGCGAGGCCGGCACCGTCGCCCGCATCAACAGCACCGAGTGGCTGGAGCACCCCGGTTCGGTGGGGCGCGTCCAGTCGCCCTTCGACGTCCTGGTGACCGGCGACGACGGCCGCCCCCTGCCCGCCGGGGAGCTCGGGCTGCTCGCCTTCCGGGCGCCGGAGGGCCGCGGCGTGCGCTACCACGCGGACGAGGAGAAGACCAAGGCCGCCTACGTCGCCCCCGGCGTCTTCACCCTCGGCGACATCGGCTATGTCGACCCGGACGGCTACATCTTCATCACCGACCGGGCCTCGGACGTCGTGGTCTCCGGCGGGGTGAACCTTTATCCGGCGGAGAGCGAGGCGGTGCTGCGCGAGCATCCGAAGGTCGCCGAGGTCGCGGTCATCGGCGTACCCGACCCCGACTTCGGTGAGTCGCTGCGGGCTCTGGTCGTCGTGACCGACGCAGACGGGCCGGCGGACGGCGAACTGCACGCGTTCTGCCGCGAGCGGCTGGCCGCGTACAAGTGCCCGAAGTCCTACGAGGTCGTCCCGGAACTCCTCCGCAACGCCATGGGCAAGCTCGACAAGCGGGCGATGCGACGCCCCTACTGGGACTCCGACCGGACGATCGCCGGCTGAGCACCGCTGCCCCTGACACCGCACACGAACTCACCCCTCTCACAACCCCTCCATATAGGTATGACGAAGGACCCTTCATGACGGAACTCCTGCTCGTCCGGCACGGCCTCCCCCGCGCCGGCGTGTTCGACCCGGGCCTGTCGCCGGAAGGCATCGCCCAGGCCGAGCGGCTCGCCCCCTGGCTGGCGGACGAGGGCATCGACGCCCTCTACGTCAGCCCGTACCGGCGGGCCCGCGAGACGGCGGCGCCCCTCGAACGGCTGACGGGCATGACCGCCGCCGTACTGGATGACCTGCGCGAGTGGGACACCGACGTGTCGCACCCCTACACGCCGCCGGAGCAGATCAACGCGGACGACCCCCGTTCGGTGGCGCTGGCCGAGGGACGGTACGAGGACTTCGTACCGGACCTGGACTGGGACGCCTTCCGGGCCAGGGCGGTGGGGGCCATGAACACCATGCTGGACGCCCACCCCGGACAACGGATCGCGGCCGTGTGCCACGGCGGGATCACCAACACGTACCTGGCGACCGTGCTCGACATACCTCGGATGTTCTGGTTCCACCCCGGCTACACCTCGGTCAGCAGGGTGCGTCGCATGCCCGGTGGGCGGGTCGTGCTGCACTCCGTGAACGAGACGGCCCATCTGGTCGCGGCGCGCGCCGTCGATTCGGTCGGCTGACACCCCGGTCACGCCGTCCCCTCACCTTCGACCCCCTTCAGGAGGCACCGGACATGCCCGGATCCGTCATCGTCGCCGGAGCGAGAACGCCCATCGGCAAGCTCATGGGCGGGCTGAGCAGCCTGTCCGCCGCCGAACTCGGCGCCCATGCCATACGCGCCGCGCTGTCCGCGGCGCTGCTGGACCCGGCCGACGTGGAGGCCGTCGTGATGGGCCATGTCGTCCAGGCCGGGGCGGGCCCCAACACCGCCCGGCAGGCAGCGGTGGCCGCCGGCATCCCGTTCGCCGTCCCGGCGAGCACCGTCAACAAGCTGTGCCTGTCCGGGCTGCACGCCATAGCCCTGGCCGACCTGATGGTCGCCTCGGGGCGCCACGAGGTGGTCGTGGCGGGCGGCATGGAGTCCATGTCCGGCGCCCCGCATCTACTGCGCGGGTCCCGCACGGGGTGGAAGTACGGGGCGGCGACCGTCGAGGACGCGCTCGACCGCGACGCGCTGACCTGTGCCTTCGACGGGGTCTCCATGGGCGCGGCCACCGAGCGCTACCAGGAGCCCCTCGCGCTCACTCGCGAGGAGCAGGACGAGTACAGCGCGCTGTCGCACGAGCGGGCCCACCGCGCCCAGGAGTCGGGCGCGTTCGCCGCGGAGATCGCCCCGGTCACGGTGGCCGGGCGCCGCGGCGAGACGGTCGTGACGGCCGACGAGGGAATCCGGCCGCAGAGCACCGCGGAGAGCCTGGGGCGCCTGAGGCCGGCCTTCTCCCCCTCGGGCACGATCACCGCGGGCAACGCCTCACAGCTGTCCGACGGAGCCGCGGCCGTCGTCGTGATGAGCGCGGACCGTGCCCGCCGGGAGGGCCTGACACCACTCGCCGAGATCGGCGCCTACGGCACCGTGGCGGGCCCCGACCCCTCGCTGCTCGTGCAGCCGGCCGGGGCGGTCCGCGACGCCCTGGAACGCGACGGCCGGCTGAAGGCCGCAGACCTCGACCTCTTCGAGATCAACGAGGCGTTCGCCGGGGTCGCCCTGGCCTCCGTACGCGAACTCGGCGTCCCCCTCGAGAGGGTGAACGTCAACGGCGGAGCCATCGCCCTCGGTCATCCGGTCGGCATGACCGGCGCCCGGCTCGTCCTGACCCTCGCCCGGGAACTCCTGCGACGCGGCGGCGGCACCGGGGCCGCCGCACTGTGCGGAGGCGGCGGCCAGGGCGACGCACTGCTGCTGCACGTACCGGGCGTCTGAGCTTCCGGCCTCCCGCCCCCGTCCCCCACCCGCACGAGACTCAGGTTGACGCACATGACCAACCAACCGCTCCAGGTCCTCCGGGGCACCGAGGCACCGCAGTCCCAGGCGGACCACGGCGAGACAACCCTCGTCGTGGACGCCCGCATCGATGCCGCCGACGGTGTCGTCTCCCTCGTCCTGCGGGACCCGGACGGCGATCCGCTCCCCGCCTGGGCGCCGGGCGCCCACATCGACGTGCTCCTGGACAACGGCCTCGTCCGTCAGTACTCGCTGTGCGGCGACCCCGCCGACGAGGCGGCCTGGCAGATCGCGGTGCTGCGCGAACCGGACGGCCGCGGCGGTTCGTCCTACGTCCACGACCATCTCGGCGAGGGCTCGGCCGTGCGGGTGCGCGGGCCACGGAACAACTTCCCGCTGCGCGCGGCCGAGCACCACCTCTTCATCGCGGGAGGGGTCGGGATCACCGCCATCCTGCCGATGGTGGAGGCCGCCGAGGCGGCGGGGACCGACTGGCACCTGCTGTACGGCGGCCGTACCCGCGCGTCCATGGCGTTCGTGGACCGCCTGGCGCGCTACGGGGACCGGGTGCTGATCCGGCCTCAGGACACCTACGGCCTGCTGGACCTGGCCACCTTCATCGGCTCGCCCCGCGCGGGCACGCTGGTGCACGCCTGCGGTCCGGAGCCGCTGCTTCGGGCCGCGCAGGAGCAGTGCGCCGACTGGCCCTCCGGCACCCTGGGCATCGAGCGGTTCGCCCCGGTCCGCCCGTCGGCGGACGAGGTGGCTCCGGCCGACGCGTTCGAGGTGGTGCTCACCCGCTCGGGCCGCACGCTCACCGTCCCGCCGGACCGCTCGGTGCTCGAAGTGGTGGAGGAGGCGGGCGTCCCGGTGCTGTTCTCCTGCCGGGAAGGCACCTGCGGCACCTGTGAGACGGACGTGCTGGAGGGCACGCCGGACCACCGGGACTCCCTGCTCGACGAGGACGAGCGCGCCGCGGGTGAGACCATGCTGATCTGCGTCTCGCGTTCGTGCGGCCCCCGGCTCGTGCTCGACCTCTGATCACGGACCGGATCCTGGGAATCGGAGACTCTCGGTCCGGTACGGCGGTCGGATCCGGGAAGGCGGCGACCGCCTGACTGTCGCGCACCGCGCCGACGATGCCCGACTCCGGCCCCGGCCATCGTCCTAGATGCCCTGATGCAGCCACACTTCACCGGAACCTCCCTGCTCACCGACGATGTCCCGGGCCTCGCCGCCTTCTACGCCGCCCTCCTCGACTCGGAGGTCCGGGGCGGGGATCCGTTCGCTCGGGTGGCGGTACCCGGTGCCGTCCTGTCGTTCTTCTCCGTTCAGGGCATGGAGTCGATGGTGCCCGGGTCGACGGCATCCGCAGCGAGCGGGGGCTTCACCCTGGAGTTCCGGGCAGAGGTGTTCGGGCCGACGTGCTGATGAGCTCGTCGGTGACCCACCGTGCGACGTCGGCGGGGTAGGGCGCCGGGAGTCCGAGGACGATGTGTCGGAATCCGGCGTCGATGGCTTCGCCGATCGCGTCCTGCGTGGCGCCGGGCCGGTCGTAGGAGACGGGCAGGTGGATCGAGCGGGTGATCGAGGCCGGGTCACGGCCGATCTCGGTGCAGTAGCGGTCCAGCAGTGCGCTGCGACGGACGACGTCGTCGATGTCGCCGCCGGGGACGTTCCACAGGTCGGCGTGCTCGGCGACCACGCGCAGCGTCGCGGACGAGCGACCGCCGATCAGGATCGGCGGGTGCGGACGCTGGACGGGTCTGGGGTTGCCGAACGCACCGGTGAGCTGGTGGTAGGTGCCGTGGTGGTCGAACGGTGCCTCCTCGGTCCACAACCGCCTGATCACCGTGCAGGCTTCGGCGAGGCTCCCCACGGCGTGCGCGGAGTCGTGGAAGGGCAGGCCATGTGCAGCGTACTCACGCCGGGCCAGGGGATGGCCGGGGCGGGAACCGACGCCGATGCCGAAGTCGAGCCGTCCGCCGGAGACGACGTCGACGGTCGTGGCGATCTTGGCCAGCATCGCGGGCGGCCGGAACCGGTTACTGGTCACCAGCACGCCGAGCCGCAGTCGCCGGGTGTGGGCGGCGAGGGCGGAGAGCAGCGTCCAGCCTTCGTAGGCCGGTCCGTGCGGGTCGCCGGCGATCGGCATGAGGTGATCGAACAGCCAGGCGTGCTCGATCTTTTCGTCGACTTCCTGGTCACCAAACACGGACTCGCCGCCGTGCTGCACTCCGACGACGCCGGCTTCGACACCCTGCACGCCTACTTCCTCGACCGCCTCGTGCCCGTGTGCGCCCAACTGCTCGACGCCGCAGCCGAATCCGGCGAGATCCACTCCGACCTGCGGGCCTACGAACTCATGCGCGGCGTCGGGAACCTCTGCATCGGCGCGGACAGCGATCCCCGCTACGAACCACGCCGCCTGGTCGACCTGCTCATCGCGGGACTACGCCGACCGCAGTGACTTGGCCGGCGTGAGGCCGGTCAACTCCCACCGGGCGTGGGACAGTTCGCCGGGAAACCGGCGAGGAGAACGCTCCTTCATGCCGGCTTGCGCACCATGAACACGTCGACCCGATCCTCGGACTCGACGTCGAACCCGTACCGCTCGTACAACCTTCGGGCCGGACTGCCCTGCAGTACGTTCAGCCGAACAAGGACGCGGTCGCGGTCGCACGACTCCAGCAGCTCGCGCAGCACACCCGATCCGATACCGCTGCCCTGCAGATGTGGGGCCAGGTAGAAGTGCTCCAGCCAGTGAGCGTCCCCGGCCGGTCGCAGCGCCACGCAGCCGGCGAACACGCCGCCCACCTCGATCACCCAGGTGCACGAGGGGTCGAATCCGTCGCGCAGCCGTTGCCGCACGCGGTGTTCGTCGTACCGACCGAGCCGTTCCAGGTCCGCCCGTAACACCACGGCGCGCAACTCGGCCACCGCCTCGACGTCCGCCACCGACGCCGGCCGGATATCCCAGTCCACCATGATCGCCACGCTACTGGCCGAGGCCCCCGCCTGGCGTCCCGGTCTTCAGCGGCTGCGGGCGTACGTGAGTGCTTCCTCGGGTGAGGTTCGCCCGACCGGATCCGACTCGCTCAGAACGCGGACTCCGGCTGTACCGCGTCATGCCAGTTCAGTGCTTGCGACACCTGGTGCTGCGCTTCTTCGGCTACCTGACGCGCTTCGGCCACGGCATCCCCGCGTTCACGCACCAAGCTCTCGTAGACCGGCAGGTGATCGTTCTCGGCTGACTCGGGTGTCATAGGGCTGATCCTCGATTGCTCACGTTTTTTCCATCCGACGCATGATCGTGCAAGCCGGAGTAAAGCGATTTCTCTGTGCCCCCGGACGCGACTCGTCGCACGGGTCCGTTTACTTCTGCGTCAGACATCGGCTGCCGCGTTACACGATCCCGAGACATTCGGAATTTGGGCACATGTGCCGCGACTTTCCCACTGAATGTGCAAGCGGGGTGTTCTTCCGGTGTCGACGGTAAGTCGATCGCGTTGCCCGGAACACGCACCCTGCCGACCAGGCGCCCTGCGGAACCGATGTGACGGTGCGCCGGCCGGGGCCTGTCCGGTCGTCGTTCAACGCGTGTCCGCTCCCGGCGACTCAGGTGACCGGATCCGAGCGCCTCACGAACCGACCGCTTCGCCGGCCCAACCCCCACCGGACCCACGCGTACGACGCGAGAATCCCTGCACGAGCCTCACGCCGTCTGCACATTGCCTTTCGAAGGCGTCGTTAGTGTTACTGAGCGCTCGATTCCACGTACGAACGTGACCGGGCCGTGCCCCCTTGTCGGATCGACGGCATGTCAACTCAGGAAGACCGCAGATGGACTACTGCTCCACGTGCCGCAGGCATCTCAATGGCGCCCTGGTGTGCCCCGGGTGCGGCGCCTACGCACCGGACATCGCTCCGGCCACCGCCGACGGTCGCATCGGCGCGGCCCCGTTCGTGACGGGTACGGCGGGTGCATCGCAGTCCGCGGCCTGGGACACGTGGCAAGACGGCCGACTTCGTGGCGCGGTGGACGAGGTGGCGGTCGGCGGCATCGCCGAGAGCGTCCCGCAGACCGACGAGTCCGGTGATCTCGAAGGCGTACCGGCCGTGCCGCAGGGGCGGGCGGCACGACGTCGCCAGCGTGCCCGCTGGAAGAAGAACCAACGCCGGGCCGTGGTCGCGACCGCGGTCGCGCTCGTCGGTGGCGGCCTGACCGTGGCCTCGACACACCGGCAGTCCGGCGACCGGACGCAGACGGCCACAGCGGCGACGGACCAGGGAGCGGGCGCCGTCGAGAAGCAGGCGGCACAGGACGCGCGATCGACGTCGACACAGCCGGACGCACACCGCTCCTCGCCCACACCGCCCGCACAGTCGCCCGCGCCCGACCTTCCGCACCCGGCGTACGCCACCGACTCGCTGCACACCACGCCGTCCCACGTTCAGCCGGACGCCGCTGCCCCTCCTCGTACGGCGACGGTGGCGCTCCCGCAGCCACAGTCCGCCGCGACGTCCTCCGCCGCGACGGTGACCGACCGCACCGACACCGCGGACACGACGGCAACGACGCCCGCGCAGACGCCCGCACCCGCCGCGACCGACGGCACGGACCCAGGGTCGTCACCGGCGAGCCCCGAGCCGGCCGCGACCTCGCCGTCGCAGATCTGCCTGCTCGTACTGTGCCTGGGCTGACCACGCTCGGCCGCGGCATGCGGAACCGGACAGCTCGCGCCTGACATCCGGCGACGGTCACGGTCGGTTCTTCGCCCTGGACCACGCCGGCCGGGTGGGTGGCTGCCTCTCGAGCAGGGGGCTCGTCGCATCGTCCAACAGGTGACTGGACTTCGTATCCGGGACGGAGTGGATCAGACGCGTCAGCGTCACGGATGCGAGTTCGCGCCTCGGTGACGCCGAGGGTGTACCGCACCACCGTCGCCCGGCTGCAGGACGTATTCGTGGATCCGGCGCGATCGCCCTGCGCACAGTTACGGCAGCCCCATCGGCGGCGGGTCCGGCTCGCGTTCGAGCGCGTCGACGATCACCTGCCGGTCCCGGATCAGGAGTGGGGCGGGCTGACCGCAGTCGGCCCACGCAGCGCCCGGTGGCGCGGCCAGTCGCTTCCCGACTCCGCTACCGGGCCCGCCTACCCGGGCAGAGCCTGATGAAATCGCCGACGACAGACACGACTCGGTGCCGAACAGGCCGGGAGCAAGCCGGAGTTCTCGGTCAGCGGGCCGCGAGGAGTTCGAGCGTGTCGATCACGCGGTTCGAGAAGCCCCACTCGTTGTCGTACCAGGCGACCACCTTCACGTGGCGGCCCTCGACGCGGGTGAGGGCCGAGTCGAAGATCGCCGACGCCGGGTTGCCGGTGATGTCGGAGGAGACGAGCGGGAAGTCCGAGTACTCGAGGACGCCGGCGAGCGGCCCCTCCGCTGCGGAGCGGTATGCCTCCAGCACATCGTCACGCGTCACGTCGCGGGCGACGGTCGTGTTGAGCTCGACGATGGAGCCCACCGGAACCGGCACCCGGATCGAGTCGCCCGACAGCTTGCCGTCCAGGTTCGGCAGCACCAGGCCGATCGCCTTGGCGGCGCCCGTCGTGGTCGGCACGATGTTGACACCCGCGGCCCGGGCGCGGCGCGGATCCCGGTGCGGGCCGTCCTGCAGGTTCTGTTCCTGCGTGTAGGCGTGCACCGTCGTCATGAAGCCGTGCTCGATACCGGCGAGTTCGTCGAGCACCGCGGCCAGTGGTGCGAGTGCGTTGGTCGTGCACGAGGCGTTCGAGACGATCGTGTGCACGGCCGGGTCGTACGCGTCCGTGTTCACCCCGAAGGCCAGCGTGACGTCGGCGCCGTCCGACGGCGCGCTGACGAGCACCTTCTTGGCACCCGCGTCGAGGTGGGCACCGGCGGCCTTGGCCGACGTGAAGCGGCCGGTCGCCTCCAGGACGATGTCGACACCGAGTTCGGCCCACGGCAGCCGCGCCGGTTCGCGCTCGGCCAGCACCGTGATGCGCCGGCCGTCGACGACGAGGGCGTCCCCGTCGACGGTCACCGGACGGCCGAGCCGGCCGGCCGTCGTGTCGTAGGCGAGCAGCCGCGCGAGGGTGGCGGGCTCCGTGAGGTCGTTCACGGCGACGACCTCGAGGTCGCTGTCGCGTTCGAGCAGTGCGCGCAGCACGTTGCGTCCGATGCGGCCGAATCCGTTGACGGCGATGCGAGTCATCAGTGGTGTCCCTTCCGTTTGCCACCAGACTCGCTCGCGGCCGCCGCCGCTGACAGTGACGTGATCGCCACGGTTCAAAAGGATCGCGCCACGTGGTCGGACTACTCGCCCTGGGCGAAGGTGCGCCGGTACTCACTCGGTGTGGTGCCGAGGATGCGCTGGAAGTGCAGCCGCAGATTCGCACCGGTGCCGAGGCCGACGTCGGCGGCGATCTGCTCGACGCCGCGCTGCGAACGCTCGAGCAGTTCGCGGGCCATGTCGATACGGGCGCGCATGACCCACTGCATCGGCGTGTAGCCGGTCTCCTCCACGAAGCGCCGCGAGAACGTGCGCGGCGAGACCGCGGCCTGCCGCGCCAGGGCCTCGAGGGTGAGGGGCTCGCCGAGCCGGTGCAGTGCCCACTCGCGGGTGGCGGCGAAGCGCTCGCCGAGCGGCTCGGGCACGCTGCGCGGCACATACTGCGCCTGACCGCCGCTGCGGTAGGGGGCCGCGACCAGGCGCCGCGCCGCGTGGTTCGACGCGGCCACCCCGAGGTCGCCGCGCAGAATGTGCAGGCACAGGTCGATGCCCGAGGCGGCGCCGGCCGACGTGAGCACACTGCCCTCGTCGACGAACAGGACGTTCTCGTCGACCTGAACGAGCGGATGCCTCACCATCAATGGGCGCGTGTAGTGCCAGTGCGTCGTGGCGCGCCTGCCGTCCAGCAGGCCGGTCGCGGCGAGTGCGAAGGCGCCCGTCGAGATGGCGGCGAGCCGGGTGCCCCGCCCGTGGGCGGTGACCAGCGCATCGACGACGGCCCGCGGCGGATCGTCGCGGTCCGGGAACCGGTAGCCGGGGATGAACACGATGTCTGCCCACGCAAGCGCGTCGAGGCCATGGGCGACGTGGTACGAAAGGCCGTCGCCGCCGGTCACGAGACCGGGTGCCGCGCCGCACAACCGCACCTCGTACGGCATGCTCGCGCGCGTCGTGAACACCTGCGCGGGAATGCCGACATCGAGCGGCTTCGCGCCCTCGAGCACAAGAACGGCGACGCGGCGCAGGCGGGAGGCTGACACGGGGACAGGGTACGCAGGGGTGCGGGGCCGGTTCCTGTTCGGCTGGGAGCCGACGCGGCCCGGTCTCATCGACGACACCGGCCCCGACCGCTGCTTCGCCCCCACGGCGAGCTGGTGGTGACTCGCTGATCGAGCCCTGGGCCGAAGACGGGCGGGCATCGTTGCCGGCGCAAGCTCCACCGTGCCGTCTCACGGCCACCCTGACGTACTGCATCACGAGACAGCATCTCGCACATTGACGACGACCCGGAGGCGTCCTATGGTTGAGGAACTTCTCGAAAGGACGGGACCAGCATGAGGCCAGTCGCTCTGATCGGCGTCCTGCTCGTGTCGTGCGCCGGCCGTCGGACCTACGACGAGCCGCTCAGCTACTTCCCGCCCCGGGAGGGGCTGCGCCCCGGCACGGCTGTCGGCGAACCTCAGACTCCCTTCTGAGTGCGGTTCGTCGCAACGCGACGATCCCCCGCCACACCGAAACGTTCGTCGTCCGTCGACGCTCGTCGCCCGTTGTGTCTTCGCCGACGGGCTTTCCCTCACCTTTTCTAGGAGTGCATCATCGTGAGCACCACCGTCGGCCTTCAGCCGATCTCCGGTCCGTCCGCCTGGCGCGGCGACGAGCTGTCTAAGTCCACCGAATGGATCTACGAACTCAGCGACGCCGAGCGCACCGAGCTGGAAGACCTGGGACGGCGCTTCGTCGCCGAGGACCCCGACCTGCGCACCGTCACCGCCGCCGACTACCCGTTCGACGCCTGTCGCGCCCTCAACGACGAATGCGCCCACCAGATGGACGCCGGCCGGGGCTTCATCCTGGTGCGTGGCCTGCGCACCGAGGAGTACGGCGACTCCGTGGCCGCGGCCATCTTCTTCATCATGGGCCTGCACCTCGGCCTGCCGATCGGCCAGAGCCAGCGGGGCGACCTGCTCGACCACGTGATCGCCACGTCGAACAAGACGATGTCCGACGAGGGCGCGCTGCCCTCCCGCATTCGGGACCGGCTGCCGTTCCACTCCGACAGCTCCGACGTCGTCGCCCTCATGTGCCTGCGCGGTGCCAAGGAGGGCGGAGCCTCCAGCCTGGTCAGCGGCACCACGATCTACAACGAGATGCTGCGCCGCCGGCCGGACCTCGCCGCGCGGCTCTTCGACACCTACCACTGGGACTGGCGGCGCCAGGACCCCGACTCCCCGGAACTCACGTACACCTCGCCGATCATCAGCCACGTCGACGGCATCTTCAGTACCTACGCCGGCAACTCGATGATCTTCAGTGCCCAGGAGTACCCCGGGGTTCCCGCGCTGACGCCCGACCAGGCCGCGGCCATCACCCTCTTCGACGAGATCTCGCAGGAACCCGGTCTGCCGATCGACATGGATTTCCAGCCGGGGGACGTGCAGTGGCTGCTCAACTACGCCGCACTGCACTCGCGCACCAGCTACAACGACCACCCGGAACCGGAGCGCCGCCGGCACCTGCTGCGTCTGTGGCTCAAGCGCGACGTCGGCCGACCGCTGGCCCCCCGGTTCGGCAAGCACGTCGTCGTGATGGGTGAGCCCACCACGCCCCTGGTGCCCGGCGGCCGGTTCCGCATCACCGACGCCGTCACCGTCAACGACGACTGGGGCGTGTGACGCCGGGCCCCCTCGGTGACGGCACGTCCGTGAACGCCGACGCGACGGCGCCGCCCCTGGCGCCCCTCGGACACCGGTCGCTCGACGAGCGCCGCTGACCGTCGTGGAGCCGCCGGGGACAACCCTCGACCGCCGCAGCCAGAGTTCACTCTGGCTGCGGCGGTCGTCTGTCACAGCGAAGAAGTCCGCGAGCACCCGCGGGCAGCGGAGTAGCGCACGTCGAACGGCCCGTCGGCTCACAGTCCGACGGGCCGGTGATCTCCACGCGCCCAGACCGGGCGCGAGCGGGGCGATACGCACATCACCGACGGACACGAGCCGCGCGCCGGAAGAAGTACAGCGTCCTCCGGGCACCGAGCGGCCGCTGCGCGCGAGAGGTTTCCGGCCGGCACGATCAGGCCGTCCCGGTCGGAACACGGGCTTGAGCCCGGCCGACGACGCCAGCGGGGTGTTGTCGCTGATGATCTCGTACCAGGCATGCTCGACTCGTCGACTCGTCGACTCGTCGACACGGATGACCTCGGCGTCGTACAGGCCGCCCTCTCGTGGCCGGCCGGGGGGACGCGTCCTGCTGCTCGCCGGCGATGCTGCGCCATGAGACGACTTCTGGACTCGGCGCCGTCGGCGACCGAGACCGATGCCTCGCCGACGGCGCCGGCGCGTCCGACCAGGATCACAGTCTCCAGCCCTGACGCGCACCGCCGCATGACAGTCACGCCCCGGGAGGGTGAAGCTGCCATGCGGGCCACGCGGCACGGAGGGCTATACGCGGGTTCCTTCGGCGATGAGCACCTTCGCCGCCGTCTTCGCGGTGATCTCCTCGACGGTGACGCCGGGAGCGGTCTCGACGAGGAGAAGGCCGTCGTCGGTGACGTCGAGAACGCCGAGGTCGGTGATGATCCGCTCCACGCAGCCCTTGCCGGTGAGCGGCAGGTCGCACTCCCGCACGATCTTCGGGGCGCCGTCCTTGGCGGTGTGGGTCATGGTGACGATCACCCGGCGGGCACCGTGCACGAGGTCCATGGCTCCGCCGATACCGGTCACCATCCTGCCCGGGATCGCCCAGTTGGCGAGGTCGCCCCGTTCGGAGACCTGCATGGCGCCGAGCACGGCCGCGTCGATGTGGCCGCCGCGGATCATGCCGAACGACAGGGCGGAGTCGAAGAAGGCCGCGCCTGGCAGAACGGTGACGGTCTCCTTGCCCGCGTTGATCAGGTCCGGGTCGACCTCGTCCTCGTACGGGAAACGGCCGGTGCCGAGGATGCCGTTCTCCGACTCCAGCACGACGTGGACACCCTCGGGCAGGTGGTTGGGGATCAGCGTGGGCAGCCCGATGCCGAGGTTGACGTACTCGCCGTCGCGCAGTTCGCGGGCCGCGCGGGCGGCCATCTCGTCCCGTGTCCAGGCCATCAGACCCGCACCTCCCTACGCGTCACCGTGCGGTTCTCGATCTTCTTGTCGGCGGCCTGCTCGGAGCTGAGGGCCACCACGCGCTGGACGAAGATGCCCGGCAGGTGGACCTGGTCGGGGTCGATCGCGCCCGGTTCGACCAGTTCCTCCACCTCGGCGACCGTGATGCGGCCCGCCATCGCGGCGAGGGGGTTGAAGTTGCGGGCCGACTTGTTGAACACGAGGTTGCCGTGCCGGTCGCCCTTCGCCGCCCGCACCAGGGCGAAGTCCGTGGTGATCCCGTGTTCCAGGACGTACGCGACGCCGGCGAAGTCGCGTACCTCCTTGGCCGGTGAGGCGACGGCGATGCCGCCCCCGCCGTCGTAACGCCAGGGCAGTCCGCCGTCGGCGACCTGGGTGCCGACCCCGGCCGGGGTGTAGAAGGCCGGGATGCCGCAGCCCCCGGCCCGCAGTCGCTCCGCGAGGGTGCCCTGCGGGATCAGCTCCAGCTCGATCTCGCCGCCCAGGTACTGGCGGGCGAACTCCTTGTTGCCGCCGATGTAGCTGCCGGTGACCCGGGATATCCGGCCCGCGGCGAGCAGCACGGCGAGGCCGGATTCCATCGCCCCGCAGTTGTTGGAGACGACGTCGAGTCCCGTGACGCCGGTGTCGTACAGGGCCTGGATCAGAGCCCCCGGAATTCCGCTGAGACCGAAGCCGCCGACGGCGAGGGACGCCCCGTCGGGGATGTCCGCCACCGCCTCGGCCACGGAAGCGACCACTTTGTCCATCCGCCTGCCCACTTTTCTGCAGGGCGCTTGCGCCTTGCGCTGGTTGAACTCGAGTTCACAATGGTTCGTCAGGGGCTGCGTCGGCACCGGAGCCGGGACGGCTCGGAGTGCGCGCCCGCCGTCATCGGCGCGGGCGCGGGCAGCACCGGGATCTGCGGCGCTACGCCGTCAGCTCGGTCAACAGCCGGCGGTAGATGCGCGCGTACGCGGTCAACTGTCCCAACGACAGGGCGTCGCGCCGTGGATCGTCGAGGGCCGGTTTGGCCTGCGGGCCCAGGCGCACGGTGTCGACGCCGCGGGCGCGCAGCACGACACCGTCGGTCGATCCCGTCCAGCCGGTGATCGGCGGCGGCTGGACGCCGAACTCGTCGCGCCAGGCCGCCCGGGCCGCCGTCACCACCGGGGCGTCGGCGTCCGTCGCCGCGGCCGGCGCGACCGGCTCGGCCTCCACCTCGACCGTGCAGTTGCGCAGCACCGACTTCGCGCACCGTGCCCGCAGCCGGTCGGCCAGGTCGGCCGCCAGCACTGCCGGCTCCACCGGGTCACCGGCGACGACGTACAGATCGATGCGCAGTTGGGCCGGCAGCAGGTCCGGCTTGGCGGCCCACCCTCCGCTGATCGCGCCGATGCCGCACGCCCGGCCGGTCTGCCCGGCCCGCGGGTCGGCGGCCAGGTAGGCCGTGCGCCAGCGGGCCAGCTCCTCCAGGACGACGCCGGCCCGGGCTACGACTCCCCCGGGCGGTGTGGCCGACCGGGCCATCATCGCGGCCCCGGAGCGGCCGGTCACCCGGACGCTCAGGTAGAGCGCGCCCGGCTCGTGCCAGAGCAGCGTGGGCGGGCCGCACTTGGCGACGATCGCCGACCGCGGCAGTTGAAACGCGTCGGCATAGGCCTCCAGGCCGGTGGTCCCGCCGGAGCGGCGGTGCGTACCGGAGCCGGCGAGCAGCAGCCGCCCGGCGCCCGCCTCGGCGAACGCGACGAGCGCGGCGGCCGCCGGGCCTCGGGCGACCCCGAGACCGAAGCCGGCCACCACGTCGCCGTCCACGCCGAGCGGAGCGATGGGCGCGGAGTTGCCGGTGACGAGGTGGTTGTGCGCACCGCCGTCGTCCAGCGAGGTGTCGAGATGGGAATACAGGAGGGGTCCGGCCCCGTGCGCGGCGATCAGGCTGCCGCCCGCGGGACCGTGCTCCAGTACCTGCCACTCGACGTGCGGCCACCGGTCCGCGCACCAGGCACGCAACCGGTGGGCCGCCGTCCGCTCCTGCCCACGGGGAGCGGGAGTCACGTCGAGCAGGCTCAGGACGTCAAGCAACTGCTGTCTCAAAAACGTCCCCAGTCGTCGGACGCCGGACGCCACACGTCGATGTTGCGCGGGTCGGCCGGCATCCTGCGGGCCCGGTGCGTCTCGTGCTCCTCCGGCGTGAACACCCGGTGCCGGTCGCACAGTTCGAACCGCGGGCCGAAGCGCGTGTCGTGCAGGTAGAACGCGATCGACGTCGACGCCGAGTGGTTGACGATGTCGGAGGCGATCGGCGCGCCCTTGTAGAGCGCGCGGGCGCGCATCCGCATGACGTGGTCGAGGCTCTTCATCGCGAAGCACAGGTGCGCGACGTAGTGCTCCTTGTTGTTCTGGACCGCGAGGCTGTGGTGGTAGCGGTTCTCGCCGCGGTAGAACGTGGTCGAGCCGACGACGTAGTCCGAGGGGACGAACCGCAGGACGTTCTGGTAGAACTCCTGCGTCTCCTGGTACTTCGCGGTGGCGATGAACGGGTGCACCAGGTCGAGCGGCCGGATCTCGATATGCGGCGGCTCGGCGTACTCCTGGAACTCGGTGAACAGCTCGATGATCAGGCCGTTGGGGTCCTTGACCGCGAAGCCGTTCTCGCACAGCGCCTGCTGTCGCTCCTGCAGCTCGAGGACTTCGAGGCCGGCGTCGAGGACGCTCTTGTGCAGCTGCTCGAGGACCTCCTCGCTCGCCACGCTGTAGCCGACCGCGGTCGTCCACCCGTCGGTGCGCTCGGGCGCGTGGATCAGCTCGATCGCGTGGTGCTCGATGTCGGCGCGCAGATAGGCGTACTCGTCCGTACGCTGCTCCAGCTGGAGGCCGACGTGGTACTCGAGGAAGTCGATCGTGGCCTGCATGTCCGGAACCTCGATCCGGGCGTACTCCATGCCGTACGGGCCGTGCGGGCGGGTGCTCACGGGCGCTGTCCTTCCTGGGGTGAGCGACGGGCGCTCGGCGTACTCGAACGAGGTGATGGCCTGCCGGTCGATGACCGGTCGCCAGCGCGTGTGCACGAAGTTCTCGTGGGACTCGCTGCCGAGATAGGCGAGCAGGTCGTCCTGACTGTCGAAGTCGACGGCCATGGTGTGGGTGAAGGTCCGGTCGCGGGTGCTGACGTTCTCGCCGAGGACGAAGCCGCGCATGGCCGGGTACCGGTGCGGGAAGGTACGCAGCTCGGCCAGCACGGACTCGCGTGTGGCCTGGTCGACCGCGTCGCCGAAGCGGAAGGACAGGGTGTGTCGGATCATCGGGTCACCGTCCGTCGCCGTCTAGAGGATGAAGCTGAGTCGGGCGCCCGCCGTCAGCGACTCGTGGCCGAGGATCGAGCGCCGCAAGCGGAAACGGAGTCCGTCCTCGGTCGGCACCAGTACGTGCTCGTACCAGCCGACGTAGGCGTCGAAGTGGCCGTCGCGGGCGCGGTGCACCACGAAGGAGGCCGCCACCCGGAGGGAGTCCTCCGTGTGCTCGGACAGTCGCACGTTGGACACCAGCCGGTGCGTGCGCGAGTGCGGGTTCTCGGCGTGCGCCTTGCGGGACTTCAGGCGCTTGACCCGGGCGAGGATCAGGTCCCAGTCGTCGTCGACGAAGGATCCGGTCTCGTGCGGCGACCAGCCGGGGCGGTAGTCGGTGGTGGGGATCTCGTAGCGGGCGCCGGGCTCGAAGAGGGCCAGCCAGCCGTCGTAGTCCCAGTGATCGAGGATGTCCGCCTCGGCGTAGAGGAAGTCCTCCACCTCCGGCCGGGTGATGGTGCGTCCCTGGCACTGCACGGAGTGGGTGTTGGTGATCGCGGTCATCGTACGTCCCTCCCCGCGAGGAAGGACGCCGGGCGCTCGCCGTGGACCTCGAGGCCGTCATCGAGCCCTACGGCGTCGACCCAGTGCCGCCAGAAGCCCCGCATCGCACCCTCGTCGGTCGACCTGCCCTGCACGCCCTTGACCTCGTCGGCCATGCCGCGCGACATGTCGCTGTAGTCCAGCTCGGGCGAAGCGGTGTCCGCCGTGGCCTGGATGCCGCGCTGGACCGCCTCGTACGCCTCGATGTCGTCCGGCGTGGCGAGCCCGCCCGGGCCGACGAAGCTGACGACCGTCTTCATGCGCAGGGCGCGCGCGGCCGGGTCCTCGTTGCGCGGGACCAGTTGCCAGGCGCGTACGTCGGTCTGGTCGGGCGCCACCGGCTCCAGCTGCCGGATCGACAGCCCCTCGATGTCGAACAGGAGCAGGTTGGGGAACACGAACAGGATGTGGCTCTCGTCGGCCACGTGGTGTGCCCGCTTCTCCCCCAGCCGCTGCGTCATCTCGGCCCGGTGCTGCTCGGTGCGCACCCGCTCGTCCTCGCCGAAGCGCGGTTCCCAGATCATGCTGATCCGCCCGCCGTGCCCGGTCAGGACCAGGAGGCCGTGGCCGTTGCCGAGGTTGTACGCGAACTGGTTGTCGTCACTGACGGCGAAGCCGCTCTCGCGCAGGTAACCCACGAACGTGTTGTGGGTGGGCGCGAAGTGGTAGCCGTCCATCGCGTTCTCGACGGCGAGTTTCCAGTTGCCCCGTACGCTGTACTGCTGCGTGCCGGGCAGCGTGGTCATGCCGCCGACGTGCTGCTGCTCGATCATCGTCATGTAGTCGGCCGCGTCGCCGAGGTGCTCGAGCAGTGGGGGGACGTCGGGGTCGAAGGCGACGAAGACGTACCCCTCGTGGATCTCCAGGCGTGGCACGCTGCGCAGTCCCATGGACGCCTTGAACTCGTCGCCCGACTCGTACGCGTCGGCGTCGGGGATCGCGGCGAGCTCACCGTTGTTGCGGAATGTCCAGGCATGGTAGAAGCACTGGAAGAGCCTGGCCGAGCCCTCGTTCTCGCGGCACAGCACGGTGCCGCGGTGCGGACAGGAGTTCAGGAACGCGTGTACCTCGCCGGCACTGTCCCGGCAGAAGATCAGCGGTCGGCCGCCGAGGGTGCGGACCTTGAAGTCGTTGGGGTTGGGGATCTCGGTCTCGTGGCCGAGGTAGAGCCAGGTGTGTGTCCATACCCAGCCGCGTTCCCGGGTGAAGATCTCCGCGCTGCGGTAGGCCTCGCGGTTGACCCGGAAGGTGAGCTGGTCCCAGTTCTCGACGACCATCGGTGCTGGGACGGTCCGGGGGTTGCTTCCCATTACGGCGTATGCCTCTCACAAGTCCCGACCCGAGTGGCGCGCTGTGAGACGCCATCTCGTATGTCGCATCAGCTTCTCCTAGCACACGCGACAGTGTCAAGCAATCGACGAGGGTTGACACCCCGGGCCGACGCCGTCATCATCCATTCCGTAATAGAAGATGCCATCTCGCATTCTGTGCGATCGTGTGAAGGGCAAGAAGCCCGTGCCGTACGTCATCACCCAGGCATGTCTCGACGTCATGGACAAGTCGTGCATGGAGGAGTGCCCGGCCGACTGCATCTACGAGGGCGACCGGATGCTCTACATCCAGCCCGACGAATGCGTCGAGTGCGGGCGCTGCGAACCCGTCTGCCCGCAGATCTCGATCTTCCACCACGAGGACCTGCCGGCCGAGGCCCAGCAGTCCGAGCGCATCAACGCCGAATTCTTCACCCTCCAAATCGTCGGAGCCGAGCCGCTCGGGTCGCCCGGCGGCGCACGCAAGGTCGGCCGGGTCGGCCACGACCACCCCGAGGTGGGAGCGTGAGCGGCTTCCAGGCGACCACCGGCGCCGGCCCCGAGGTGTCCGTCGACCTGCTCGTCATCGGCGCCGGCCCGACCGGGCTGTACGGCGCGTACTACGCCGGCTTCCGCGGCATGAGCGTCGCTGTCGCCGACGCCCTGCCCGAGGTGGGCGGCCAGATCACCGCCCTGTACCCCGAGAAGCTCGTCTACGACGTGGCCGGCTTCCCCGCCGTCCGCGGTCAGGACCTGGTGGACCGGCTGGCCGAGCAGGCCGGGCGGTGGAACCCGACCTACCTGCTCGGGCACGGGGTCACCCGCCTCGACGACGCGGGCGAGGGCATCGTCGCCACCACCGACGCCGGCGCGCGGATCACCGCGGGCGCGGTGCTCGTCTGCGGCGGCATCGGCAACTTCGTCCCCCGCGAGCTCCCCGTGGGCTCCGACTACCTGGGCCGGGGCCTGCGGTACTTCGTGCCGCGGCTGGCCGAACTCGCCGGACAGGACGTCGTGGTGGTCGGTGGTGGGGACTCCGCGCTGGACTGGGCGCTGTCGCTGGAGCCGATCGCCTCGTCGGTGACGGTGGTGCACCGGCGTACGCGGTTCCGGGCCCACGAACGCACCGTCGAGCAGGTGCACGCATCCTCCGTGCGGGTCCTGACGCCCTACGAGGTCGAGAAGATCTCCGGCGACGGGTCGGTGTCGGAGGTCGTGGTCGCGGGCCCGGACGGCGACCGGATCAGCCTGTCCGCCCAGTCCGTCGTCGCCGCGCTCGGCTTCATCGCCGATCTCGGCCCGATCGAGCAGTGGGGACTGGAGCTGCGTCGCCGTCGCATCCTCGTCGACCGCACGATGCGCACCAGCAGACAGCGCGTCTTCGCGGCCGGCGACATCGCCGACCACGACGGCAAGGTCAGCCTCATCTCGATCGGCTTCGGCGAGGCGGCCCTCGCCGTCAACCACATCGCCTCCCTGCTCGACCCGGCACGCTCCCTCACGCCGGGGCACTCCTCCGATGCGTGAGTGCCTGACTCCCGTCCACCACCGCATCTCGCCGGGGAGAAGCGCCTCAGCACTTCCCGCACATTCACCCGGCCCTCACCGTTACGCTATCCAATACGACGTTCCATTCAACGTCTTACCACTTTACTAAGTACGGGACAGGAGCAAATCTTCATGGCCACGAAGGCGCAGCCCGGCACCGGCGAGCGAAACGGTCCCGACACGACCGCGCCGACCATCCAGACGGTGCAGCGTGCGGCGCTGATCCTCGGCTCGTTCACGGTCGGCAAGCCGCACATGAGTCTCAACGAGATCACCGCGCGTCTCGGGGCGAGCAAGGCGACCGCGCACCGCTACACGAAGGCACTGCGGGCGGCGAACCTGCTGCGGTACGACGAGCGCACCTCGCTCTACTCCCTCGGCCCCCAGGTGCTCACGCTCGCCACGGCCGCGCGGGCCGGCCTGCCGATCGTCGCCGCCGCGGAGCCGTACATGGAGGATCTGGTCCGGCGCATCGACGAGACGATCGTGCTGTCGGTCTGGGACGGCGAGTCGCCGACCGTGGTGCGCTCGGTGGACAACACCGACCACATGGTGCGCATCAGCGTCCGGGTCGGCTCGCGTCTCGACCTCACGTCCTCGGCACAGGGACGGATCTTCCTCACGTTCCTGCCCCCGGAACAGGTACCGGTGCTGCCGCGCTCGGTCCGCAAGTCGCCCGAGCTCACCGAGGAGCTCGAGGCCATCCGGCTGCACGGGCTGTCGGTCAACTCCCCCGCCGTCAACGGGGTCCGCACCATCGCGGCGCCGATCTTCGAGGGTGACGAGATCAGCGGAACGCTCGCTGTCGTCGGCACGACGGCGACCGTTCCCGATGACGTCACCTCGCCGATGGCCCAGGCACTGCTGGAGACCGCCCGCGCGCTGTCGCAGCGGCTGGGCACCTCGGACGGCGCACCCAACGGGGGCTGACCCACTTACCGGAACGACAGCCGGCCCGCCGCGGAGGGCGGCGGGCCGACTGTCGTGACCTGCACACCGGCATGATCAGGACGTCGATGACTCCGCCGCAGGTCAGGCCGATCGCGAAGACGTCCTCGTCGCTGTGGCCGAACCGCTGAAGCACGACCTGGCCGTCCTCCAGCGCCCGCCGCACAGCTCGCACACCATGCCCTCCGCGCAACCTCCAAAGACCGAACCGATGACCGTGCACTCCCCGTCGACGGCGAGTGCGGCGCCGGGCGGTGGCGGGGTGCTGCCGCCGGCGGTGGCGACGGCGACGCCCCGTCCCTCGTGCAGCCAGCGGCTCAGTTCCTCGGCGAGGTCAAGCATCAGGGGCTCCGGCGATAAGCACTCGGTCGGGCCGGATGGGCAGATGACGGTGGCGTACGCCGGTCACGTGCCAGACCGCGTTGGCGATCGCCGCCACCGCACCCACGATCCCGATCTCGCCGATGCCTTTTATTCCGACCGGGTCGTCCGGGTCGGGGTCGTCCACCCAGTCCACCTCGATGGGCGGGACGTCGGCGTTGGCCGCGAAGTGGTAGCCCGCCAGGTCGGCACCGACCAGGCCGCCCGTGGCCCGGTCCCGGACCGCCTCCTCGTGCAGGGCCATGGAGATGCCCCACGTCATCCCGCCGACGAGCTGATTGCGCGCCGTGAGCGGGTGGACGATCCGGCCCGCGGCGAAGACGCCGAGCATGCGCCGCACGCGCACCTCGCCGGTACCGACGTCGACCGCGACCTCGGCGAACTGCGCCCCGAAAGCGTGCCGTTCCGTCCGTGCGAGGGCCCGGACGGCCTCAGCGGTGTCCGACCGTACCGTGATCCCCTCCGGCGGGACGACAGCACCAGCAGTGAGCCGCTCCCGCAGCTCCCCCGCCGCAGCCGCGACCACCCATCCCCAGGAGCGGGTGCCCATGGACGCTCCGGCGGGCCCCGCCCGGCCGAAGTCACTGTCGCCCAGGCGCACGTGGACTCGGCCGGTGGATGCCCTCAGCGCGTCGGCGGCGATCAGGGTGAGCGCGGTCAGCGCCCCGGTCCCGATGTCGGCCGCGTTGACCCGCACGGTGAAGCCGCCGTCCGCCTCGGCCGTCACGGCCGCCGTCGCGGGCACGGCCATGGCCGGGAAGGAGGCCGCCGCCATGCCGGTGCCCAGCAGCCGGCGTCCGTCCCGGCGCAGGCCGGGGCGCGGATCCCGGTCCGCCCAGCCGAACCTGCGCTCGCCCTCCCGGAGGCAGGCGAGCAGCCTGCGGGGGCTGAAGGGCAGCCCGGACACCGGCCCCACCTGGGGCTCGTTGCGTACGGGCAGCTCGATCGGGTCGAGGCCGCACTTCAGGGAAGCAGGTCGGCCCGCGGCGGGACGAAGAAGTCGATGTTCACACAGGGGGCCTCCGTCGGCTCCACGTAGTGCTCGCTGCCTCGGGGGACCAGGAGGAACGAGCCCGCACGCATGTCGTGCGCGACACCGTCCACGTAGTAGTTCGCACGCCCCTGGGCGATATGGACCAGCTGGTCGAAGTCCTCGTGCCGGTGCGGGTTGAGCGTCATGCCGACTTCGAGCTCGTGGTGGCAGATCATCATCTCGTCCGTCGCGTAGACGCGACGGCGGACCCCCGGACGCACCTGCGTCACCGGCAGCTCGTCCCAGTTCAGGACGGTGTTGAACAGCGCTGCGTTGCGTGTGGTCACTGGTTTTCCTCTCCGGCGGCCACCCGCAGGGCACCCGCCAGCATCTGAAGGTCGGAGCCGACGACCAGGTAGTCGGCGTCACTCAGGCCCAGGTCGACTGCGGCACCCCGGGCCGGCACCCAGCCTCCGAACGCCACCGCCGCCGACCGGGCGGCCTCGCGCACCCGGTCCACCGCGGCGCGCAGCACCGCGGGGTCCGCCGGCAGGCCCAGGTCGACCGCGAGGTCGGTGCTGCCGACGAAGCACACGTCGAGAGGGGCGAGCAGATCCGGGAGAGGATCGGTCCGTGCCGTCTCGATCTGGCCGACCAGCACCGGCGGGTCGTCCTGCTCGGCACCCAGGAACCCGGCCAGCGGGACCGCACCGAAGCGGGCGGCCCTGTTGGCCAGGCTGACCGACCGGCGGCCGGCGGGCGCGAACCGGGTCGCCGCGAGCAGTTCCTCGGCCTGGGCGACGCGGGTGAGCATGGACAGCTGGATCCCCGCCGCCCCGGCCTCCAGCAGCCGGTTGACGGCGGGGGCGTCCACCTCGGGCACACGGACCAGGGCCGGCAGGCCGCACGCATGGGCATGGCGTACCAGGTCGACGGCGTTCTGCTCGGTGAGGGTGGAGTGTTCGAGGTCGACGACGACGAACGCGTATCCGGCCGCCTCGGCAAGTTCCACCACGTCGGGCGACGCCAGCTTGACGAACGTACCGACGGCGGGTTCTGCCGTCGCCAGGGCCGCGCGCAGCCGGCGCCGCAGCAGGTGGACGTCACCGACGCTCATCGCGTCCTCCCCGGAACGGGCGGCGTCTCACGCCGACGGCAGACCGCGCCACGGCACGATGTCGACCTCGGCGCCCTTGTGCAGCACGACGGTCGGCTCCAGGCGCGGCGCGAGGATGGTGTTGCCCGCGGCGTCGGGCAGGGTGACCTCGTCGGTCCAGTCGACGACGGTGACGTCGGCCCGTCCGCCGACCACCAGGCGCCCGTAACCCTCGGCGTCGAGGCCGAGCAGCTGTGCCGGAGCGACGGTGGCCCGGCGGATGCACTCCTCGAGCGGCGCGCCGAGCGCGACCAGCTTGGAGATGCTGGTGAGCAGGTCGAACACCGGGCCGCGCCAGTTGCGGGCGCTGGTGTCGGAGCTGAGGATGTCGGGCAGGAATCCGTCGGCGATCGCCCGGCGCGCCACCTCGAAGCTGAGGTTGCTCTTGCCGTGGGCGGAGTCGAACAGCACGCCGCGCTCCCGGGCCGCCATGACCGCGGGGTGCACCTGGTCGCCGTCGAGGATGCCGTTCGGCTTGCCGGTGTAGCAGTGCGCCACGATGTCGCCGGGGCGCAGGTAGTCCAGGACGACGGGCACGGGCTCCTCGGTCTCGCCGATGTGCACCATCAGCGGCAGACGGGCCTGTTCGGCCAGTGCCACGGACTTCTTCAGCAACGACTCCCAGTTCTCGCCGACGACGTCCTCGGACAGACGGATCTTGAAGCCGCGCACGATGTCGGGGTGGGCCTCGGCGGTCGCGAGCGCGTCCTCGGGGACCAGGGTGTCGGGGTTGAGCAGCTCGCCGAACCTGAAGTCGATCAGGCCGAGCACCGAGACGTTGAGGAAGTTGACGATGCGCAGCGGGTTCGCCTCGACCACCAGCTTGCGGAAGGCCGCGAAGGTCGATGCACCGGCGGTGCCGGCGTCCGCCGCGGCGACGACGCCACGGCGCAGGTGGGCCTCCTCGGCCGGGGCGCCCACGGCGGAGACGTACTGGAAGATGTGGGTGTGGCCCTCGACGAGGCCCGGCAGCACGGTGGAGCCGGTGACGTCGATCGTGCGGGCCGCGCCCGCCGCAAGCCCTTCCCCGATCGCGGCTATGCGGTCACCGGTGACCGCCACGTCGAGGCGGGCGTTGGTGCCCGACGCCGGATCGATGACGGTGCCGCCGGCCAGGACCAGGTCGTAGGACGACGCGGAGGAGATGGGCATCGGTGTGTGCTCCAGGGTGAGGGGGGTCAGCTGACCGGTTCGGTCAGCCGGTGGTCGCGCAGTGAGGCGTCCGTGGGACGTACGACGCGGGTGACAAGGGGCAGCACGCCGTCCACCTCGACCCGTACCTCGTCGCCGTCGGCGAGGAAGCACGCGCGGTCCTGGCCGGTGCCGGCCGGGGTTCCGGTGAGGACGACGTCGCCGGGTTCGAGCGCGGTGAACCACGACAGCCGGCTGAGCAGATCGGCGACCGGGAAGATCATCCCGGCGCTCGTGTCGTCCTGCATGAGTTCGCCGTTGACCCAGCTCCGTACGCGGATCGCGTCGCGGTCGGCGAGGTCGTCGGGAGTGCAGATCGACGTGCCGAGCGGCGTGAACCCCGGGTAGCTCTTGGCGAGGGCGGGCACCGCCGTGGCGCGCATGACGTCGCGTGCCGTCATGTCGTTGGCCGCGGTGACGCCGGCGATCGCGGGCCAGACCTGCGACTCGGTCGCCTGGTACAGCCGGCGTCCGACGACGACCGCGATCTCCCCCTCGTAGTCGGGTTCGGTCACGGTCTGCGGGATCACCACCTGCGCGCCGGGAGCCGGGACGGCGGACGACGCGGCCAGGTACAGGATCGGCTGCTCGGGCAGTCCCCGGCCGGCCCGGGCCGCCTTCGACACGTAGTTGAGTCCGACGCCCCACACGGCCCGGGGACGGCCCAACGGCGCCACGAGCGTGGTCTCGTCGAGCGGGATCCGCCGGCGCACCGCGCAGGATGCCAGGCACTGCAGCGTGCCCTCCTGCTCCAGGACCGCGCCGACGTGCGGAAAAGCCGTGTCCAGCAGGGCGATGGCCCCGTCCTCGATCCGGCCCAGGCCGGCCTGTGTCGTTACCACTCGCATGACGTCATCTTTCAATGCGAGACGACATCATGTCAAGCAATACGAGACGCCGTCATGCAAAGTGATACGGAGGTCAGGTTGCGGAGACGCCGACACCCCGTCCGCACGAGAGGCGGACGGGGTGTCGAAGGGCGTCGTTCCGGGCTGTCGGCCGCGGGCGTCAGGCGAGCTGCCGCTGCACCTCGCCGCTGTCCCAGTAGTCCGTGCGGCGCGTGATGAGGCCGCCG
Organism: Streptomyces sp. NPDC058678; assembly: GCF_042714835.1. Taxonomy (NCBI): domain Bacteria; kingdom Bacillati; phylum Actinomycetota; class Actinomycetes; order Kitasatosporales; family Streptomycetaceae; genus Streptomyces; species Streptomyces sp. NPDC058678. Next base: position 244,672 of record NZ_JBHXSG010000004.1, on the reverse strand, counting down.
ACGACGGTGAACACGAAGACTCCGCGCACGCGTACGGGGCGGTCCCCCGCCGAGCGCATCCGGAACGTCATGACGTACGGCACCGCGGCCGACTCGCCGTCGACGAGGAAACGCTCGGGCGCGTAGTGCAGGTCTGCGAAGTCGTCGAGGAACCCGGTCAGCGCCGCGCGGTACTCGGCGCGGCCCTTGCGGCTGTGTCCCAGCGATGACGTGTGCTCGTTGACGAAGTCCTCGGCCACGCAGGCGGCCACGGCGTCGGCGTCGTGCGCGTTCAGCGCCGCGAGGTACGCCTCGACGGCGGCGCGGGTGTCCTTCAGGACGAACCCCACTTCTTGCGGACCGAGTCGAAGACCCGCTGGTCGTGGGAGATCTCGACGACGTTGCCGTCGGGGTCCTTCAGAGCGCAGATGTAGCCGACGGGCTCGGGCATCTGTCGGGGCTCCCAGTGCAGGCAGCCCAGTTCGCGGGCCTGGTCCGCGAGCGCGTCGACGTCCTCCCGCGCCGGCACCTCGATGCCGATGTGCGCGAAGGGGTGCAACAAGCCCAGCTGGCCGCCCTTGTCCTTGTTGAACGACACCAGGACGAGCACGAACGGCGTCTCGGCCTGCTGGTCGTTGGAGAGCCAGACGCTCTCGCCGTCGGCGTCCTTGAACCGCTCGACCACGACCAGCGGAGTCAGGGTGGTGTAGAACGCGATCGCCTTGTCGAGATCGCCGGTCGGCAGCGCGAGGTGAGTCCAGCGGGCCGAGGTGAGACCGGTGGCCACGGTACCTCCATGGTGAGTGGGTGGGGTTTCTTCGAGACTAGGCGTGCGCGCACCCGCGGGTCGATGTGCTGCGGACACAACACGCAGGCCGGGGATGCTGGCCCCGCGCGACATCGGTTTCGTGCCTGCCGCCGTGCGAGCCTGCGAGATGACAGCGACAGGGCGTCGGCTGGGAAGACGAGGGCAAGCATGCACTACCGGATTCTGGGTGGGACCGGCATAGAGGTGAGTCAGCTCTGTCTCGGGTCGATGATGTTCGGCGCCTGGGGCAACACCGACGAGGCGGAGTGCCACCGCATGGTGGCGACGGCGCTGGACGCCGGGGTCAACGTCGTCGACACCGCTGACGTGTACGCCTTCGGCGAGTCGGAGGAGATCATCGGCCGGGCGCTCAAGGGACGCCGCGACGATGTCGTCCTGGTGTCGAAGGTCGCGAGCCGGATGCCCGCCGGCCCGCTCGACCGCAACCGGGGCGGCACCTCCCGGCTGTGGATCACACGTGCCGTGGAGGACAGCCTGCGCCGGCTCGGGACGGACCACCTGGACGTGTACCTCGTCCACCGTCCGGATCCCCACACCGACGTCGAGGAGACCCTCGGTGCGCTCGGCGACCTGGTGCGGGCGGGCAAGGTGCGGGCGATCGGCTCGTCGAGCTTCCCGGCCGAGGAGATCGTGGAGGCGCAGTGGGCCGCGCGGCGCGGTGGCCGCGAGCGGTTCACCGTGGAGCAGCTGTCGTACTCGATCCTGGCCCGGCACGCGGAGGCCTCGGCCCTGCCCACCGCACAACGGCACCGCATGGGCGTCATGGTCTGGAGCCCGCTGAACGGCGGCTGGCTGACAGGCAAGTACCGGGCCGGCGCCGAGCCGGCGGGAGACTCGCGCGCGCTGCGGAACAGCGACCACTTCGACTTCGCCGACGAGCAGATGCGCACGCGCAAGCTCGCGGTCGTCGAGGAACTCGTGCGCCTGTCCGCCGAGGAGGGTTGCACGCTCGTCGAGCTGGCGCTGCGGTTCGTGCTCGCCCATCCCGGCGTCAGCACGGCCGTGATGGGCGCGCGCACCCACGACCAGCTCCTGTCGCAGCTCACCGCGGTGGACCGGCCGCTGTCGGCCGAGGCACTGGACCGGATCGACGCACTCGTCGCGCCGGGCAGCGTCCTCAACCCGCTCGACGTCGGCTACACGCCGCCGGCGCTGGAGACCGCGGCGCTGCGCCGACGCTGACGGCGATGTCGCATACCCGCGGCGGATGCCGGCCCCGTGCCTTCGCGGGGTCGGTATCCGCCGTCGTCTGGTTCCGGCCATCAGGTCGACCCGCGCTCGAAGGGCCGGCCGAGCGCGCCGGGTTCCCGGTGCTGGGTGGTGAACAGCAGCATGGCGAGGAGCGCGAGCAGGTACGGGGCCGCGACGAGCAGTTGGGCGTTGAGGGTGACGCCGAGCGCCGGGAGCGCCAGGCGCATCGCGTCGGAGAGGCCGAAGACCAGGCAGCCGAGCATGGTCCGGCCGAGCCGCCACGCCCCGAAGATCACCGCGGCGATGACGATGTATCCGCGCCCGGCGGTCATGTTCTGGTTGAACGATCCGACCTCGCCGACCGCGAGGTACGCGCCACCGAGACCGGCCAGCGCGCCGCACCAGAGCAGTGCCTGCCGGCGCCGCATGTTCACCTTGATGCCCGTGACGTCGGCGGCCTGTGGGTTCTCCCCCACCGCCCGCAGTTCCAGGCCCCAGCGGCTGCGCTCCACCAGCCACCAGGTGAGCGGCACCAGCGCGAACAGCAGGAAGGCGGGCCAGCGTTCGGAGAACAGCGGCTTGCCGATGAGCGGTATGTCCTGCAGCAGTGGGATCGACAGAATGTGGACCTGGTGCGAGACGAACTGGTTCGTCGTGATCAGGTAGCTCGTCAGCCCGAGCACCAGAGCGTTCAGCACCAGACCGACGACGAAGGTGTTGATCTGCGCCCGGTGGGAGAGGTTGCCGTGCACGAAGCCGAGGACGAGGCCCGTCACGACGCCGGCCACGAGGCCGGCGGTGGCGCTGCCGGTCGCGCTCGCGGTGGCGATCGAGGTGAACGCTGCGCCGAGCATCATCGCCTCGACGGAGATGTTCATCGTGCCGGCGCGCTCGGCCACGTACTCACCGCAGGCGGCGAACGCCAGTGGCACGGTCAGCCGGACACCGCTGGCGAGAATGGTGGTGGTGCTGTCCAGAACGCTCACGCGGCTGCCTTCACCTTGGTCGGGACTACGGACAGGTCGGGCGCCGCCTGCGGTGTGACACCGCGACGCCGACGGAAGAGATCGACGAGCACGGGCGGCGCGACGAACGCGAGGACCAGCAGTGCTTTGACGACATCGACGAGGTAGTACGGCACACCCGTGGCCGAGAGGAAGTCGCCGCCCGCGCGCAGCACGGCGAACACCAGCGACACCGGGATCGCGACCAGGGGCCGGTTGCGTGCCACGAGCGCGACGAGCAGGCCGTCCCAGCCGAAGTTGTCCGAGAGCCCGGGCTGCAGCCGGCTGGTGCCGACCGGGCTGACCAGCAGCAGCCCGCCCGCCAGCCCGGCGAAGGCGCCGGACAGCGCAAGGGTCAAGCCGCCGAGCGCGGCCACCCGGACACCGGTGTGCTTGGCCGTCAGCGGATTCAGTCCGAGCATGCGCACCCTGAAGCCCCACCGGCTGCGGGTGAGGACCACGGCGACACCGGCCGCCGCGACCAGCGCGACGAACAGGCCGATGTTCCACTGCACCGACGGGTACTGCCCGAAGCCGCCGAGCTGGGCGTTGGCCGGCAGTTGGTTGGACGCCGCGTCGGCGATGCCCGAGGAGCCCTGCGCGCTCTCCTGGAGGAACCAGGGGGTGCTGACCGCGAAGGTGACGAGCTGGATGGCGAGGAAGGTCATCAGCAGGGTGCTCACCGGGACGTTGACGCCGCGCAGGCGGAGCATCACCGCGCTGAGCGCGGCCCAGGCGCCGCCGCCGACGGCCGCGGCGATCAGCACCACGACCACCAGCGTCGGGCCGGGCACGGCCAGCCGCAGTCCGACCCAGGCTCCGGCCAGGCCCCCGATGAGGACCTGCCCCTCCTGGCCGATGTTGAAGGTGCCGCCCGCCGCGCAGATGCACGCACCGACCGCGACCAGCAACAACGGCGCCGCGTTGAGCAGCGTCGTCGTCCATCCCGTGGCGTCGGCCAGACTCCCGGTCCATATCGCGTCCGCCGAAGCACTCGGCGAGCCACCGGTCAGCACGAGCAGCAGCGCGGAGGCGCCCGCGGCGACGGCGACCAGTACGGCGGTCAGGCCCGCCGTCATCCAGCCGTCACGCCCGGGCCGAAGCCGGGCGAGAAAGCGCCGGGCGAGGTCGTCCCCGTTCGTCAGCGAGGCGGCGCTCATGCGGCCTCACCGCCGACCAGCATGCCCAGTCGCTCGGGGGTCGCCTCCGAGACGGGGAGTGCTCCGGTGATCCGCCCGGACGAGATCACCGCGATCCAGGTTGCAAGGGCCATGACTTCCTCGAGTTCGGTGGAGATGAGCAGCACTCCGACGCCGTCCGCGGCCGCCTGGCGCAGCCGGGCGTACATGTCCTCGATGGCGCCGACGTCCAGCCCGTGAGTGGGCTGCGCGGCCACCAGGACGCTGGTCTGACCGGACAGTTCCCGGGCGAGCACGACTCGTTGCTGGTTGCCTCCGGACAGGCTGCGCACCGGCGCGTCGAGCGAGGGCGCGACGATGTTGAACTCGTCCGCGAGGCGTCGGGCTTCGGCGACCATCGCGCGACGGCGCAACAGGAACCTGCCGCTGAGCTTGTCGAGCGACTTCATGGTCAGGTTCTCGGTGACGCTCATGTCCAGGACGACGCCGCTTTGGTGCCGGTCCTCCGGCACGATGCCGAGACCTGCCTTCCCGAGCGCGCCGGGCCGGGCCACATCGACCCTGCGGCCGGCGACCTCGATGGTGCCGGCGGTCGGCTGGACCAGCCCGGCGAGGACTTCGCCGAGCGTCGCCTGGCCGCTGCCCTCGACACCGTAGAGGGCGCAGATCTCGCCCGCGCCCACGGTCAGGTCGATTCCCTGAAGAACCTGCACCCCGCCCTTTTCGACGGTGAGCCCGGCCAGGCTCAGGACGGGCTGGGGCCGGTCGTGTGCCCCGCCCCGGCCCGTGCGGGCCGTGTTGACCGGCAGCAGGCCGAGGGCGGCTCCCTCGTCGTGCAGGGAGACGTCGCGGCCCACCATCTGGCGGGCCAGTTCCGGCGCGGTGGTCTCGGCGGTGACCGCCCGGAAGGCGACACTGCCCTTGCGCAGGACCGTCACCCGGTCCGTGGCCTGCACGATCTCGGCGAGCTTGTGGCTGATGAGGATGACAGCGCGCCCCTCCTCCTGCACCACCCGGCCGAGCACGGCGAACAGTTCCTGCGACTCGGCCTGGGTCAGCACGGAGGTGGGCTCGTCGAGGATCAGGATCTGAGGGTTGCGCCGCAGGCACTTGACCACCTCGACGCGCTGCCGCTCGCCCGCCGCGAGCGCGTCGACGCGCGCCTCGGGGTCGACCGGCAGCCCGTACCTCGCGGCGACCTCGGCGATGTCGGCGCAGATGGCCTGCTTGTTCACCGGGCCGGTGTCGCCGAGGGCGACGTTCTCCCACACGGTGAGCCCGCTGATGAGGCTGAAATGCTGGTGCACCATGCCGATGCCCAGCTCGGCCGCTTCCTGCGGGCTGTCCAGCGCGACCCGTTCGCCGCGCACCAGCACGGTGCCGGCGTCGCGCCGGACCAGCCCGAGCAGGACCTTCATGAGACTGGACTTGCCCGCCCCGTTCTCGCCCAGGAGACCATGGATCTCGCCGGCGTCGACGGTGAGGTCCACGGCGTCGCAGGCCGTGACGGATCCGTAGGACTTGGTGATGCCACGCAGCTCGAGAATCCGGGCCGCTGAGGTCGTCGGTGTCATCGCGTGTGAATCTCCTGGGTCGGGGTCGGCACCGTCAGCCGAGGCGCTTGACCTCGGCCGCCGGGTCGATCTCCTTGCTACCGATCTTCTTCATGAAGTCCGCCAGCTGCTTGTCCTCGTCGCCCTGGCCCTTGCAGATCTTGATGGTCGGGTAGGGATCGACACCCAGCTGCCACACGCGCGGCGTGCCCATCTTCAGGTTGTCCTTGGCGAACTCCTCCAGCGCGGCGCGGAAGTAGTTGCCCGGGCTGAAGATCACCGAGATGTCGAACTTCGGGCTGGTCGAGTCACAACGGTCGGTGCCCGGGGTGAGGGTCAGCACACCGTTGGCGTTCGCCACCTGCGCCGCGGCGTCGGTCGCTCCCCCCAGGTAGGGGTAGATGACCTTGGCGCCCTGGCTGATCTGCGCCTGGATGGCCTCCTTGGCCTTCGCCGAGTCGTTGAAGTCACCCGTGTAGGTGCTCACCAGGGTGGCCTTGGGGACCACCTCCCGGATCCCGGCCAGGAAGGCCTTGGCGCCCAGGACACTGAAGTCGGCCTTGACGCCGGTGACGAACCCGGCCTTGGTGTAGCCGGCCGCCTTCATCTTCAGGCCCGCGGCGTAGCCGGCGGCGAGCATCGACTGGTTGGGGTTGTCGGAGGACACCACGATCCGCGGGGTCTGGTCGATGTTCGCGGACGACGGAACATACCAGGCCGTCTTGGCGCAGACCGGCTCCTCGGAGGCCGGGATGGCGGCCTTGAGCTCACTGGCGGCGAGCGCGACCATGTCGACGTGCTGCTGGCACAGCGCGCGTGCCGCGGTGAGCGCGTCGCTCGCGGGCACGCTGCCGCGCTTGATGACCTTCCAGCCCTTTTCCTTGGCGAAGGCGTCCGCGGAGTCGACGAAGCTCTCGTAGTAGCCGTGGTCGTTGATGTCACCGGGGCTGAGGACACCTATGACGACCTTGCCGTCGCCGTTGACGTCGGGCTCGTTGAGGCCCGAGCCGCCGGTGCCGCTCGCCGCGGGGGTCGCCTTGGCTGCCGTCGCCGCGTTGCTGGCGCAGCCGGAGAGCGCGAGGGCTCCGGTCAGGGCGAGAGCGAGGCCGAGCGGGGCCCGACAACGCCGAAGCGGGCTTCTTGCGTTCATGTGCGTTCCATTCACTGGGTGGCACCGCCCTGTCGAGGCGGTGGCGAACAAGGGGGGTGGGGTCAGTTGGCGGACGTGTCGGCCCGGCCGAGCTCGGCGTAGGCGACTCGCTCCTGGTGGAAGAGGGACTCCTCACCCGCGGCGACGAAGTACGGGAAACCCATCCGCCCGACCGCTCGGACCTGGGTGGGGTCGATACGGTCCGGGGCGGACATGATCGAGTCGTCGGTGGTGATGCAGACGACCTCGGCGAGCACGATGTGCACGCCCGAGAAGCAGGAGGTGTGGTCGCCGCGGTCGATCACCTCGTGCACCCGGCACTCCAGGTGCGCGGGGCTGTCGGCCAGCGACGGCGTGTCGACGACCTGCGAGGGCACCGGTCGCCAGTCGCCGACGCTCATCTCGCTGACGCCGCGGGGGTATTCGCGGGCCACCGCCTCGATGTGCTCGGCGATCGCGACGGTGGTGACGTTGACGACGAACTCGCCCGTGCGCTCGATGTTGAGCCAGGTGTCCTTCGGCTCAGGAGTGCCCTCCCGCTGAGCACCGATGGTGACCGCGATCAGCGGCGGTTCGCCACTGACCGGCATGTAGTAGCTGTACGGCGCGACGTTGATCCCTCCGTCCGGGTCCAGCGTGGTGATCATCGCGATCGGCCGCGGTACCACCAGTTGCGAGAGCAGGCCCTGCTTGTGGGCCGGGGAGCGTCCGGACATGTGGATGACGTTCAACGGGTGGTCTCCTTTGCGGTGCCCGCCGGCCGCGTCGGCCAGGTCGGACGGGGCGTGATGCCGGCGCGCCGCAGCAGGGCGGCGGATCGCTCGGCGGCTGCCTCGGCGACGGCGGCGAGGTCGATGCCGGTCGGCTGCCGGTCGCGGACGACCACGCGGCCGTCGACCAGCACGTCACGGACGGTGCGCGAGACGTGGCCCCAGACGAGCTGGCGGGCCAGGTCACCCCGGGGCGTCCAGGCGGGGTCGCCGGTGTCGAGTACGACGAGGTCGGCGGCCTTGCCGACCTCGAGGGAGCCGGTCCGCCCGCCGAGACCGACCGCCTCGGCCCCGTCGACCGTCGCTAGCGCGAACGCCTGCTCGGCGCGGATCGGGTCGGGCAGGTCACGGTCGCGTTCGAGGCCGGCGAACAGGTAGGCGGCCAGGAGGACGTCCGGGGCGTCGCCGGCATTGTGGGCGTCGCAGCCCAGTGCCACCCGGCCGCCCCGGCGCACCAGTTCGGCGTGGCGCGAGGCGCGGGTGTAGCCCTGGGCGAGGCGCAGGTAGGCCCCCGGGCAGGCGGCGACCGCGGTACGGGTCTCGAGGATCGCGTCGACCTCCGCGTCGTCGAGCCAGACGGCGTGCCCCAGCAGCAGGCGCGGGCCGAGTACGCCCAGTTCGGCGAAGTGGACCACCGGCCGGCGCCCGCAGCGCTTGGCGTAGGCCTCGACGTCGGCGGGGCCCGGCGAGACGTGCCAGGTCAGTCCGGTGTCGAGCCGCTCGGCCAGGCTCGCCGCTCCGGCGAAGAGCTCGTCGCTCGCGAGGTCGTGGCCGACGAGCGTCACCCAGCCGGTGACCGGCCCGGTGGTCGGCAGGGCCCGGATGATCTCCTCCTGCCGGGCGAGTACCTCGTCGGCGGGGGCGCCGAACGGCACGCCCTCGGCGTCCCAGCCCCAGCCGCCGACCCGCGCGCGGATCCCCGCGGCGGCCAGCCCCGCGGCGACCCGTTCCGGGTGGGCCACCGTGCCCGGCTCCAGCACGGTGGTGATGCCCCGGGACAGGCACTCGACGGCGGTGATGGTCGCGGCGAGTTCGTCGTCGTCACCGTCGGCGCGGGCGTGCAGCGGGACGATCCAGTCGAAGATCGACTCCTGCGAGCTGATGTGATCCGGGATGGTGCTGCGTACAAGGGGGTCGACGGTCGTGTGCTGGTGGGCGTCGACGAGGCCCGGGATGACGACACAGCCCGACGCGTCGATCTCCTCGGCGTCCGGGAAGCGGGCGCGTAGGTCCTCGGCCGTGCCGAGTGCGGCGATGCTGTCCCCGGACACGGCGATCGTCGCGCCGGTGAGGACCCGACGGGCGGAGTCCATGGTGACGATGTCGCCACCTACGACGAGCAGGTCGGTCATGGCGCGATCACGACCTTTCCGATGGTGTCGCGGGCGCCGAGCACGTCCCAGGCGTCGGCGAGGTCCTCGAGGGGGAACCGGGCGGCGGTGGGCAGGTGCAGGCGGTCGGCGAAGCAGGCTGACGTGGCGGCGACGAAGTCGGCCGAGGTGTAGCCGCCGGCGCCCAGCAGTTTGAGGCCGCGGTGGAAGACCTCTTGAAGCGAGAACGACACCTGGTCGCCGCTGGTGTTGCCCAGCATCAGCAGACGCCCGCCGATGCCGAGACAGTCCAGTGAGGTGCGCCAGGTGTCGGTGCCGACGTGGTCCAGGACGAGGTCCGCTCCGGTGCCGTCGGTGAAGGCGGTCACCGCTTTCGCCAGGTCCGCTTCGTCGTTGCGCACGGCCAGGTCCGCGCCGGCCGCGCGGGCCGCGGCCAGCTTCGCCTCGCCGCCCGCGAAGGCGACGACCGAGGCACCGGCCCGCTTGGCCAGAGCGATGGCCGCCAGGCTGACGGGACTCGCGGCCGCGTGCACGACGAGAGTCTCACCGGCATCCAACGCCCCGACGGTGTGCACCGCGTGCCACGCCGTCGCGAAGGCGGTGGGCAGCGTGACGGCCGCGGCGAGCGGCAGGGACTCCGGGACCCGGACGATCGATTCGGCGGACGCCAGGACGTATTCGGCGAGCGCGCCGGGGGTGTTGCCCCCGAGGATGCGCGGGCTGGCGCAGTAGGCACGATCGCCCACCGAGCAGCGCGGGCAGCTGCCGCAGCCCTGGGTCGGATCGGCGATGACCCGGTCACCGGGGACGATGGAGCTGACCGCGGATCCTGTCGCCACCACCGTTCCGGCGAAGTCCATGCCCGGCACGTGCGGAAGGCGGAAGCCCGGGATCAGGCCCGGCCCCCTGCGCTGCAGCAGGTCCAGGCGGTTCAGCCCGCAGTAGGCGACCTCGACGACGACGTCGCGTGCGCCGCACACCGGCTCCGGGACTTCCTGCAGGGACACGACTTCGGTTCCCCCGAAATCGGTCTGCACCATCGCTCGCACCTCGGCCCTCCTCACCTCAGCCGTCTCGCATTGCGAGGCGGTGGAACGTATTGTGACGCCACTCTGCCCATGCCGACCAGTGCTGTCAACGCTTGTGGGGAAAAACTGGGTTTCGTCGGCGTTGCGCCTGTTCGTAAGGCTCACGGCGCAGGCTGCGCCGGAGGAATCCGGTGCACACGCGCGCTCCGCGCCGCCCCGGCCGTGGCGGAGCGGCTCAGTGTCCGGCTGAAACCGGCTCGTCGTCGCCGCGCGGTTGCTGGGCGTCGGCGGCCAGCAGGTCGAGCGCCGCGAGCGCCAGGTGCAACTCCGCCGAGGCGGCGGGAAGCAGCGGGTCCGTGCCCAGGAGGTTCTTGATCTGGCGTACTCGATAGCCCACCGAGTTGCGGTGGAGGTGGAGCTGTTCGGAGACACTCTGCCGACTGCCCCGTTCGGCCAGCCAGGCACGGAGCGTCGCCATCAGCTCCGGACGCTGCCGGATCGGCCCGAGGTGCGCCTCGGCGTACGCCTCGAGCTCCGCGCGCGGGAGGGACAACAGCACCCGGACCACCCCGCAGCCACCGAAGGTGAGCAGCGGGACGCCCCGGGTCCTGGCCAGCCCGAGCAGCCGTTCGGCCTCGGTGAAGGACCGGGCCAGACCGATCGGTGAGTCGGGGTGCGAGCCACTCGCCGCGACGACATGGTCCCCGGCGGAATCGTCGCCGGTCATGAGGCGCAGCCGGCTCCGCAGCCGGGTGAGCACCACCTCGCCCGGCACCACCGTCCACGCCGTGCGCGCCTCCTGCTGCACAGGGTGCTCCAGCCAGGCGAGGGCGGTGGACCAGGCACGCAAGCGGGAGCCGCTGTAGTGCAGTACGGCCCCGGCCGGAGGTCGCTGCAGATCGATCCCCAGTCCCGCGGCCGCCGCCCACACCGAGGGGCTCACCGTCCCGGACCGCAGCGCGGCGACGATGTCGGCCGGTGTGTGCCGCGGCGAGACCTCGGCCGAGCCGTCCCCGGCGCGCACAGCGTCGATGAGCAACGCGGTGACGGCGGCACCGGTCAGTGCCTGCACGCGCGGGTCACCGGGACCGACGGTCAGCAGCACTCCGGCCACGGTCGTCCCGGCGCGCACGGCCAGCGCCGTGGCCCGCAACCCGTCGAGCGTGTCGACCACCGGTCCGGCCACGCCGGAGAGCACACCGTCCGCCACCGTGGTCGCCACTCCTGATCCGCCGTCGGTGGTCGCCAGCGGCGCACCCTCGGCGGACAGCAGCCGCACCTGCCGGCCGGTCGCCCGGACCAGCGCGTGGAGCACGTCCGAGCGCGCGGCGCCGGCGAGCACGGCGTCGGTCAGTTCCCGCTCCAGCACGGCCGATTCGGCGTCCGGACCGGCCCTGTCGCGGGCCGGTCCGGACCTCGCTTCGGCGATGGTTCCCATGGTGTCGAGTCTCAGCGGGCCAACAGCCGGATGGCCACGCCCTTCTCCTGGGTGTACTCGCGCAGCGCTCCGTAACCGCCGCCCCGGCTGAAGCCGCTGTCCTTCTGCATGTTGAACGGGAAGCCGATCACTCCCGCGTCATGGAACTGGTTGACCGCCACCTGTCCGGAGCGGACGTCCTTCGCGAGCCGCAGCGCCCGGGAGACGTCGTTGGTCCAGATGCAGGCCAGCAGGCCGAAGTCCGTCGCGTTCATCAGCTCGGTCGCCTCGGCAGTGTCGCGGAAGGACTGTACGGCGAGAACCGGGCCGAAGACCTCCTCGCGGGCGATGCGCATGCCCGCGTCCACGCGGTCGTACACGGTCGGCTGGACGAACCACCCGTCGCCGGTGGGTGCGCCACCGGTGACCAGCCGCGCCCCCTCGCGAGGCGCGTCCTCGAGAAAGCCGCTGACGCGGGCGTACTGCGCGGCGCTGACCAGCGGCCCCATGTCCAGGTCGGCTTCCCAGGGGCCGGTCTTGACCGCGGCCATGGCGGCGGCGACCCGCTCCACTACCTCGTCGTGCACCGAGGCCTGCACGAGCAGCCGGGAACCGGCGTAGCAGTTCTGCCCCGCGTTCTCGGTGATCGAGGCGACGACCGCCTCGATGGCCGTGTCGAGGTCGGCGTCGGCGAACAGCACGTTCGGCGACTTGCCGCCGAGCTCGAGCTTCACCGGGACGAGGTTCTGCGCGGCGGCCGTCATGATCGCCCGCCCGGTGGCGGTGGAACCGACGAAGCTGATGTGGTCGACGCCCGGGTGCGAGGTCAGGGCGGCGCCCGCCTGGGGGCCGCCCGCGACGACGTTGAGCACCCCCGGCGGGAAGCCGGCCCGGCGGGCGAGTTCGGCGAGTGCGAACGGCGCCAGCGGCGCGATCTCGGACGGCTTCAGGACGACCGCGTTGCCCGCGGCGAGTGCCGGCGCGACGTTCGCGGCCATGAGTACGGCAGGCACGTTCCACGGGATGACGACGGCGCACACGCCGTACGGCTCGGGGACCGTGTAGCCCAGGTAGTCCGGGCTGCGGGTCGGAAGTGTGACCCCGGTGAGCTTGTCTGCCGCGCCGGCGAAGTAGTTGATGATGTCGTGGGCGATGTAGATGTTCGTCCGGCCCCCGGACAGTGGCTTGCCCACGTCCTGAGCCTCGACGGCCGCCAGTGCCTCGACCTCGGCCATGATCAGGTCGGCCCAGCGCCGGATCAGCGCCCCGCGCTCGGTGGGGCTGGTCGCCGCCCAGGCCGGGAAAGCGCGGCGCGCCGCGGCGACCGCGTCGTCCACATCGGCTCCGCCCGACAGCGCCACCTTGGTGATGACCTGCCGGGTGGCCGGATCGACGATGTCCAGGGTGCCGCCGTCGCGGGCCGCAACCCACTCGCCGTCGATGAATTGCTGAGAAGAAGGGAAGTCAACAGCCGCCATAGGTGAACCTTGACCGACCTTGTCACGCATGTCAATATGCGATCTCGCAATGTGAGTCACTGAGGAGGTCCCGTGCGCGCCACCGCCGCTCTGCTGGAGCAGCCCGGCCAGCCATTCGTCCTGACCGAGGTGGACTTGGACGAGCCCCGCCCCGACGAGGTGCTCGTCCGCGTCTCCGGCGTGGGCATCTGCGGCACCGACCTCGAGTTCGCCACCTTCTTCCCCACGCCGGCGCTGCTCGGGCACGAGGGGTCGGGCATCGTCGAGAAGGTCGGCGCACACGTCACCTCCCTGCGCCCCGGCGACAGCGTCACCATGTCCTTCGCGTCGTGCGGCACGTGCGCGCTGTGCCGCACCGGCTCGCCCGCCTACTGCCGCAGCTTCGACGCGGTGAACTTCTCCGGCCGCCGGCCCGACGGCTCCACCGCGGTGACCCATGAGGGACGCGAGGTCAACGCCCACTTCCTGGGCCAGTCGTCATTCGCCAGCCACGTCGTCGCACCGGAGCGGGCGGTCGTGAAGATCGACCCCTCACTGGACCTGCGGCGGGCCGGACCCTTCGGCTGCGGCTTCCAGACCGGCGCCGGCGGCGTGCTCAATGTGCTGCAGCCGCGCCCCGGCTCCTCGATCGCGGTCTTCGGAGCCGGGGCTGTCGGCGTGGCCGCCATCATCGCGGCCTCGCTGAGCGGCTGCGCGATCGTCGCCGCCGTCGACGTGAACCCGACCAGGCTCGAGGCGGCCCGCGGCTACGGCGCCACGCACACCGTGGACTCCTCGGCCGGGTCGGCCGCCGAGCAGTTGGCCGCCCTCGTCCCCGAGGGATTCGAGTTCGTGATCGACACGACCGGACGCGAGGACGTCCTGCGCGTCGCGGTGGAGTCCCTCGGGCCGCTCGGCCGCGCCGGGGTCATCGGCGTCGGCCCGAGCGAGTCGATGAGCTTCCAGTGGCGCAGCATCCTCAACGGTCGCAGCGTCACCGGCATCATCGGCGGGTCCAGCCTGCCGCAGGTGTTCCTGCCCCAGCTGCTCGAACTCAACGCCAAGGGCCGGTTCCCGGTCGAGAAGATGATCACCTACTTCCCGTTCGAGCAGATCAACGAGGCCGTCGCGGCGGTCCGGTCCGGCTCGGTCGGCAAAGCTGTGCTGACCTTCTGAGACGTCGCCCACCCGGCGTTGTCGCACACCGCGGCAGCACCTTAGGGTGGCGACGCCGATGAGGCACCAGACATCCGGTGGCGCGGCCGGACAACACCGCGCAGAAGGCCGAGCACGTGGAGCGTGCCCACCATGTCCGCCGACATCGACTTCGATCACCACTCCGATGAGGCCAACGCCGATCCGGTCGCCTACTACGCGCGCTTTCGCGAGTCCTGCCCGGTAGGCCGGTCCGCCGCCTACGGCGGCTTCACCTACACGACGCGGTATGCCGACGTGGCCCGCATCGCCCGCGACGACGAGACGTTCTCCTCGGCCCGCAGCGACCACGGCGGCCAGGGCGTGGGCATCGTCATCCCCAAGGGACCGGGGCTCGACCAGTATCCGATCGAGCTCGACCCACCGCGGTCGACCGAGTACCGGCAACTGATCAACCCGCTGCTCACCCCGGAGGCGATCGAGCGGCTGGTGCCCATGATCGAGCGCCACGCCGCCCGCGTCGTGGACGACTTCGTCGAGCTCGGCTCCTGCGACTTCGTCCGCGACCTCACCAACCCGCTGCCGGCCGCGGTGACCTTGGACTGGCTCGGTTTCCCCGAGGAGGACTGGGCGAAGCTGGCCGGACCGATCCACGACATCTTCGCCGCACCGGCCGCCAGCGAGCGCGCCGTGCGCGGAGCCGCCGGACTGGCCTACATGGATCAGCGCATCCGCGAGCTGATCGCCGAGCGCCGGTCCGCGCCACGGGCCGACGCGGTCAGCGCGCTGGTGGCCGGCCGACGCGGCGACGGCAGCGAGTTCGGCGAGGACGAACTGGTGTCGGTGATCGGCCTGCTCATCGCCGGCGGCGTCGACACCACCACCTCCCTGACCGGATGGACGCTCGTCCACCTCGGCCGCAACCCCGAGCAGCGCCAGAGGCTGATCGACTCCCCCGACCTGCTGGACACCGCGACCGAGGAGTTCCTGCGCGCGTTCGCCCCCTCACAGTCGATGGCCCGCACGGTCACCCAGGACGTCGAGGTCGGCGGCTGCCCGATGCGGGCGGGCGACCGGGTGCTGATCCCGTGGGTCGCCGCCAACCACGACCCCGCCGTGTTCCCCGACCCCGAGCAGGTGCGGCTGGACCGCGACGCCAGCCGGCATCTCAGCTTCGGCATCGGCTCGCACCGGTGCGCCGGCGCGCACCTCGCCCGGGCCATGTTCCGCGCGATGATGACGCAGGTGCTCACCCGGCTGCCCGACTACCGGGTGATCGAGGACGGGCTCGTCGCCTACCCGACGCGCGGCAACCAGTCCGGCTGGGACGCGGTGCCGGCGGTCTTCACGCCCGGTCCCCGGGCAAGTGCGGCGGCAGGCTCGGTCCGTGCCCTGACCACGCCCACCCCGCTGCGGGTGACCGCCGTCCGCGCCGCGGCCCAGGATGTCGTCGCCGTCGATCTCGGCCTGCCGGACGGAGGCGAACTCCCCGCGTGGCAACCCGGCGCGCACGTCGAGCTGCGTCTGCCCTCGGGCAGGCTGCGTCAGTACTCGCTGTGCGGTGACCCCACCGACGCCACCACGTGGCGCATCGGTGTCCTGCGCGAGCCCCGGGGCCGGGGCGGGTCGGTCGAACTCCACGAACTGGCCCGCGCGGGAGCCACCTTCGCGGTACGGGGGCCGCGCAACCACTTCCCGCTGGTGCCGGCCGGGTCCTACCTGTTCATCGCCGGCGGCATCGGCGTCACACCGATCCTCGCCATGGTCCGCGCGGCCGCCGGCCGCGGCACGCCCTTCTCCGTCGTGTACGGCGGACGCACCCGCTCGACGATGGCGTTCGCCGACGAGCTCGCCGCCGTCGCCGGCGACGCGCTCACCCTGCTCCCGCAGGACGAGGCCGGGCTGCCGGACCTTCCCCGGCTGCTGGGCGACCTGGCCGCGGACACCGCCGTCTACGCGTGCGGGCCGGCGCCGATGCTGGCGGCCGTCGAGCGCGAGTGCGCCCGCCTGAATCTCACCGACCGGCTGCACCTGGAGCGCTTCACCGCCGGCGACGGCCTCGAGACGGCGTACGACGCCGCCGAGAACCGGGACTTCGACGTCCAGCTCGCACGCACGGGAGTCACCCTCACCGTGCCGGCCGGCCGCCGCCTCATCGAGGTCCTGCGCGATGCCGTGAGCGGCCTGTCCTACGACTGCGAGAAGGGATACTGCGGCGCCTGCGAGACCCGTGTGCTCGCCGGGACGCCCGAGCACAGGGACTCCGTGCTCACCGACGAGGAACGCCTTGCCGGGCGCACGATGATGATCTGTGTCGGCCGGTGCCAGGGCGACCGACTCGTGCTCGACCTCTGAGCCGTGGTCGGCCGGCGGACTGCGTTCGAAGACCGAGCGCCGTCCGCCGACCGACTGCCGCAGGGACCCGCCAACCGGACACGGCGTTCCCCCTGGGACCCCCACCGTGCCCAGGCCGGCCTGACGACCCACCGGCCCAGCCACGGTCGGCCGGCGGACTGCCTTCGAAGACCGAGCACCGTCCGCCGACCGACTGCCGCAGGGACCCGCCAACCGGACGCAACGTTCCCCCTGGGACCCCCACCGTGCCCAGCCTGGCATGGCCTGACGATCCACCGGCCCTCCCCCGGCCGGCGGCGTCAGCCGTCAGCCGAAGGCGCGGATACCCAGCCAGACGGCCGCCAGCACGCCGAAGCCGACCACGACGGCACGCAGTACCGGCTCGCTCAGCCTCGACGCCAGCCGACCGCCGAGCACTCCGCCGGCAAGGGACAACGGCGCGACCAGCAGCGCGATCATCCAGTGCACCGGGCCGAGCAACGCGAACACGACGAGCGACACGGTGGCCACGACCAGCTGCAACGTCCCCTTGAGTACGTTCACCTCTGCCAGCGGAGCGGACAGCGTCAGCCCGAGCAGGGCCATCAGGATGAGCCCCAGCCCACCTCCGAAGTAACCGCCGTAGACCGCGGCGGCGAACGTGCCGGCGTAGAGCTTCCCGCGGTGGTCACCGTGAGCGGCGCCGAGCAGTGCCCGCAAGCGGGGCTGGAAGGCGAGGAGGGCACTGGCGCCGAGGACGAGGAACGGCACCGCGACCGAGAAGATCCGTGACGAAGTGAGCAGCAGCAGCGCGCATCCGGTGGCGGCACCCCCCGCGGACACGACCGCCAGCGAGGTCACGGAAGGCGGGCGGGAAGAGCCCCGCAGGGCGGCGACATTGCCCAGGTAGCCCGGCCACAGCGCCACGGAGTTGGTGACGTTGGCGGCCACGGTGCCCAACCCGCCGGCGACCAGGGCGGGGAAGAGGAGGAGTGACCCGCCGCCTGCGATGGAGTTGACGAACCCGCCGACAAGGCCGGCACCGCCGATGAGAACCACGTCGCCGACATCCATCCGGGCACCCTTCACAGCAACTTATGCGAGATGCCATGTTGACATACGAGACAGCGTTACGCCATGGACCCCCACCGGTAACACCGGGGCAACGGGACGTTCCTAGCGTCGGGCCAGCCCTTCCCCTCCATGAAAGGTCGGCCATGACTGCGCTCGACTCGCCACTCCTCGACGTCGCCGCGACCGGCTTCCCGATCCTCCAGCCCGGCCACGGAGCGATCGCGTCGACGACGTACGTCCCGGCCACGCCCGGGAACGTCCTGTGGGGACGCCTTCCGTGCGAGGCGGACTCACCCTGCGCGGTCGTGCAACCGGGCTCTGTCGTCACGGTCGACACGCTCAGCCACGAGGGAGTACTCGAGGACCAGGGCCGCAACCCCGGCGAGTTCTTCGGCCGTTACGGCGTCGGCGGCGGCCATGTGCTCGACGACGCCCAGCAGGTGGCGGACTCCGGTATGCCGCACGACTTCGACGACGACGGGCCGCACCTCGTCACCGGACCGATCGCCGTGGCCGGCGCCCGGCCCGGCGATCTGCTCGCCGTGACCGTCCTCGGCCTCACCCCGCGGGTTCCGTACGGCATGGTCTCCGCACGCCACGGCTTCGGCGCGCTCCCCGGCGAGATGCCGTCGCTGCCCGGTCCCGCGTTCACCTTCGCCACGGCACACGCGGACGGCCACGGCGCCTGGGGCCGGATGGCGGTGGATCCGACGGACCCCTCCCGCGGCTCACTGCGCTTCCCACTGCGGCCGTTCCTCGGCGTGATGGGCGTGGCGGTGCCCGGGGACGAGCGGCCGCACTCGGTGCCGCCGGGGCGCCACGGGGGGAACATCGACATCTCCCTGCTCGGTGAGGGCGCCACGCTGTTCCTCCCGGTGCAGGTCGACGACGCGATGGTCTACTTCGGGGACCCCCACTTCGCCCAGGGCGACGGCGAGGTCGCACTCACCGCGTTCGAGGCGTCGTTGCGCGCCACCGTGAAACTCGAGGTGGTGCCGGGCGGTGCGGCTCTGCGGCCCGGTCACGGTCGCGTCGCCCCGTTCGCCGAGACGGACGACTACCTGGTGCCCATGGGCCTGGACAAGGATCTGAACGAGGCGATGCGCGACTGCGTGCGCTGCGCGCTGGACCTGCTCGTGACGGACTACGGCATCGAACGCCATCTGGCGATGGCGTACCTCAGCGCGGCCGGCGACTTCGCGGTCTCCCAGGTCGTCGACGACGTGAAGGGCGTCCACGCGAAAATCCGCAAGTCCGACTTCCTCGAAGTCCGCCGACCGCACTGACCGGCGACTGCACCGATTCCCGCCGCGGCAGGGCGACACCGACCGGGCGGCGGGTTCAGGTCCAGGAAGAGAGCGCTCCAAGCCACACACAGTCGGCGACCGCGGTCAAAATCTGCCCACAGGCCGGGCTCATGGACCGCAGCATCGCCTCGGACTCGCTCCCCTCCCGACCGCTGGACGCGGCCCCGCACGCACTCGCCAGCGCGGCCAGCGCGACCGAGCGCTCCGAGGAATCGGCCGCACCGCCGAGAGAACGGACCGCTGCATCCCGCCTCTCCCCGCGCAGGACCTCGTAGCGACGAGCCCACCCGGCAGGCAACGGCAACCGGGTCGGCGTGCGAACGAGGACGCCCTCAGCGGTCAAGCCGGCCGACGTTCTCCTGTGGGCGCCGACGCTCAAAACCCTGACCCACTCCGATGCCGTACGCGGCTTGCGAGACGACCGGATCCGCGCGAGAACCTCGCCGAGCGCACGGTCGTGCGGCTCTGCACCATGGACGGCGACGACGTGCCCGTCCACGGTGTCGATGAAGCCGTCCAGAGCGAGTTCCATCAGCATCGCGCCGCTCAGGCCGAAGCCGAGGCCGGTGCCATGGCCGGGAACACGGCCCCGACCGTCCAGGTACACCGCCAGCATGAAGTCAGCGCAGAGGCTGGAGGTGGCATCGGTCTTCATCCCGGTCTCCCCAATACGGCACTTGGCTTCAGCTTCGGGGTGCTCCGGACCGGGCAACCGCACCAGATCCCGAGGAAGTATGCGCAGCACTATGGCGGGCCCAGAGCTCCTACGTCAATGCAAGACATCGTCCCGAAATACGGAACACGGTCCTGGGTCGGGGCCCTTTCAGGCGCCCTGTGGACGGAGTCCCCGGAGTCGGCTGTCAGCCTGCGGTGCTGATCCCACGAGAACGGAGTTCTCGTTCGTGCGCGGCCTGCCAGTCGGAACGTGATCGTAGGGCTGGTACTCACCGGACGCGGGGCGAATTCGTGAGCGGCGACAGGACTAGGTCTTTGGTGCCGGTCGACCCCGGCCCGCGGTCGGATTCGCCGCGCCGCGACGACGGTTAGCGTCACGCCATGCGTATAGGACTACTTGGCACCGGCAACGTCGCCCGAGCATTGGCTCACGGTTGGAGCGCCGCAGGCCACGACGTGCTCCTCGGTTCACGGCGGCCCAAGGACCGGACGGACCTCGGTCTGCCCGTGGCGGGCCTGAGCGAGACAGTCGCCCACGCGGAGGTGGTGGTCAACGCCACCCCGGGGACTGTCTCCGTGGAACTGCTGCGCTCCATCGGGGCACCGGCCCTGGCCGGCACCTTACTGATCGACGTCGGGGTCGGCCTCTCCGACGACTTCACCGAACTCTCGCACCCCAACAGCAGCTTGGCCGAACAGATCCAGGAAGCCTTCCCCCTGACCCCCGTCGTCAAGACGCTGTGCACCATGGACTCCACCGTGATGACCGCCCCGGACGGTCTCGACGGCCCGAGCACCGTCTTCCTCTCCGGCGACGACGCCGAAGCCAAACGGACCACCGGCCGACTGCTCACCGACCTCGGCTGGCCCCCCGCGTCCCAGCTGGACATCGGCGGCATCACCACCGCACGAGGACAGGAGCACTTCGCCCTGCTCTTCATGGGCATCGCGGGCGCGCTGGGGACCCACACGTTCAACATCAACGTGGTCACCCGTCCTTCCGCCCAGGGCCGGGCCGACACCGGCGCACGCCTCTCCTAGGTCTCCCGACAGTCACGGCCCAAGGACGTGTGAGTGGTACCGCGGTACCACCGGGGCGCAGAAGTGTCCCCCGTGGTCCCAGGGTTCCAGCCGTACACCTCCCTACGGTGAAACGGAGTCCCGCGGTACGGGCGGGGCCGAGCCCAAGGCGAGGAAGACCCACACCCATGATCGAAGCGCGTGAGCTGACGAAGCGGTACGGGGACAAGACAGTGGTCGACCGGTTGAGCTTCACCGTCAAACCCGGTGAGGTGACCGGCTTCCTCGGCCCCAACGGTGCCGGCAAGTCCACGACCATGCGCATGATCATCGGCCTGGACTCCCCCACCGGTGGCTCGGTCACCGTCAACGGACGCCGCTACGCCGAACACGCCTCGCCCAAGGACGCCCGCCCCGAGGAACTCGTCGCGGGCATCCACGCGGTCGCGACCGGCGACGCGGTCGTGGCCCCGAGCCTGACCCGGCGGCTGCTGGACGCCTACGCCCACCAGGTACTCGCACCCACCGGTGCTCCCGCACCCCCGGCTGCACACGCTCAGCGACGAGGTACTGGTCGCCATCGGCCAGGGCTGGACGAACGCGGAGATCGCCGAACGTCTCGTGCTCACCGAGTCCACGGTGAAGAAACACGTCGGCCGCGTCCTCGCCAAGATCGGTGCGCGCGACCGCATCCAGGCGGTGATCGTGGCGTACGACGCCGGGCTGGTCAGGGCCAAGCCATAGCCAGAAGGCGGGGCCCGGTGCGTGCATCCACACGCACCCAGGCCCCGCTTCCGCCGGACAGGCCCTAGCCGTCGACCTCGTACTGGCCGACCTCAAGGAAGTAGCGCAGCGCTTCCGGGGTGTTGTCGTCCAGGGCCGCGTTCGCCGCCGCGCGCAGGGCGTCGCTGATATCGGGGTCGGCCAGTATCCGCGCGATGGCGACGCGGTCGTCCTCGGCCTGAGCGAGACGGAGGCCGGTTTCGAGGAATTCGCGCACGACCTCGGGACTGCCGTCGTCGAGGGCCTTGTTGGCCTCACGGATGACGGCCCTGCCGCTGTCGGGGTCGGCGAGGAGCCTGGCGATGGCGACGCGGTCGTCCTCGGCCTGCGCGAGCCGGTAACCGGTCTCGAGCCAGGCGCGCATCTCCTCCACGGTCCCGTCGTCGAGGAGCTCGTTGGCCTCACGGGTAACACGCTTGCCGCTGTCGGGGTCGGCCAGGATGCGGGCGATCGCGACGCGCAGGTCGTCCGCGTCCATCTCGTCGTAGGGAGAGCCCGTGACCGACGCCGCGGCGGCGATGGACGGCGGCGTGGCGGCGGCTAAGGACGGAGTGGAGAGCAGCAGGGCCGGGGCGAGGGCACCGGCGGCCACGGCGAGGGTCGCGCGGGTCAGTCTCACGGAGAGAACCACCTTGAGTCGTAGTCACGTGCTACAGCGGGGGCATCGTCCCAAGGGGAATCGGGCCGGGTCACTGCCCGGATCATGCAGTCTTCACAGGTCCCTCATTGCCGACGGCCTGCCAACTGGCGAGGCGTCTACAACGGGCTGCGGATCGTGGGCCCTCGACGGCGCCCGGGAACGGGTCGAAGGTCCACCTCGCGGTCGACGGTCGTCGCCGCCGTCCGGGCTTCGTCCTGACTACCGGACAAGCCGGTGCCGCACCGGCCTTCGACAGCGTCATGGCCCACCTGCGGGTGCCCCGACGGCGCGGACGTGGCCTCACCGCCGATCAGCAGTGCGCGGCATCGTCAGCCGCCTCGAGCAGACACGAACCCGCCTAGGGGGCCACGGCGGTGCCGAGGGAGTCGGCTCCCATGGGCTTCGGGGTGCCCTTCTCGTAGAAGACATCGATGTCCGTGATCGTGAAGCCCGCGTTCGTGACCATGGTGGCGGCGGGCCGGGTGAGGTGGCAGCCGCCGAAGAGCCTCTTGTTGAGCGGCTCGAGGCGTCGTTGCCATCCACGCACGTTCTCGTCCTGTTCCGGAGCCAGTCCGTGTTCGAGGAAGTGCAGGGCCCCTCCGGGTTTGAGGACGCGTCGAACTTCGCGGAGGGCGGCATCGGCGTCGGGGATGGTGCACAGCGTCCACGTGGACAACGCGGAGTCGAAACTGTCGTCCTCGAACGGCAGGGACTGACCATCCAGGCCTGCGCGCCGCACGGGGACGCTTGCCGCCTTCACGCGTTCGGCGGCGAGTTTCCATCCGAGAGCAGAAGGTTCGACCGCGGTCACGCCGGTGACGGACGCCGGGTAGAAGGGGACGTTGTGGCCCGTGCCGAATCCGATCTCGACCACTTCGCCCTTCAGGCCTTCACAGACACGGCCTCGCAACGGTTTCGATGTCTC
This sequence comes from Streptomyces sp. NPDC058678, assembly GCF_042714835.1. NCBI lineage: Bacteria > Bacillati > Actinomycetota > Actinomycetes > Kitasatosporales > Streptomycetaceae > Streptomyces > Streptomyces sp. NPDC058678. Next base: position 221,911 of record NZ_JBHXSG010000004.1, on the reverse strand, counting down.
TCCCCCGCAGGCGACATTGATGATCCGCGGCAGCATTTGCTCGGCATAGAACCCCATCGCGGCCTCCGTCTCATTTTCAGCATGGCACGGCAGCGGTCCGGACGCATGCTCCTCACCCGGTGGGAGTCGCGCCGGCCGCGGAGGGCCCGGTCGGCGCGGCCGGGGTGACTTGTGCGCGGGGTCCGCGGTCAACCCCCGACATGGATGCCGGGACGGCGATCAGGGTCGGGTTCATTGCTGCGGATGATTTCGCGGGTGACCGGAGCGGTGTCGCCGCGGCCGAGCAGGAAGTAGCGGAACATGTGCACCAAGGGGCTGCCTTCGGCCCACGAGAAGTAGCAGTGCGGCTGAACACCCGTGGCGTTGCGCAGGGCGAGCAGGATCGCGGCGATGGCGTTCGGTGCGGCCGGTGCCTCGGCGCGCAGGATCCGGTAGCCGTCGACCTCGACGCCGCGTACGGCGAGGGTCTCGCTGAAGTCGGACGGGTCGACCACGTCGATCTCCACGAACAGCACGTCGGCCGGGCCGGGCACCGGATTCGTGCCGCGCTGCTCACGCTCCTTGGCCGAGTACTCGTCGCCGTCTCCGGCCTGGCGGCGGTTGGCGATGATGTTGATGGCGTTGTCGTGGGCAAGGGTGTCGGTGATGAACCGGCGGGCGGCCGGGTCGAAGACGATGCGGTCGGCGCGCAGTTCGGTGGTGCGTGAGACCCGGGATATCAGCGACACGGCGATGATGCCGAGGATGAACATGCCGGAGATGGTGATCCCGTCGGGCTTGTCGACGATGTTGGCGACCAGGGCGTAGAACAGGACCGCGGTGAGCAACGCGAAGCCGGTGGCGGTCGCGCGTCGGCGGCGGCGTATCACGGAGACGGTGACGGCGAAGGCGCCGGAGACCATCATGGCCAGGATGCCGGTGGCGTAGGCGCCGGCCTGAGCGTCGACGTCGGCGTCGAACGCGATGGTGATGAGGACGCAGAGGGCGGTGTAGACCATCACCACCGGGCGTACCGCGCGTCCCCACTCCGGGGCCATGCCGTAGTCGGGCAGGTACCGCGGGACGATGTTGACCAGCCCCGCCATCGCGGATGCGCCCGCGAACCAGAGGATCAAGATGGTGCTGATGTCGTAGGCGGTGCCGAACACCTCACCGAGGTTCTCGTGGGCCAGCCAGGCCAGTGCCCGGCCGTTGGCCCCGCCACCGGGCTCGAACTCCTTGTGAGGGATGAGGACGGTGGTCACGAAACTCGCGGACAGCAGGTAGACGCTCATGATGAGGGCGGCGGTGGTCAGCAGCCTGCGGGTGTTGCGGATACGCGAGCGCAGCCGCTGCTCGGCATCCGCGCCGTCCGCGGCCACCAGCGGCATCATGCTCACCCCGGTCTCGAAACCGGACAACCCCAGCACCAGCAGCGGAAACGCCACAAGTGCCGGTTCCAACAGATCGCCAAAGCCGCCTCCGCCCGCGGTGAGTGCGTCCGTCCACGCCGACCACGCCCCCGGAGTGGTGAACACATCCGCCAGTCCCACGGCGACGACCACCGCGTTGAGCACGAGGAAGACCGCGACCAGCGGGATGGCCACACTGACCGCTTCGCTGAAGCCCAGCAGGAACACCCCGCCGAGCACCAGCAACAACGCCACAGTGATGGCGACCTCATGACCGTGCAGGGCATGGGGCAGGTAGGGGTTTTCCATCATGTGGACGGAGGCGTCCGCCGACGACAGGGTGATCGTGATGATCCACGAGGTGGCCACGAAACCGAGCAGGACCAGCACGAACAGCTTGCCCCACCAGAACGGCAGCAGATCTTCGAGCATCGCCACCGACCCGGCTCCGTGCGGGCTCTCCCGGGCCACCCGCCGATACATCGGCAGCATCCCCACCAGGGTCAGCGCCACGATCAGCAGGGTCGCCAACGGCGACACCGCTCCGGCCGCGAGTGCCGCGATCGCCGGCACGTAGGCCAGACTGGAGAAGTAGTCCACGCCGGTCAGGCACATCACCTTCCACCAGGCGTGCGGCTCGGTATGCCCCTCACCGGCCGCCGGTCCGACCGGCTGCACCCGGTGGCGCAGCAACCACTGAGCCAGGCTGCCGGTCGGCTGCGCCCGGACAGCGGGACTCTCCACCACTTCCGGCACGGCGAGTTCGTTCGCGTCCTTCATGTCCCCCATCAGCCTTCCCGCCAGCCCAGCGCGCGGTCACAGCAGTCACCGCACTCACGGCACCGCACCGGTCACCGAGTATGCGACCTGGCGGTAGTCGCGACCGCACCGGGGGGCGGCACTCCGCCGCCCGCGCGCGTCGGCATGCCGAGCGCAGGTCACGGCACACGCCCGGGGTCGGCAGAGCGGGAGGGACAGTGGTGAACGCCCTTGTCGTGACGCGCTTCTCCCACGGCGGACCCGACGCGAGCCTCGGCATCGGTCTGTCGTCCGTCAGGCCGAGGTCCCGTGCCCCTTGCCCGGCTCAGACGACCGGCTCGCCGATGCCCAGCAGGTTGCCCTCGCTGTCCCGGAACCAGGCGGCTCGTTCCCCCCGTGCTCCCTTGCTCGGGTAGTTCCCGTCGATCTCGGCGATCCCGTTGCTCGTTCTGAATCCAGGCAGGTCGACCTCTTCGAACACCACACCACGCTGCTTGAGTTCCGCGACGACCGTCTCGAGGTCGTCGACCTCCCACCCCATCTGGGTGAAGGTGCCGGGCGAGGCCCCCGTCGACTTGAACAGGGCGAAGTCAGTGCCTCCGCACCGGTAGAGCAGCCCGCCGGGCCGTTCGTCGACGGGTTCCAGACCGAGTCGCTCGGCGTAGAAACGCCGCGCCCGGTCAAGATCCTGGGCCGGGAGCCTGGTCGCCACGCGTCCCCGGGCCAGGATGTTCCTCTCGTCTGTGTTCATGCCTGCACTGTGCCGTGAGCCGCGGCCGAGCGGACGGACCTCGGGCGCGTGCCGCGGTGTGGGCGGAGTCAACACGCCTGTGTGCCGCACTCATTGACATGTTCTCGCCCCAGCGCGACATTGAGAGCGCTCTCACATAGGTACGGACCAAGCTCCGTTTCCCGCTCCATCCCCCACTCGCACGGAGGTCGAGAGTGCAACCCACGCCCAAGCACCCCTTCGCGGCCCTGGCCGCGGTAGCCGCCCTGTTGGGCGCGCTGCTCGCCTTCGCGGCTCCCTCACCCGCGCAGGCGGTGCCCGAAACGATCCCCCTGAAGATCACCAACAACTCCGGCCGCAGCGGGCCGGTCTACGTCTACAACCTCGGCACCCTGCTCACGACCGGCCGGCAGGGCTGGGCCGACGCGGCCGGGACATTCCATCCCTGGCCCGCCGGCGGTACCCCACCCACCCCGGCACCGGACGCATCCATCCCCGGGCCGGCCGCAGGACAGTCGGCGACCATCCGGATACCCAAGTTCTCCGGCCGGATCTACTTCTCCTACGGGCAGAAGCTGGTCTTCCAGCTGACCACCGGCGGCCTGGTGCAGCCCGCCGTGCAGAATCCGAGCGACCCGAACCGGAACATCCTGTTCAACTGGTCGGAGTACACGCTCAACGATGCCGGGCTGTGGCTCAACAGCACCCAGGTGGACATGTTCGCCGCGCCCTACGCCGTCGGCGTGCAACGCGCCGACGGCAGCACCACCAGCACCGGGCGCCTCAAGCCGGGCGGATACAACGCGGTCCTCAACGCCCTGCGCGGGCGGTCGGGTGGATGGGGGAACCTCGTCCAGACGCGGTCCGACGGCACGGTGCTGCGAGCGCTCTCCCCCGGCCACGGGCTGCAGAGCGGGGCCCTGCCCGCTTCTGTGATGGACGACTACGTCAACCGCGTCTGGCAGAAGTACACGACGACGACACTGACGGTCACCCCGTTCGCCGACCAGCCGAACACCACGTACTACGGCCGGGTCTCGGGCAACGTCATGAACTTCACGAACAGTTCCGGCGCGGTCGTCACCAGCTTCCAGAAGCCGGACGCGGACAGCATCTTCGGCTGCCACAAGCTCCTCGACGCGCCCAACGACGCCGTACGCGGGCCGATCTCGCGCACTCTGTGCGCAGGCTTCAACCGCTCCACACTGCTGGTCAACCCCCGTCAGCCGGACGCCTCGGCGGCCGACTTCTACCAGGACACGGTGACCAACCACTACGCCCGGAGCATCCACGCGCAGATGACCGACCAGAAGGCGTACGCCTTCGCCTTCGACGACGTCGGCCACCACGAGTCCCTCGTGCACGACGGCAATCCTCGCCAGGCCTACCTCACCCTGGATCCCTTCAGCTGACCCGGTGTCCCGCACGCGGTCACGGCCGCGTGCGGGCACATGGGCGGTGCGCCTCACATGCGGTGCTCAGTCCGCTGCGCGGGTGACCTGGCTTGGCGTGCGGCGACGACCATGACGACGACGGAGGTCAGGACGATACCGGCGCCGACGAAGAGCGGTGCCCTGTAACCGAGGCCCGCGGTGATGGCCAGGCCCCCGAGCCAGGCGCCGAGGGCGTTGCCGATGTTGGATGCGGACACATTGGCGCTGGCGGCCAGCGCCGCCCCGTGGGCGTAGTCGGTGACGCGGGTGATCATGCCGGGCACGCCGGCGAACCCGAACACCCCCATCAGGAACACCAGTACCACCGACGCGGTGGCGTTGCCGGCCAGCAGACCGAACACGGCCAGGGTGACGGTGAGTCCGATCAGGGCGAGGACCAGGGCGCGGTCGCGGTCACGGTCGGCGGCTCGTCCGCCGACCAGGTTCCCGACGACCAGTCCGACGCCGTAGACCATCAGCAACCAGGCGACGTCCCCCGGGGAGAAGCCGCCGACCTCGGTGAAGGTGTAGGCGATGTAGCTGAAGGCACCGAACATCCCGCCGTAGCTGAGCGCGGTGGCCGTCAGGGTCAGCCAGACCTGCCAGGAGCGGAACGCTCGAAGCTGGTCCCGCAGGCCGCTGAGCGGTGCCGGGTCCGAGTGACCCGGCGTCGTCGGCGACCGCACCTCTCCCGCCCGGCCGGGGAGGAAGGCGACGATTCCCGCCAGTGCGAGCACGCCGATCGTGGTGACCGCCCAGAAGGCCGCTCTCCACCCCCAGCGCTCACCGACCAGCGCACCGAACGGCACACCCAGCACGTTCGCGACCGTCAGCCCGGCGAACATGACCGCCACCGCGCGGGACTTCTTCTCCGGCACGACCAGACTGCGAGCGACGAGCGAACCGATGCCGAAGAACGAACCGTGACACAACGCGGCGACGATCCGCCCGAGCAGCATCACCGGATAGCTCGGCGCGAGGGCGGACAACAGGTTGCCGATGACGAACAAGGCCACCAGGCCGACCAGGACCGTCTTGCGGGGCAGCCGCGCCGTCGCAGCGGTCAGTGCGATCGCGCCGATCGCGACACTCAGGGCGTACCCGGAGATCAGCCAGCCGGCGGCCGCCTCGGACACCGCGAAACTCGACGCCACCTGCGGCAGCAGCCCGGCGATCAGGAACTCGGTCAGACCGATGCCGAAGCCGCCGAGTGCCAGCGCGACAAGTCCACTCGGCATCCGCCGCTCTCCGATCGACCGCCCGACGAGTCGCGGGGTACGGGACCCTCCCGCCGCGGCCTGTGGATCGTCCGGATCCCGAACCGCCCGCATGCGCCCCGACGTTGGACCGCGCGGCACCGAGGCACCGAGGCACCGAGGCACCGAGGCACCGAGGCACCACTATGCCATCACGGGTTCGGAGTCCGTACGGGTGTCCGTCGCCTTGTGCAACCGTTCTCGCCACCGGCGGCCGGGGCGCTTGCGGGCGCCTCGTCGCCCGCCGACGCACGCCGTGACCTGTGCCTTCCTCGGGCTCCCGCAGCTAAATCGGTGTTCACCGGCGCTCCCCGCACGTGACAATCAGGCATCAGCAAGGGGAGGAACACATGAGCCAGGCCCACCTGACTCTTCATGAGCTGCTGCCGCCGCAGGAGTTGGCTGCAGCGCTCGACGCGGGACACGTCACGCGCAAGGCGCACCCGGAACTGCCGCTGTCCATCTACACGTACACGAGGACATGCCAGTACGAGCGGGTGTGGAACCGGGTGACCACGCGCTGCCGCGGCCTCGTGGCCGACGACAGCACCGGTGAGATCGTCGCGCTTCCGCTGCCGAAGTTCTTCAACGTCGGTGAGCACGAGGCCGGCCAGCCCTACGCGCCCGCCCTCCCTGACGAACCGTTCGAGGTGTACGACAAGGTCGACGGCAGTCTGGCAGTGGTCTTCCACTACGCGGGCCGGTGGCGGGTCGCGTCCAAGGGTTCGTTCATCAGCACCCAGGCCACGTGGGCGCAGCGTCTGCTCGACGGGAAGGACACCTCCGACCTCGTTCCCGGGGTGACCTACCTTGCCGAGATCCTGTACCCGCAGAACCGGATCGTCGTGGACTACGGCGACCGTCGTGATCTGGTACTGCTGACCGCGTTCGCCAAGGACGGCACGGAAGTCACCCTGGCGGAGGCCGCGGCCGGCTGGCGGGGCATCGGCTCGGTGGTCACCGTGTGGCCCGCCATGCCGCTCGCCGAGCTGCTGGCCATGGCCGAGGCCAACCGGCTGCCCGGTGGCGGGGCGGCCACGGGCACCGACGCGGAGGGTTTCGTGCTGCGCTTCGCCTCGGGCGTGCGGGCCAAGGCCAAGCTCGCCGAGTACGTCCGGCTCCACAAGGTGCTCACCGGTGTGACCGAACGGGACATCTGGCGCGGTCACGGCATCCAGCGGTTCGCGGACCTGCCCGCCAAGCAGGTGGCCCAGGCGCTCGGCTGCTCGGCCGAGGACATCGACGCGTCCGGTGGCAGGCCCCTGGACGCGCTGCTGGAGCAGGTGCCCGACGAGTTCGACACCTGGGTGCGTGGTGTCATCGCGGGGATCGAGAAGCAGGTGGACGACCGCGAGCGTGCGATAGACGAGGCGTTCCGGTCCCTTGCCCCTCTCGTCGGTGACCGGGGAGCTTTCGCCCGCGCCGCGAGTGCGCTGCCCGACGCGGCCCTGCGCCCCGCCATGTTCCTGCGGCTGGACGGGCGCCCGACCGAGCTCGTCACCTACCGGTCCGCCCGGCCGGAGGCGTCCGACCCGTTCAAGACCGACGAGGAGAACTGACCGTGCCCGTTGTACACGTCATGACGGGGCTCCCCGCCTCGGGGAAGACGACCGCCGCGCGCAGGCTGCAGGCGGAGTCCGAGGGCCGGATGCGCCGCGTCAACCTCGACGATCTGCGGGCGATGCTCGACATCCCCGCACCCGAGCGCGGGCAGTCGTACGCGCACGAGCAGACGGTGCTGGCGATCCAGGACGCGGCGGTGCGGGCGGCCGTCGACGGCGGTTTCGATGTCGTGGTGGACAACACACACATGACCCCGCACATCCCGAAGCGGCTGAAGGCCGCGGTGGCGGGGCAGGCCACCTTCGTCGTGCACGACTTCACCGACGTGCCGGTGGAGGAGTGCGTACGGCGCGACGCCGAGCGGGACAGGTCAGTCGGCGAGGAGATCATCCGGATCCTCGCCGACAAGCACACGAAGGCCCGCAGGAGCGGCTGGCGGCTCACCGCGGAGTGGCTGAACGACGAGCCCTCCGTCGAGCCGTACACCGCCGACCCGGCGCTGCCCTCGGCGGTCATGTGCGACATCGACGGCACACTCGCCCTCAGGGGCGACCGGGGTGCCTACGACTTCACGCGCTGCGAGGAAGACCTGCTCAACGTGTCGGTGCGCGGGGCGCTGCACTCCTTCCGGAGCGCCGACGGCGATGTCGTCGTCCTGCTCTCCGGCCGCGGTGAGGAGCACCGCGAGCGAACGGAGGCGTGGCTGCGTGCGCACGAGGTCCCGTACGACGAGCTGTGGATGCGCGCCGCCGGCGACGGCCGCCGCGACGACGTGGTGAAGGCCGAACTCTTCGACCGGCATGTGCGTCACCGCTTCGCGGTGCGGGTCTCCCTGGACGACCGGGACCGCGTCGTCGCCGTGTGGCGCCGTATGGGCCTGCCGACCTGGCAGGTCAACTACGGCAGCTTCTAGCCGGCGGCGGCCTGCCGGTGCGCCCGGACGATCAGGCCCGTGTGCCGTCGTGAGGCGGCGATGGCCCGGCGTGCGGTGCACGGGCCGACCGGACCGGCGGGCAGAGAAGCGCCCGCTGGTAAAATGGGGGCACGCTTCGACATCGCCGGGGCCCGTACCAAGGGGTACGGGCCCCGGCGTGTTCCGGGCGCAGGATCAGAAAGGTTCCCCATGAACGCGAAGCCGTCGGCCTCTGGGCTCCCCCGTGTCGGCAAACCCCGGCAGGCGACAGCGCCGCAGGGCGAACTGTCGATGCCGCAGGCGGTGTCCCCGGGCCTGCCGCCGGCCGCGTCCTTCGACGCGCTCGGGCTGCCCCCGGAGCTGATGAAGACGATGACCGGCCTCGGGGTGACCGAGCCTTTCCCGATCCAGGCGGCGACCCTGCCCAACGCGCTGGCCGGCCGCGATGTCCTCGGCCGCGCACGGACCGGCTCCGGCAAGACACTGGCGTTCGGGCTCGCGCTGCTCGTCCGGACGGCAGGCCTGCGAGCGGAGTCGAAGCGGCCGCTCGCGCTGGTCCTGGTACCGACCCGGGAACTCGCACAGCAGGTGAGCGACGCGCTGGAGCCGTACGCGAAGGTGCTGAACGTACGACTGGCGACGGTGGTCGGCGGGCTGTCGATCAACCGGCAGTCGGCGCAGCTGAAGACCGGCGCCGAGGTGGTCATCGCGACGCCCGGGCGGCTGGCCGACCTGGTCTCGCGCCGGGACTGCCTCCTGAACCACGTGCGGATCACGGTGCTGGACGAGGCGGACCAGATGTGCGACCTGGGATTCCTGCCGCAGGTGTCGGACATCATGGACCAGCTCCCCTCCGGCGGGCAGCGGCTGCTGTTCTCGGCCACCCTCGACCGCAACGTCGACCAGCTGGTGCGCGACCACCTGAACGACCCGGTGCTCGCGTCGGTCGACCGGCTCGCGAGCTCGGTCACCACGATGGAACACCACGTGCTGAACATCCACGCCGCCGACAAGTACGCGACCGCGACGGAAATCGCCGCGCGGGACGGCCGGGTGCTGATGTTCCTGGACACCAAGGCCGGCGTGGACCAGTTCACCCGCCACCTGCGGGCCAGCGGCGTACGGGCGTCCGCCCTGCACAGCGGGAAGTCGCAGCCGCAGCGCATGCACACGCTCGGCCAGTTCAAGGACGGTGAGATCACCGTCCTGGTGGCCACCAACGTCGCGGCACGGGGCATTCACATCGACGCGCTCGACCTCGTCGTCAACGTCGACCCGCCGGCCGACGCCAAGGACTACCTGCACCGTGGCGGGCGCACGGCACGCGCCGGGGAGTCCGGGAGCGTGGTCACCCTGGTCACCCCCAACCAGCGGCGCGATGTGAACCGGATGATGTCCGAGGCCGGGATCCGGCCGACGGTCACACAAGTGCGCTCCGGCGAGGAGAAACTGACCGCCATCACCGGGGCGAAGCGCCCTCCGGCCGGCCCCAAGACCTCCGGCGGAAACGCCCCCTTCCGCGGCCTCGGCACCCGCCCCGCGAAGGAGTCCCGCAAAGCCTCCGAGGCCCGCAAGACCGCGGAGGCCCGCGCGGCGGCCCGGGTACGCAAGGGCCGCTGACGCCGGACGGACCCGCACCCGGCCGTCAGTGGACACCGTTTCGGGGGTGCTGCAGGGTGCCGTGAGTAGCCGTGTTCATGCGGCCCTCGCCCGTCTGCGGCACCGGAACGCGCCGTCGAAGGGACCGGAGAGCCGGACCGGGCAACCGGGTCGGGACCGGCTCACCCTCGGCCCTCGGCGCCGGATCCGAGGTCGCCGGGCCCGTGCGTTCAGGGACCTCACACCTCGGCGGCTGCCCGCTGACCTGACCCCTCCGCAGGTCCAGCCGGGGCAGTGCCGGAGGCCGTTCCCGACGCCGTTCCCGACGCCGTGCTCGTGCCGCCGGTGAGGCTGCGGACGAGCCGGGATGCCTGCTCCGCATCCGTGAACCAGTCGCTTCCAGGCTGCTTCCATATGCGATCAACGGCTTCACGAGCGACCGTGGGAGAGGAAGCCGCATGCGGACCTGCGCGCGGTGTGCGTGCGGTCCGCCCGCGTATTCTCCGGCCGCCCAGGCTCGGCCTCTTCCCGGGTCGGTGGTGACCATGGGCCCGTCCCGCCGCGACATCAGCCGGGAGGGCCTCGGTGTCGGGTGTGGAAAGGGTGATCGCCATGTGCCGATGGCTCGTCTACTCGGGGACTCCCCAACTCCTCGAAACCATCCTGTACAAACCCGAGCACTCACTCATCGACCAGAGCCTGCACTCCCGCATGGGCGTGGAGACGACCAACGGAGACGGCTTCGGCATCGGCTGGTACGCGCAGGACTCGGACCTCAGCAGCCCAGCCGTCGTCCGCGAGACCGGACCGGCGTGGAACAACCGCAATCTCCGGGAGATCGCCGGGCACGTCACGTCTCCCCTCTTCTTCGCCCACATCCGCGCGTCGACGGGCACGGCCGTCCAGCAGACCAACAGCCACCCCTTCCGGCACGGCCGCTGGATGTGGATGCACAACGGAGCCATTGCCGACTTCCACCTCGTGCGCAGGGAACTCAGCCTGGCCGTGGACCCTACGCTGTTCGCCGACATCGAGGGGTCCACGGATTCCGAGGTGATGTTCTTCCTGGCGCTCACCTTCGGACTCGAGGACGACCCTCCAGGCGCGGTCGCCCGGATGGCCGGGCTGGTCGAGCGCACGGGTCACGCCCACGGCATCGCCGCCCCGCTTCAGATGACCATCGCGACCACCGACGGCGAGAGTGTCTGGGCGTTCCGATACGCCAGCGAGGGCCACGCCCGTTCGCTGTACTACAGCAGCCGCGTCGACTCGCTGCGGGCACTGCACCCCGACATGTCGTTCCTCAAGAACCTGTCCGAGGAAACGCGCCTCGTCGTGTCCGAGCCCTTGGGCCATCTGCCAGGAGCGTGGAACGAAGTGCCGGAACACAGTTACGGCGTGGTGCGAGCAGGTGCCGACGAGCTGCGCGCCTTCGCGCCGGCCTAGGTGTTCTGTCCGGGCAGCTCGCCTTTGCGGTGATGGCGACTGCGCCGAGTACGAGAGGGTCACCGCCGGCCACCCCCGACCGAGCCGTGCCGACGGCATCGTCGGTTCCAGAGCTGTCCTCACCAAGCCCGCCGCGGCGACAACGCCGGACGTCGACGGTCCCGATGGACCGCCCGGTCGGACCGATCAGCCGAGGACGAGCGGGAGTTGCTTGGCCAACTCACCCAGTTCGGCCTTCTCCGCTTCGGCCGGGGCACGCCGTCCCGTGCCGATCAGCAGGGCGTCCGTGTCGGAGAACGACGAGGGAAACGCCGCACCGCCGATCTTCTCCAGCAACTCGCGCGAACGGGTGAGCCCTTCGGCGGGCGGTGCCGCCGCGTCCGGGAGGTGGGCGATTCAGGTCGAGGTGGTGCAGCGTCCATTCCAGGACGTACGCGCCGAGGTAGTCGCCCGCCGTGAGCACCTCGTCGCGGGTGCCCACCCGGATCGTGGGATCCGCGAGTTCGGCGGCGCGACCGGCTGCCGAACCGACGTCGTCCAAGTGGAACTTGAGCAGCCACGGCTCTTCGTACGCGGCGGCCAGACGGACGACCAGCGCGTCGAGCGGGTCGTCGCCGGTCGGGGCTTCGACGATGTCCCAGTAGGTCGCCGCGTCCCGGGTCGGTTCCGTTTCTACGGGGGTGACGAGGGTGATCAGGACGTCCTGGGCGTCGATGATCAGGTGGCACACCAGATCCCGCACGAGCCAACCGGTGCAGCCGGACGGCCGCGCGAAGTCCTGGTCGTGGAGTTCGGCGACCGCTGAGCGCAACGCCGTCCAGGAGCGCGAGAAGAGATCCACGGCCGCAAACCAGCAGCGCCCGCCCCTCGCTGCGACCGATTTCGCCCGCTCCCGACCGGCGCACCCTGACGGTCGTACCAGGTCAGAGCCGCAACAACTGCCGGAACCGCGGCCCCGTTGCGGATGCTCAGCACGTACCCGGCTGCCGAGCACTCGATCAATTCGATGGCACGCGTCGAACGGTGTCGGCCACTCTGACTCCGTGGAAGAACCCAGGCACCGGATCCGCGCCCTCTACACGGCCTCCACGGTCACCGTGTATCAGGCGTACGCACCGGAGATCGGCCTGCCCGCGGCCCGGGACGACCACTTTCCGGCAGCGTGGCAGCGGGACCGAATGACGTGGATCAAGCCGTCGTTCCTCTGGATGATGTATCGCTGCGGGTGGGGCACCAAGGAAGGTCAGGAGACCGTCCTTGCCGTCGAGATCACCCGTGAGGGCTTCGAGTGGGCGCTGGAGAACGCCTGCCTGACGCACTACGAGCACGGACTGCACCCCGACCGCGCCACCTGGAAGCGTCAGTTGAAGCGGGCACCGGCCCGAGTGCAGTGGGACCCCGAGCGTGACCTGCGCCTGCGGCCTCTTGGCCATCGTTCGCTGCAACTCGGGCTCACGGGCGAGGCGGCACACCGCTATGCGGACGAGTGGACGGTCTCCATCACCGACGTGACCTCACTCGCGCACACCATCCACGCCAGGGTTCGGGACGAGGACCTGGAGGCTGCCCGGCGGCTCCTCCCGCCGGAACGCCCCTATCCGGGGAACCGACGGGAGGTGATCACCCCTTGAGACGCGGTCCGACATACGGCAAGAGGGCGGGTTACTCGCCGACGGCACCGTCGACGGCTTCGCGGAGGAGGTCCGCGTGGCCGACGTGGCGGGCGTACTCCTCGATCACGTGCTCGAGGACGAACCGCACGTCGGTGTCACCGAACTCCGGGCTCGAGACCAGGCGTGCAGGGTCGCCGGTCACCCGTGCGAACACCTTCCGTGACTCCTCGCACGCCTTCAGGTAGTCCTCGTAGACGTCCCTGGCCGGCGTGGGGTCCGACTCGTCGTACCACTCGTCACCGGCAGCGGTGACGTAGGTCCGACAGGGGAAGAACCGAGGGGTCGTACCCGCAAGTGTCCGCTGGAACCAGGCACGCTCGACCCCCTGCAGGTGGCGCATGAGGCCCAGGAGGGTCAACTCGGACGATTCCAGAGGCCGTTGCCGCAGTTGTGCCTCCGAGAGGCCCTCGCACTTCCACAGGAAGGTCGCACGGTGGTGGTCGAGATTCGAGGCGATCACCTCCAGCCAGGGGCCGGATACCGCGCGCTCGGGCCGAACGATTTTCTGGACCACGATGTCGCCCACGCTGGAGTCTCCCCACTCGTCAACGGACTTGGTCCCGAGGAGACTCCCCTCCGCACCGAAACTCATCGCCCGGTGCAGGCAACCGGAACGGGCGCGACCGGCTCTTGCAGTCATCACGAGGTACTCACCATGCAGGCATGGTTCTGGATCAGCGCTCGGATCAGAAACCGACGTCGGCGGGACGGTACGTCGGCGGTCGGCGCACTCGGCCGGCCTGCTCGTAGGCGTAGGCCGGCCGGAGAAGGGGCGGCACAGGGCCACATCAAAAGAGCGGCAAAGGACGGGCGGGCGGAGTCCCTTGCCGCGCCTGACGGGGTACCCGGCGCCGCCTGACACAGAAGAGCCTTGCCGACAGGCGTCCGACGTAAGGGAGAGCCGATGACCCCGCCCCGGAATCGTGCACCAGAGGGCCACAACGGGAACGGGAGGCGGAAGGGTCACACCGGTGGCAGGGAACCGGGCGGACGCGCGCTGCTCGCCGACCCGCTGGGCAACAAGGGCAACGCCTTCACCCAGGAGGAGCGGGAGCGGCACGGCCTGGTCGGGATGCTGCCACCCGCGGTGCTGTCCCTGGAGCTCCAGGCGCGCCGTGCCTGGGAGCAACTACGGTCGCAGCCGGACGACCTGGCGAAGAACGTGTACCTGGAGCAGCTCCACGACCGCAACGAGGTCCTCTACTTCCGACTGCTCTCCGACCACCTCACCGAGCTCCTGCCGATCGTGTACGACCCGACCGTGGGCGAGGCGATCAAGCGGTACAGCCACGAATACCGGCGGCCGCGCGGGGTGTACCTGTCCGTCGACCGCCCCCAGGACGTACGCCCCGCGTTCGAGGCGCTCGGCCTGGACCCCGACGACGTCGACCTGGTGGTGGCGACCGATGCGGAGCAACTCCTCGGCATCGGCGACTGGGGCGTGGGCGGCATGCAGATCTCCGTCGGCAAACTGGCGGTCTACACCGCCGCCGCGGGCATCCACCCGGGGAGGGCCGTTCCCGTGATGCTCGACGTCGGCACCGGGAACCAGGCGCTGCTCAACGACCCGCTGTACATCGGCAACCGGCACAGCAGGGTGCGCGGCGAGGCGTACGACTCGTTCGTCGCCGCCTTCGTGGAGGCGGTGGGCGAGTTGTTCCCGCACGCGCTGCTGCACTGGGAGGACTTCGGCCCCGGCAACGGCCGCCGCATCCTCCAGCAGTACGGCGAGAAGACCTGCACGTTCAACGACGACATGCAGGGCACCGGCGCGATCACGCTGGCCTGCGTCATGAACGCGGTGCGGGTCACCGGCACGCCCATGCGGGACCAGCGGGTCGTGGTCTTCGGCGCCGGGACGGCGGGCGTGGGCATCGCCGACCAGTTGCGGGACGCGATGGTCCGCGACGGGCTGGACCGGAAGGAGGCCACCCGGCGAATCTGGTGCGTGGACCGCCAGGGCCTGCTGCGGCGGTCCACGGAAGGGCTGCGTGACTACCAGGAACCCTACGCGCGACCCGACGACGAGTGGCCCGACGACCGGCCGGCCGACCTGCCGAGCGTGGTGGACCAGGTGCGGCCGACCGTGCTGGTGGGAACCTCGACCCAGCACGGTGCCTTCACCGAGGAGGTCGTGCGTTCCATGGCCCGCCACGTGGACCGGCCGGTCGTCCTGCCGCTGTCCAACCCCACGGAGAAGATCGAGGCCATGCCGTCGGACGTGCTGCGGTGGACCGGCGGCAAGGCCCTGGTCGCCGTCGGCATCCCGGTGCCTCCGGTGGAGCTGGACGGCACCACCCACGTCATCGGCCAGGCCAACAACGCCCTGCTCTATCCGGGGTTGGGGCTGGGAGCGGTGGTGGCCCGCGCCGAGCGGATCACCGACGGCATGCTCCAGGCAGCGGCGGAGGCCGTCGCGGACCTCGCCGACCTGTCGGATCCCGGCGCCGCCCTGCTGCCGGAGGTCGAGAACCTGCGCACCTCGTCGGCCGTGGTCGCTGCGGCCGTCGTCCGCCGCGCCGAAGCGGACGGCGTCGCCCGGGCCCGCCTCGACGACGTGATCCAGCAGATCCAGGACGCCATGTGGCAGCCGGAGTACGACTGACAGCACGAGGGCCATCACCAGGACAGTGTCGAACGGCGTTCGGGCCGGCCCCTGCTCTTCTCCGGACGTGCCGTCCCTCGGCCGAGTCGCTCAGGCAGGGCTCAGAGTGCCCGTGGTGAATCGGGTCCACGGCCAAGCGACCTCACAGACGGCCGGGGCCGTCGCGTGTCGGCGCTTGACCGCCGATCACGAGAACAACGTGTTCAGGTCGGGCTTCTTGTCGCCGAAGAGGCCGTCCTTCTCCCCCAGTGAGGCCAGCTTCTCCAGGGAGGGCATGTCGACCTCCGCCGGCCAACTGGGCAGCGTGAGGTTCTTCAGGACGTCGCCGCTGATCTTGGTGTAGGTGGTGAGGACCTGGCGTGCCTCGTCCGGGTGGTCGGTGGCGTACTGCAGTGACTCGGCCATGGCCGCGGTGAACTTCTTGACGAGGTCGGGATTCTGCTGCGTGAGCTTGGTCGAGGTGAAGTACGTCGCCACGGTGAGCTTCGGGTCCGTCTCGGCGAACGGCGAGGCCACGACGCGCGCACCCTGCGACTTGGCGATCGTCGACGCGGGCTCACCCATCCAGGCGGCGTCCACCCGTCCGTCGTCCAGTGCGGCCGGCATCTGGTCGAACGGTATCTCCACGAACTTGACCTTCGACGGGTCACCGCCCGCTTCCCGGACCGAGTGGCGGACCGTGGTGTCCCCGATGTTCTGCAGGGTGTTCACCGCCACCGTGTGCCCGGCAAGGTCCTTGGCCGACTTGATCGAGCTGTCCTTCCGGACCGCCACACCGGTGACATCGGCGCCGACCTTGCCGTTCGAGGCCGCGCCGTTGGCCACTGACTTGACCGGCACCCCCTTGACCTGGGCGATCATCAGTGACGTCGTGTTGCTGAAGCCGAACTGGAACTGACCGCTCACCACACCGGGGATGATCGCCGCGCCACCCTGGGCACTCACCATCTCCAGCTTGATGCCCCGGCTGCTGAAGAACCCCTTCTGCTCGCCGAGATAGAGCGGAGCCACGTCGACGATCGGGATGATGCCGACCTTGACCTTGGTCGTCCCGCCCGAGGACGACGAACCGCTCGCCCCCGAGTCCGACGACCCGCATCCGGCCGTGCCGACGGCCGTGATCATCACTACGGCAAGCCCGAGAATGCGCCTTTGCATGGGCCCCTCCTGACAGAAGCAACTGGGAACCGGTGTCGTAGACACCTGAGGTTGTGCAGCTTCTTGACTGCCGCAATGTACATATCCATCTTCGCGCTGTCAGCACTCCGGACAGAAGAGGCGCCGACAGTCTCGACTCCCGCAACACGGCGCCCGGGAAAGGGAGTTCCTCCACGGACCCGCGGGGGGGACCGGTGGGCTTCATCAACGCCCTGGCCGCGCCGAGGTCGGTGAACACGCCGTTCGGTCCACACTGTCCCCGCCGCGAAGCGCACCCCCGCACACCAGCCCCACGGGGCTGAGGATCACAGGACCTCGGCAGCCGGCGCTGCGCATCCGAGACCGGACTCGGACGCCGGCTCGGGAATCGTCGCTTCGGACAGGGTCGGTTTGCGGATCAGGAGCAGCGCCGCGTCGTCGTGCAGTCGTCCGCCCACGTGCGCCAGCAGTTCGTCATGGAGCGCGCCGAGGGTGCGTGCCGGTTCGTTGGACACGTGGCGCGCCAGCCCTTCGGCGAGGGGATAGAACGCGCGGCCGTGGTCGCGGGCCTCGGTGACGCCGTCGGTGTAGAGCAGCAGCTGGTCCCCGTCGTCGAAGGGCAGCACCTGGAGGTTTGGGGTGTGGTCCATGAGGGTGCGCAGCCCTAGGGGCGGCGCCGGATGCGTGGGCTCCACCGCCGCGATGGCACCGGACGCGCGGACCAGCAGCGGAGGCGCGTGTCCGCAGTTCACCAACTCCAGTTGCCCGGTCTGCGGGTATCCGGCGACCACGGCGGTGACGAAGTCGTCGTGGCCGAGATTGCGCGCCAGACTCCGCTCGATCCGGTCGACGACGGCGATCAGGTCGGGCTCGTCGTAGGCGGCCTCGCGGAAGACACCGAGTACCAGCGCGGCGGTCCCCACGGCCGGCAGCCCCTTGCCGCGCACGTCGCCGACGATCAGCCGCACTCCGTACGGCGTGGGAATCAGTGCGTACAGATCCCCGCCGATACGGGCCTCGGCCGCCGCGGCGCTGTAGCGGACGGCCGCCTGGAACGGGCCGACGGTCGCCGGCACGGGCTTGAGCAGCGCGTGCTGGGCGGTCTCCGCGACCGAGCGGACGGCGGCGAGCACCCGTTCACGGCGCCCGCGCAGCGCGCTGGCCAGGCCGCTCGCGAGGGTGACGGCCACCAGGGCGGACAGTACGGCCGCCAGTTCCCGGCCCGGAGCACTCTCCCAGGTGCCGAGCGTCGCGCCGAGCGCGACAGCGAGGAGGCCGACGCAGAGGACCCCGCGCGGCCCGTTGGTGGTGGCGGCCAGGGCGGGCCCGGCCGCTAGCAGCGGCAGCCAGATCATGCCCGCCCCGTCGGCGAGGTCGGCGAGCACGACGAGAGAGACGATCAGCACGGGCAGGACGGGTACGCCGGCGGCCAGCTGCGCGACGGCGCGCCTACAGAGAGCCGCGGGACCGGCCACTCGGTTCCTCAACCGCCGCGTCGGGCCGTGGTCGTCACCATGGTCTCGGAGCTGACTCATTTTTGTCCGCAATCCTCACTTGTGAGCGGGGCGCAATCCCGAAATGACCGTTTCATCCAGGAAACGTGTTCGACCCGTACCCCACAAGACGCGGATTTTCAGATAGTGAGCGACAGGCCCCTGGTGACGCGACTCGCGGTCGGGAGCAGCCGTGCCCGGATCTCGGGGAGCCGGGAGAGCCGGTCCACCGGCAGTGAGACACCGAGCGAGCCGAGCGTGTCCCCGCTGTAGACGGGGACGGCGACGCAGACCGTGCCGAGGGTGTACTCCTCCAGGTCCGTGACGGCCGGGGCCCCGGGGGAGGCGTCCAGTCGTCGCAGCAGTTCCGGCCGACTGGTGATCGTCCGTGGTGTGAGGTCGGCGAGGTGGTGACGGGAGAGGTAGTCCTTGCGGGCGGCGTCGTCCAGTTCGCGCAGCACGGACTTGCCCAGCGCGGTGGCGTGGCCCGCGTCCTCGAATCCCACCCAGAGGTCGACGCGGGGCGCCCGGGGGCCGTCGACGATCTCGGCCACCCGGATCTCGCCTTCCTCGTAGAAGGTGAGGTAGGCGGCGGTCGCGAGTTCGTCCCGCAGCGCGGCGAGCGTGGGCCGGATCCGGCTGAGCAGTGCCTGTCCGCGGCCCGTGGTGTGCAGCGCCTGCAACTTCTCACCCAGGATGAACCCGCCGTCGTCCAGCTTCCGCACGTATCCGTCGTGGACCAGGGTCCGCAGCAGGTGATAGGCGGTGGCCAGGGGCAGGCCCGTCTCGCGCGCCAGCTGCTTCGCCGGTGCGCCGTTCTCGTGCGCGCTCACGACCTCCAGCAGGCGGAAGGCCCGCTGGACGGAGGTGATCAGCGTAGGGCCGTCATGCCCAGGCATATGACCAGCCTGCGCCAGACACACGGCGCGGGCAAGGCGGGTACGGTCCCCGGGGCGGCCGACCAGGCGGCCAGGAGGCCCGCCGAGGAGAAAAAGGGGGCGGGGCGAAGTGAGTCGGTCGATTCCTGGCCGTTCCCCGACTCACAGGAGCCACACTGATGAGCACCGGTACCTCCACGGCGGCCCCCGCCCTCGCACAAGAAGCTGTGCTCCGCCGGACGGTCCGACGTCGTCGGCTCGCCTTCTACGGCCCGGCCTTCGTCGCCGCCGTCGCCTACGTCGACCCCGGCAACTTCGCGACCAACTTCCAGGCCGGAGCCCGGCACGGCTACCTGCTCGTCTGGGTGCTCGTCTCGGCCTGTGCGGTAGCGATGTTCATCCAGTACCTCTCCGCCAAGACCGGCCTGGCCACCGGCCGCGACCTGCCGACCCTGTGCCGGGACAACTTCCGCCGGCCGGTCGTCGTAGGGCTGTGGGCACAGGCCGAGGTCGTGGCCATGGCCACCGACCTGGCGGAGTTCGTGGGTGCCGCGATCGGCCTCTATCTGCTCTTCGGCATCCCCATGCTGCCCGCCGCGCTGATCACCGCGGTGGTGAGCTTCGCGATCCTGGCCCTCCAGCGGCGCGGGTACCGCCCGTTCGAGCTGGAGATCGTGTTCCTGCTCGGCGTCATCGCCCTGGGCTTCGCGTACACCCTCGTCGCCGCCGGCCGTCAGTCCCCCTCGGAGCTCGCGTCGGGGATGCTGCCCGTCTTCCACGGCACCGACTCGGCCGTACTGGCCATCGGCATCATCGGAGCGACGGTGATGCCGCACGTCATCTACCTGCACTCGGCGCTGACCGCGCAGCGGCAGGCGCCGGAGGGACCGGCCGAGCGCAAGCGTGTACTGCGCACGCTGCGCGTCGACATCACGGCGGCAGCGACCTGCTGAGGCGTACGTCCGGCCATCGGCCCGGACAGGCCGTCGGCGTCCAGAACTCCAGCTAGAGAAACGCTTGCGTTTCGATCAGGCCCCCCGTAGCGTACCCGTACGAAACCGTTTCGTATCGATGGGAGCTCGGGCCGTGTCCAGCCACCGCAGCAGCAAGCCGGCACCGACCGCCGTCCGGGCCTCGTGATGACGGCCTCCCCGGTGTCGCTGGCCGTCGCGCTCTCGCTGGTGTCCGCGATCTGCTACGCGACGGCCGCCGTCGTGCAGGAACGGACCGCCGCGAACACGGCGAGCGTGCGCGGCGCGCTGCTCCGCAGCTCGTGGTGGTGGGCCGTGGCCCTCAACGCCACCGGCGCGTTGCTGCACGTGGTCGCCCTGCGGTACGGGCCGCTGACCCTGGTGCAACCGCTCGGGGCACTGAGTCTCGTGGTGGCGGTACCGCTGAGCTCGCTGGTCACCGGCCGCCGGACCTCGGTCACCCAATGGCAGGGCATGGCCCTCACCCTCGTCGGGCTGACCGCGCTGCTGACGGTCACCGCCTCGGGCAACGCGCCGGAAGACAGCCTGCGTGCCGGCGAGATTCTCGTGCTCTCGCTCGCCGCCGCCGCTGTCCTCGCGGCACTCATCCGCTTCGCCTCGGACCGCTCCGCCTCGGGCGGCCTCGCGCTCGCGGCGGCCTCCGGCATCTCCTCCGGGGTCGGCTCCACGCTGGCGCAGAAACTCGCGGTCGAGCCGACGCTCTCCTGGAGCGTGGCGCTGGTCGCGGCCCTGACCGTCGCGTTCGCCGTGGCGGGGCTGCTGCTCTCCCAGAAGGCCTACCGCAGCGGGCTCGGCGGTCCCCTCGCCCTGCTCACCCTCGTCAACCCCGTGACCGCGTCCGCCATCGGCATCACCCTGCTCGGTGAGGGCTTCCTGTACGGCGAAACGGGCACCCTGCTCGCGCTCGCCGGTGCCGCGGCGGCCGTGCGCGGCGTGACCCTGCTCAGCCGCCCCCAGCCCCTCCATGGCCATCCGGACCGCTCTGGCGATCGCGATCTTCAGCACGCCGACCACGACCAGCCGCGCGCACCGCACCAGCCGGCACCCGAGCCCGCGCCGGGCCTGCGACCCGTCCGACTCCTGCGCTCCGGGGCGCCACGCACCGGGCTGCTACGCCCGGTCGGCGTCGACATGTCCGGCACGAGCCGGGCAATCTGACAGAGAGAACACGAACATGACGACTCTTCAGCTGCGCCCTCGTACAACCGTCCGCGCGGCGGGACTGGTGGACGTACCCGCCGTGGTGCGCCTGTTCGCCCCGCCTCCGGCCCTGTCCCGGCAGTCGGTCCCGGGCTCGGGCGGCCTCGCCACGGACTGGGAGCAGGCACAGCGCGCCATGCGGTTGATGCTGGCCCATCACGCTCTCGAAGAGGGCCAGGTGTGGGTGGCCGAGCGGGCGGACGGCGCACTCCTCGCGGCCGCTGTCTGGCTGCCGCCCGGCACCGGGACCGAACCTCCCGACATGCGCTACAGCAGCCTCATCTCCCGTGAACTCGACATCTGCCTGCCGGAGAACCCGGTCCTGTCGACGGCGCTGAAGGCGGCCGGTCCCGGCGAGCCGCACTGGACGGTGGTGACCGTCTGCGCGCCGGACGACACGGAAGCCTGGGACCGTACCGTGGTCGCCGAGTTGCTGGCCCCGGGACTGCGCGCCGTCGACGACGAGACCGCCGCCGCCGTCGCGGTCACGATCTCCGCCCGCCACGTGGAGCAGTTGCGGCCCCTCGGGTTCCGCCCGCCGCGCGAAGTCGACGTCGCACCGGGCGCGAGCGTATGGCTGACGACCCGTCAGCCTCGGAGTCGTCGGGGTGGCTGACGCGGCCCTGAGTCGTGCCTGGGCGTCCGTCGCGCCGCCTTGAGGGCATGGGGCTCCGGTCATCACCGGCCAACCGGACCGTTCGTCGGAGGAGTCCCACGATCCGCGGTGCGAGGACCCACCATGGGATGCCGCAGAACGGTTCACCGCGCCCACGCGTCGACGCGGACACGGACGGTCGTCGCCGAACCGGGTGACAGGCTGCCTACGAGAAGGACATCTCAGGCGTACGCCGGCTCAGGGCCTTCGGTGTCGCGGAAGGTGCGACGGTAGGTGTCGGGGGGCACGCCGACGGTGCGGTGGAAATGGCGGCGCAGCGTCGTGGCGGTGCCCATGCCGGTCGCTGTCGCGACGGCGTCGACGCTGTCGTCGGTGGTCTCCAGCAACTCCTGGGCGCGGCGGATTCGTTGGGTCAGCATCCACTGCAGCGGTGTGGTGCCGGTCGCCGCCCTGAAGTGGCGGCCCAGGTTGCGTGAGCTCATCCGTGCCTGGCATGCCAGGTCCGCCACGGTCAGCGGTTGGTCAAGGCGTTCGATCACCCAGGGGAACAGTGCGGCGAGCGGATGGTCGTCCCGGGTGGGCACCGGGGCGGCCACGAACTGGGCCTGGCCGCCGGCCCGGTGCGGCGGCACGACCAGGCGGCGGGCGACGGCGTTGGCGATCGACGAGCCGTGGTCGAGACGGACGAGGTGCAGGCACAGGTCCAGCGCGGCGGCCTTTCCGGCGGAGGTGAGCACGGTGCCGTTGTCCACGTAGAGCACGTCCGGGTCGACCGCCACCCGGGGGTAGCGGGCGGCCAGGACCTCGGTGTGCGCCCAGTGCGTGGTCGCCCGCTTGCCGTCCAGCAGGCCGGCTGCGGCGAGCACGAACGCGCCCGTGCAGAGGGAGGCCACCCTCGCGCCTGCCTCGTGGGCCGCACGCACCGCGCCGACCAGGTCGGCGGGCGGGTCCTCGTCGACGTCCGCCCAGGCGGGGACGATCACGGTGTCGGCGCGCTGGAGCCGGTCGAGACCATGGTCGGGCTCGAGCCGGAACCGGCCGACCCGCACAGCGCCCGATCCGCAGACGGCCACGTCGTACCAGGGGCCGGTCACGCCGACCGGAGCGGCGCCGAACACCTCGGACGCCACGGCCAGTTCGAAGTGCAGCATCCCGTCGGTGACGGCCAGCGCGACAGTACTCATGTCCGTAATTGTACGCAGCATGGCGTTCCGGACACTCACGGTGCGGCGGCAGCCCTCGGCAGGATGTCCGTAGCTGATCATTCGAACGCAGGGGGAAGAAATCATGGAGTCGGGACGCAAGGTAGTGGTGTTCGGCGCGTACGGGCACACCGGGCGGTTCGTGGTGGCGGAGTTGCGGGCTCGCGATTGCGTCCCGGTTCTCTCCGGCCGCGACGCCGACAAGCTGCGGGCACTCGCGGCGTCCGGACCCGGACTCGAGGTCCGGCCGGCGTCGGTCGACGACGCGGCCTCGCTCGACCGCGCGCTGGACGGTGCGGCGGCCGTGATCAACGCCGCCGGGCCCTTCGCCACGACCGCCGCCCCCGTGATCGAGGCGGCACTGCGCGCCGGGATCCCGTATGTGGACGTGGCGGCCGAGATCGAGGCCAACGTCGACACGTTCGCGCACTTCACTGACCGTGCCCGCGCCGCGGGGGCGGTGATCGTCCCTGCGATGGCCTTCTTCGGCGGCCTCGGCGACCTCCTGGCCACCGCGGCGATGGGCGACTGGACGACGGCGGACGAGGCGCACATCGCCTACGGACTGAACAGTTGGCTCCCCACCGCCGGGACCCGCACCGCGGGCAAGGTCTCCAGACAACGGCGGAACGGCCGACGTGTCGTCTACACGAACGGGCGGCTGGAGTATCGCGATGACGCCCCACCGCTGCTCACCTGGTCGTTTCCCGAGCCGATGGGCACCCGGGCCGTCATCGGGGAGTTCACGATGGCCGACGTCGTCACCATTCCCCGCCACCTGTCCATCCCCGAGGTACGCACGTACATGACGAGTGAGGCTGCCAGGGACCTGTCGGCCCCGGACACACCGACGCCGGCCGCGGTCGACGAGCGGGGGCGCTCCTCGCAGACCTTCCTCGTCGACGTCGTCGTACGCTCCGGCGGTGCCGAGCGGCGGGCCGTGGCGAGAGGCCAGGACATCTACGCGGTCAGCGCGCCGCTCGCGGTGGAAGCCGTCCACCGCATCCTCACGGGGCAGACCAGGGCGGTCGGCGTGGCCTCCGCCGGCGAGATCTTCGACGCGCCCGCCCTCCTGCGCTCGCTGTCCGAGCATCTTTCGCTCGAACTGCGTCAGTAGTGGACCGAGCATGCGCTCCAGGTGTCAATGTCAGGCGTCGAAGCGGTGGCGGGAGGCCTCGATGTGGGCCAGGTACGGGTGGTCCGGTCGTCGGCGACTCACGCGTCGAACTCGGTGAGATCGATGCTGTGGACGCGCAGCAGAAAGCCGAACACCGGGTGCTCGATCTCGCGCTCCCGGACCATGCCGAGCTTGCGGATGACGTTCTCGGAGTCGTCGTCACCCACGCGGTTGATGCTGATGACCCGGTCGAGGCCGCGGTCCTGGAGCGCGAACTCCAGGGTGGCGTGGGCGGCCTCGGAGGCGTACCCCTGACCCCAGAACTGTGAGCCGAGCCGCCAGCTGATCGCCACGGCGGATCCTGCCTCCGGCAGGAAATCGGGCACGGACAGACCCGAAGCCGGCCAGTTCACCCGAGGCCGACAACTCCACGGCGAAGAGACCGAAACCCTCCTCGTCCCACTCCTCCTCCCACCGCTCGATGTCCTCCGCGGTCTGCTCCAGGTCACGCACGGAGCCGTCGTCGATCCAGTGCATGACGCGCGGGTCCGCGTTGATGTCCGCCATGGGCACGAGGTCGTCGTCATGCCAGCGACGGAGGAGGCGGGGCGACGGAGGAGGAGGCGGGGGGGGTGCGGATCTCGGTCATGCTTCCATCCTGCCGAAGCCAAGCACCCATCGGTAATCACTGACGGCAAGAGGGTCACGGGCTGATCGAGCGATCTCTGGTGCCCGCAACGCCCGCCGCGAGGCGCTGACCCTGTAGCCCCGTTTCCGACGGCTTCGAGGTCTGCCAGGTGACGCTCGCTTGTCAGGCCGCGAAGCCCCGCCGACAGGTGCCGAGCCACCGACCTCGACACGCTTCTACGGATCGTCCTGGACCAGGCCGGCGATGTGGGCGGTGACGGTGTCGAGGATGTCCGTCCACATGGTCGCGTCGCCGAGCACGAGGTAGTTGAGGGTCAGGCCGTCGGTCATGGCGGCCAGGTAGCGGGCCAGTACGGGAACGGGCACGCGGAGTCGCAGGTCCATGTCCCGGCGCAACTGGTCGATGAGCTCGGTGTACGCGTCGGCGTACAGCTCGTACTGGCGTCGCGCCAGATGCTCGAACTCCGGCTGACGCAGGGCGTACTGCGTGAGTTCGTAGGTGAGCATGTGCTCGTCGGGGTGGGCGCGGACGTGGTCCCAGTACGCCTGGAAGCCCGCCCGGACGGTCTCCTCCAGCGTGGCCCTGGGCCGCAGGGCCTCTTTCACCAGGGTCACGTAGTGGTCGGTGATGGTGGTGACGACCGACTCGATCAGGGTCTGCTTGGAGTCGAAGCAGTAGTGGAAGACGCTCAGGGACACGCCCGCCTCGGCGGCGATGGACCGGGTCGTCGTTTTCGCGACGCCGTCCCGGGCCATCGCCTTGATCGCCGCCTCCGTCAGCTGTCGGCGCCGTTCGGCCAACGGCATCCGAGCCATATGCGCGTCCTGTCCTGGTGCTCGTGACCGGTGGGGCGTCAGCTGCTGTGGACGCCCACCTCCTGGAGTGAGTATCCCCAGTCGGTGCCGCGGTCGAGGCCCAGGACGCGCACGTAGCGGGCCGGGGTGCCGGTGAAGCGGGCCGTGTCCAGACCACCGTCGCCGGAGGCCGTGGACCAGGCGGTCTGCCACCTCACGCCGTCGGTGGACAGCTCGATGCGGTACGACTTCCCGTAGGCGCGCTCCCAGTCGAGGGTGACCCGTCCGACCCGGTTCGTGGCGCCCAGGTCGATCTGCAGCCACTGGTCGTCGCTCCAGTCACTCGCCCAACGGGTGTCCCCGTCGCCGTCCACCGCCTGGCCGGACGCGTAACTCGTGAACGGGTTGGACTCCGATGAACTGGCCGTGGTGCGGGCGCCCTTGGCGAGGTTGACCCCCGCCTGGTGCTGCTCGGACGCGCCCCAGGTGCCGAGGTAGGACTCGGCGCCCCGGAAGAGGTCGTCCACCACGTCCTGGCCGGCGACGAGCCGGATGTCCTCGATCCAGTCGGGGACCAGGCCGACGTCGGCGGCGCCGTCGGTGTTGTAGTCGAAGGTGCGCGTGCCGACGGTCTGCTTGTCGATCAGCGAGCCGCCGTCGACGCTCTTGAAGGGGTACGTGACCTTGTTGGCGGCGTCGGCTCCGCGCGGGGCGGGGTGGTCGCCGATGCCGTTGAAGTCGGTGCCGTAGCCGTAGCCGACGCCGTACTTGTCACGCAGCGCGTCGGTGCGCTCGGCCTCCTCGCCGAACTCCTCGGAGCCGTGCATGTACTGGGCGACGAAGCCACCGAGGGAGTAGACCCGCTCGGTCCAGTTGAGATCCATCCAGCTGTGCGAGGACAGCACGCCGGGGTAGTTCGCGGCCTCGAAGATGTCGAGCGCCTGGCCGGTGGCCTTGACGCTCATGTGGTCGATCTCGAGCATCATCTTGCGTTTCATCATGCCGCGTACCGCGTGCTCACCGAGTTCGGTGAGCCCGCGGACGTTGCATTGCGCGTCCGCCTCGTACGAGGGGACCTCCACGCCCGCCGGGAGGTCCGCCTCGGCCTCGGGCGCCGCGGCTCCCCCGATGGGGTTGTCGTGCTGGGGGCCGGTGCACTTCTCCGTCTTCCAGAAGGTGCCGGTCGACAGGAACTGGCCGACGTTGATGGCCGTTCCGAGGCCGTGCTCGTCGAAGCGGACCCCGCACAGCGCGTTGTCGAACTTGTGGCACAGGAACATGCTGCGCACGCCGAGCCCGTACAGCTCGTCCAGCCCCGCGTCGATGTCGGCCTTGCTGCACTGCCCGATGTCCAGGACCTGCTTGCAGCCGAACGGCTCGGACGTCTCGACGCCCAGGACGACCGCCAGCTTGCCCTGCTTGATGACCTCACGCGCCTGCGCACTGTCGAGCACGATCCGGAACCAGCCCTTGCCGGTGCCGCCGTACATCTTGTCGATGTAGGCTTGGAGGTCGTACGTCAGCTTCGCCTGGAGGCGGATCGACGTCATCTCGTCACAACTGCGGTCCTTGAACGGGTAGATGGAGCAGATCATGCCGTTGGTGACGAGGTCGTTGACGAGTACCCGCTGCCCGCCGCGCCAGGCGCGCTCCACCCAGGCGTAGTAGTTCGCCTGATGGGTCATCGAGTCGTAGGCCGGCCAGTCCTTGAAGGTCGGCCAGCCGACCGGGTCGTGCTTGCCGTCACCGCCGTGGGTGATGTAGTCGAAGAGCGCGAGCGAGCCGTCGGGGTAGTGCTCGGGACAGTCCTTGAGCGCGTCGGCGACGCCCGCCGCGGAGAACGTCTTGCCGCAGATGAGCCGGCCGCCGAAGGCCTCGTTCGACATCAGGTGGTTGTGCGCGTCGATGAATCCTCGCACCTCGCCCTGGGCGTTGGTGCCCGTGAACGGCTCACCGGTGACGTTGATCTGGGAGTCCGGCGCGGGTCGTGCGGTCGGGAGCCACCAGTCGGTTCCGGCCGCCGAACTCGGCGTGGGGCCGAGGGTCATGGCCAGCACGAGGAGGAGCAGCGACACGACGGTGACGTCTTTGCGTCGGTGGTACGGGCGTCCGGCCATGGTCACTACCCACGTCCCTCGGTCTGCGGGATGGCGCGGTCGAGGTGCCAGACCGTCCGGGGACCCGAAGGGCTGGATTGTCATGACCGGCGCAAGATATGCGACGAGGATCGCGACTCCCGGTTTCCGAGTCAAGGGTCCGGGACAGTTGACCTGGAAGGCGGTGGCGCCTCACGTACGAATCGGACCCGTTGATGCCCCTTGGTCTCCTCGGCCGGCCGACGAAGTGTCATCCGCGCTCGCGGAGGTACGCCTCCAACTCGGCGGCCCCGGCCAGCATCGCCCGCCCGCGGATGGACAACCGGCCGCGCCAGTCGCACAGAGCGGCCTCCAGCGGCGCCGGCCCGCCGGCCCCACGCACCTGGGCGATCAGCGGGGCGATCTGCTCCAACAGGTAACCGCCCCGCCGGAGTTGGTGGGCAAGCCGGGCGTCCCGCACGTCGGCCTCGTCGTAGACGCGGTACCCGGTCAGCGGGTCACGGCGCGGGTGCACCAGCCCGGCCCGCTCCCACTTGCGCAGCGTCGCGGGCCGGACTCCGAGGCGCCCCGCCAGCGGCCCGATGAACATGCCGCCGGCCCCGGACACCGCGGTCGGCTCGGACACGAGGTCGGGGCCGGACACGGTGTCGGGGCCGGACGCCTCGGTGGGCACCAGGTCGCGGAGGGCGCTCTCCACGGCCTGGAGTGTCCGCCGGTCGTCGAGCAGCTGGGCGTGGCTCTCGTCGATGAGGCGGAACGCCTCATCGACCGCGCCCCGGTTCACGGCCCGCATGATCGAGGTCGCCGTCTGATGGCTGTGGCCGGGCACCAGGGCGAGGAACGCACTCAGGGCCCGCACGTGCAGCCGCGTATAAGTGCGGTAGCCGTGGGGCGTGCGATCGGCGGCCGGAAGGATGCCCGCCTCCTCGTAGTTCCTGATCGCCTGCGTGGACAGACCGTGCCCGCGCGCCAGATCGATCGGCCTCAGCTGCATACTGCTTTGAAGGTTTCGTCCCACGGTTCCCACGATATCGCGGCGATACCGCGGCCAGGTTTCCACCGAGGGTTCAACGATACCGTTCAAGGCATGCCTACTGACATCAGGGACACCGCCCATGCCGTCGAGGCCGCCGCCGTCATGAAGCTGCTTCCGGCCCGGCCGCGGCTCCTCGCACTGGGAGAGCCCACCCACGGCGAGGACACTCTGCTCGACCTGCGCAACGACCTGTTCCGGCAGCTCGTCGAGCAGGAGGGATACCGGACGATCGCGATCGAGAGCGACTGCCTGATGGGCCTGGTCGTGGACGACCACGTCACCTCGGGCACGGGCACCCTCGACGAGGCCATGGAGCGCGGATTCAGCCACGGGTGGGGAGCGTCCGCGGCCAACCGCGAACTCGTGCGGTGGATACGGGCGTTCAACGACGGCCGGCCCGCCTCCGAGCGGCTCCGCTTCGCCGGTGTCGACGGCCCGCTGGAGATCACCGGCGCCGCGAGCCCCCGGCAGGCCCTCACCGCACTCCACGGCTACCTCGTGGCCCACGTGGACGCGGACCTGCTCCCCTGCGCCGGGGAAAGGCTCGACCGCCTGCTCGGCGCCGACGACCGGTGGACGAATCCCGCCGCCATGACGGACCCGGCCGAGTCCGTGGGGCAGTCGGGCGAGGCCGAGGAACTGCGGCTGCTCGCCGACCACTTGGTGGCGCTGCTCGACGCGCAGTCGCCGCACCTGATCACGGCGACCTCACGGGACGACTGGGACCGGGCGCGCCTGTACGGACGTACCGCCACCGGCCTGCTGCGCTACCACCACTGGATGGCCGACACCTCACCGGTCCGCATGACCCGGCTGGTGAGTGTGCGGGACCAGATGATGGCCGACAACCTCCTGGCCCTCGCCGAGCGGGGCCCTGCGCTGGTCCACGCCCACAACAGCCACCTCCAGCGGGAGAAGAGCACGATGCGGATGGGCGGGATGCCGCTGGAGTGGTGGAGCGCCGGTGCGCTCGTGAGCGCCCGGCTCGGCGAGGGGTACGCCTTCGTGGCCACGGCCCTCGGCACCATCGGGCACCGGGGAGTGGACACGCCACCGCCGGACACCGTCGAGGGACTCCTGTACGCGCTCCCGGAGGACCGCTACGTCATCGACGCCCCACGGTTGGCCACCGCCCTCGGCGACACGCCGCCCGCGCCCCGCGTATCCCCCTGGTTCGGCTACGCCCCGCTCGACCCGGCCCACCTGGCGGGCAGCGACGGCATCGTGTTCCTCAAGGACGTCACGCAGGGCTAGTGCCGCCGGCAGCGGTCCGGCCTGTCTGCGCGGTTCACCTCAGAACAGGCTGTCGTCCCGCAGCGATCGCCCCAGGCGACCGCGGGGCCGGCCGGGCCCTGGCTGTCACTGCGCCTCCGGCTTCCACCTGGGTCCCCACTCCCCCGGTTCTCCCGATGGCCATGACCGCCCGCGACGAGTCCGGCCCCCGGCCCGCCGCGTCGGCGGTCGCTGCGGGTCATCCGCCGGTGCCGGGGGCCAGGGCCGCGAGCGCGTCGGTGGCGGCCCGGCGGAGCCGAGGGGAGTCGTCCACGGTGAGGGCGTGCAGGCGCTCGCGGAGCCCCGCGCTGTCCGGTGGCGGCTCCCGCGTGGCTGTCGTCCAGCGCGTGAGGCCGAGCGCGGCCTGGTAGCGGACGGCCTCGTGCGGGTCGTCGAGTCCCCGCACGAAGCGGCGTACGTCCTTGCGGGAGTTGGTGTCGGTGGCGTCGTCCGCGTCCAGGAGCGACAGCGCGGCGGCCCTGACCTCCCCGGAGGGGGCGCCGTCGGCCAGGCGCCGTATCGAGGGCAGGGCTTGGGCCAGGCCGTCGAGCGCGTTGCGGGTCCGCCAGACGTCGGCTCCGTCGGACGTCAGGTGATCGGCGAGCGCCCAGGCCACCGGGTGGCGCTCCCACAGCCGCAGCCCGCCGTCGATCGACGCACCCAGGGCGTCGACGACACCGGCGCGAGTGGTGGCGTCGGGATCGTCGAGGAGGGGGAGCAGCTGCCATACGGCGTCCCACGCCCCCGATTCCCCGACGGCCACGGCGGCGGCCGCTCGGGTGGCGCCGGGCAAGGTCGGGTCGTCGAGTGCCGTGCGCAGGTGCTCGGCGGCGTCCGGGGTGTCGAGGCCGCCCAGGGCGCGCGCGGCCGCCGGGCCGGCGAGCGGATCGCGCAGCCATCGCACCGCCGGGCCGGTCGCCCGCTCGTCTCCCCTCCGGGCGAGGCCACTGAGCAGCAGCGCCGCGACCTCCGGCTCCCGCTCGTCCTCGACGGCGGCGGCCAGCGCGTCGCCCACCGTGCCGGAATCGGCGTGGAACAGCCGCCTCGCCACCGCGGTCCGTACCTGCGGGGACGGGTCTCGCAGTCCCGCGAGGAGGGAGTCGAGAAGCGGTTCGGTGCAGCGCGCCGGCAGCATGTCCAGGGCCCGGGCCCGGGCGGCGCCCACGCCGTCCCTCGCCGTCCGGATCACCTGCGCCCTGACAGCGGGATCACCGGCCCAGCGGTACACCAGCGTGCCGGCGCGTCCCCACACCGCCTCGTCCGGATCACCGAGCAGGTCGACCAGAGCGGGAACGTCGTACGGGATGTCCAACGCCTCCAGCCCTACCAGTGCGTTGATCCGCACATGGCGGTCCGGGTCACGCAGCAGCCGTGTGAACGCCTCGGTCACGGTGCGGCCGCGCAGCCCCAGCCGGATCGCCGCGAGGGACGCCCTGCGCCGTACGTCCGGGTCCTCATCGCCCATCAGCCCCGGCAGCACGTCGGCGCCGGTCTCCGCCGCGCCGAGCCGGCCGAGCCCCTGGGCCGCGGCGGCCCGCACCGCGGGCTCCCGATCGCCCGCGGCCCGCGCGAGGTGGACGGCATGCTCGATCCGGCCCATCCTGCCCAGCCCCTTGGCCGCCGCCGCGCGCCGCTGTGGGTCCGCTTCCGTTGCGCCCAACTCCCGAAGGAAGTATGCGATCTGGTGCTCCGCCGCCATGGCAACCCCCGGAAAGGAAGACTCCCGAACCGCCCGGAGGTTGCGCTCCGCACACTCGCCATCCTTGCCGCCATGCGAAGGGCGCGCTCACTCCTCGGCATCGGGCCGTCGAGCAGTCCGGTCATCGGCACGGTGGCGCGTCGAGGCCGACGAGCCGGTGCTCGAGGTGTCGACCGACAAGGTCGACACCGAGCTCCCCTTCCCCGCCGCCGGTGTTCCGGCGTACATCAAGGTCGCCGAGGACGAGACCGTTGAGGTCGGCGCCGAATTGGCCGTCATCGACGACGGCACGGGCGCATGACCCGGTCATCAAGAACGCCGGTGACATCGACATCGCCGGTATCGCCAAGGCCACTGCGGAGCTCGCGGACAAGGTCCGTGCCACGCGGGTGGTGTCGAAGGCGGCCGGCGCCTGTCGAAGGCGGCCGGCGCCCCGCCCCAGTCCGCCCGACAACCCCGGCCGCATGGCCGGGGTGTCCGCGTTGCGCACGCGCAACGCGTGCTGCTCAGTCGTCCCAGCGGGCGGCGGCGAGGACCGCGGCCGCCGCCCCGGTTCCCAGTACGGCCCCGGCGACGACGTCTCCCGGGTAGTGCACGCCGGTGTGGATCCGTGAGTAGCCCACCGCGCAGGCCAGCAGGCCGAGGGGAACCGTGGCGGCCGGGAACGCGGGCCCGACGGCCGCGGCGAAGGCGACGGCCGAGGCCGTGTGGCCCGAGGGGAAGGACGCGGACTCCGGCATGGGCACGTGCCTGCCCGGAAACGGTGAGTCCTCGGCGCGGTGGGGTCGTGGCCGACGAACCAGGCGCTTGCCGAGCAGGTTGGCGGTCGTCGAGGCGACGCCGACGGCCGCGAGGCCGAGGGCGGCGGCGCGACGGGACCGACCGGGACGCAGGGCGAGGAACCCGGCGACCACGAAGGAGATCTTGGAGTGGTCCGCCGCCGCGGACAGCCGCCGCAGGGCGGAGTCGAGCGTGGGCGTCTGGGTGACCGTCACGGCCTCGTAGAGCGCCTGGTCGAGGGCGGCGAGATCACGCATCAGGCCTCGCTGGGCCCGAGGTTCCGGCAGCGGGCGGTCAAGCATCGCTCTGCTCCTGGTTCTTGCGGGACGGAAGGAGGGTGTGGCCGAGCGCGAGGCGGACCACGCGCCGCCAGTCGACGGACGGGGCGACGTACGCGGCGCCGGGACGGTGTCTGGGTACGCGCACGCGCAGTGCGCCGGGCCGCACCGTGCACACCACGGGAGGGCGCAGGGTGAGCGCTTCGCCGTCGACGGCCACCGGGATCAGCTCCTCGTCGGCCTCGACGACCACGCGACGCGACGTCAGCGCTGTGATGCTGCTGGCCCGCTCGCCGCGCAGCGCCAGTTCGGCGGCCTGCGCGGCGCTGTCCACCCGGATCGCGATCACGCCCAGCGTTCCCCCGTCGAGCCGCGGTCTTCGTCCACCGCCGAGGGGATCGGCCCGTCCGTAGGGGTTGTTGCTCACCAGCAGGGTCTGCGGGGCGTGCACACGGGCGTCGTCGGCCTGGACTTCCAGGGCCGTGCCGGCGTCGCCCACCAGCAGGTCCGGCAGCTGGTCGAGCGCGGTGGCCGCCTTGGCGTCCCGGTAGTCCGGGCTCTGCACTATCTCCGCGTACGCACCGAACGAGACCGTGTTGACGAACGGCCGCCCGGCCACGTCACCGAGGTCGACACTGAGTTCCACGCCGTCCGAGAGGGCGTACAGGCCGCTCGCCGGGTCCTCGCGGTCCAGGCCCAGGTCCATGGCGAAGTGGTTGCGTGTTCCGGCGGCCAGGACCACGAACGGCAGACCGTGCTCGGCCGCCACTCCCGCCACCAGGGCCTGCGTACCGTCACCGCCGGCCACGCCGAGCAGATCCGCGCCCTCGGCCACGGCCCGTCGGGCCAGAGCCACCGGATCCGGGTCGGCGTCGAGGTCGAGCAGTATCACCCGGGCGCCCAGCGCCTCGGCCCGCTCGACCAGCCCGTGTTGTCCGACCTTCCCGCCCCCGGAGCGCGGGTTCATGATCAGTACGGGTCGTCGGGGCGGCCGGGCCGAACGGGAGCGTGTGCCGTGCGGCGTGCGCAGGCGGCGCAGCGCGCTCCTGGCACAGGCAAGTGCCGCCACCCACGAGCCGAGCGCGGCCACCGCCACCACCCACAGGCCCGATACGGCGTACAGGACCAGGACGCCCAGGGGCGCGGCCAGGGCCAGCAGGGCACCGAGCAGGCGCGCCACGCCCCGGTGCGCGAGGGCCCACCACACGCCGGCACCGGCCAGGGCGAGTCCGGCCAGGCCGACCAGCAGGATCAGCCACTGGCCCGCGCCGGCCACCACCGCCGCGACGGCACCGGCAACGCACAGCAGGGCGAGCCGGGCCAGGGCGCGTGCCGACCCCTCGTGTCTGTCGGAGCCGTCCGGCTCCGACTCGCTCGTCGTTCGGGTCGCGTTCATGATGCGTCGGGCGGGCCCTCGGGTTCCCGTGTCCCGCGTGCACGGTGTCACCGGTCTCCCTGCCTGCTTCGGGCCCTGCCCTGGCTCTCCCTCCATCGTCGTCACGGCCGACCGGCTCGGCATCCGGACATCGGTGCCGCATGACCCGGGCGAGCCGGTGTCTCCCCGGTCGGCGCCAACGATCTCATGGGGGTCGCCGTCCGCGGGGCTCCGGGCTGCTCGCCTGAGACGGCGAAGATGTGTTCCCGAGGGGTTGACGGGGGCGTGTGTGACGGTCACCTTCGATAGCACCCCTGCCGTGGGAGCGCTCCCACAACAGGGGATCCTCTCCACCTGACCGAGGAGGCCCCATGCACACGCCTGGTCGCTTGTCCAGGAGAACGTTGGTCACGGCCGCCGCCGCGGGCGTCGTCACCGCCGTCGCCGCTCCCGCGCGGGCGTCCGGCGCGCGGACCCGGTACCACACGGCGGGCCGGGTCAAGAGCGCCGCCGACGGGTTGGTGCAATACACGTGGCCCGGCGTCTACTTCGAGGGTCGGTTCCGAGGGACCGGGGTCGGCATCGTCCTCGACGACTCCGACAACGACTACGACGTCCAGATCGACGGAACGACGCACGGCACCCTGGTGACCCCGGGCCGCACCGTCTCCCGGGTCGACGGCCTCTCCGACACAGAGCACACCGTGCGGCTCGTCAAGCGCACCGAAAGCCCGTGGGCCGCGGGCCGGTTCGGCGGGTTCGTCGCCGCGTCCGGAGGCGCGATCCTCCCGAGACCTCGGGCGCGGAGCAGACAGATCGAGTTCATCGGCGACTCCTTCACCGCCGGCTACGGCAACGTCTCCGGCACGCGCGACTGTTCGGGCAACGGAGGAGTGAACCGGAACAGCAACGCCGACCTCGCCTTCGGCGCCCTCACCGCCCGGGGCCTCGACGCCGACTACCAGATCAACGCCTTCTCCGGCCGCGGCATGGTCCGCAACTACAACGGCAGCAGCCCCGAGGCCGACTTCCGCACGTACTACGACCGGGCCCTGCTGAACGTCGCCGGCGACGTGTGGTCGAATCCGGGCACCTGGCGGCCACAGGTCGTCGTGGTCGGTCTGGGCATCAACGACTTCTCCACGCCCCTCAATCCCGGCGAGCGCTGGACCACGGAGGACGATCTGGTCGCCGCCTACGAAACCGCCTACCAGGGCTTCCTCGACAAGCTGCGCGCCCGGTACGGCCCCAGGACCTTCCTCGTGGTCAGCGCCACCCACCTCTACAACACCACCGCGTTCGCCGAGGCCACCCGGCGCATCGTCCAGGAGCGCAACCGGCGGGGCGACAACCGGGTCCGCCACTGGTACTACGACGATCCCGGCCTGGACTTCCTCGGCTGTGACTGGCACCCCTCGCTCAACGACCACCGGATCGTCTCCGGTCTGCTCGACGACCACCTCGCCGGACTGCCGCTGCGCTGGTGACCGGACGGGTCCGTCAGCCGACAGGCGGCGTACGGATAGCGGCGATGTCGAACTGGAGACGCACCTTCTCGCTCACCATCGCGCCGCCTTCGGCCAGTTTGGTGCTGTACGTCAGACCCCATTCGGAGCGGTTGATGGTGGTGGTGCCGTCGAAGCCGACGCGCTCGTATCCGAAGGGGTCGGTGACGTGGCCTATGTAGGTCAGTTCCAGGACGACGGGGCGGGTGCTGTTCTTGATGGTGAGGTCGCCGGTCATGCGGTAGACGTCGGTGCCCGCGAGTTGCACGGCGGTGCTGGTGAACCGCATGCGTGGGTGGTTCCTGGCGTCCAGGAAGTCGCGACCGGCCAGGTGGGCGTCCCGTTGTTCGACACCTGTGTCGACGCTGGCGGTGTTCAGGATGATTTCGGCCTGCGAGCGGGCCGGGTCACGGCCGTCGAAGTACAGGCGGCTCTGGTATTCCGTGAAGGCTCCGCGCACCGTGGTCACCATGGCGTGCCGGACGGAGAAGCCGATCCTGCTGTGCGCGGGGTCGATGACCCATTCCCCGGTGAGAGACGCCAGAGCGGGATCCGGAAGAACTGCGGAGGCGGCAGCCCGTGACGCGGTGGGCGCCATGGGAGCGGCAGCGGACTCCGGGCGGCGGAACGAGGTGCCACGGCTGAACAAATTCATGATTCACCTGAGTACTGCACCAGAGAAGTTGTGGCAAGTCCGCATCGAGCGCCGAAGCTTTTCGGAGCCGTACCGCACAACCTGCGCACCACCTCGGCATGGCCAGGGAACGAAAACTCCACACATTCACCATCCGGCTTCAAAGGAACGGACGGGAACGGGCCGATTGCAAGTCGGCCCACTCCTGTACGACTTCTCGGTCCAAAGGGCTCGAAACCTCTGGTCCACACCGCAGGCTGAAGCGGTCCGCGACCGCGGCGCCGGTCGTCACCACGGGCGGTACTCCCCCGCGCGGGGGGCCACGGGCGGCCGGGCCGCCGCTCGTCCTCGGGCCGCTGCCTCCTCCTGGTGACGGGCGAGACCGCGCAGGCCGCGGACGGCCGGTGCCACGCGGGTCCGCATATGGACGAGACGACGCCATACGATCACGGCCATCAGCGCGAACTGCCCGAGACCCAGAGCCAGTCCGAGGGTGAGGTGGCCACTCGGGGAACTGTTCATCAGGCCGGGCACGAAACCGGACAGCAGGACGTACAGCAGAAACCCGCCGCCCGCGGCGGCCGTGGCTCTCGCTCCGGATCGACGGTGGGCGCGGCGCAGCGACTGACAGGCGGGACCATGGGACACCGATCGTCGTTCCGGGTGATCGGGGGTTCGTTTCCGGAGAGGACCACGGCCCGCCGAGCCATGGGGAATGCCGTGGCACTGTGCACCTTCTTCGCTGTCCTCGCCGCGCACCTGATTCTTTCGAGCGGCCGACCATCCAGATCGCGGGCGTGGGCGGGCACACCGGAGTCATGCTCGGTGCGGCCTGTGTGGGGGCACGAATTCGAATTTCGCGTGATTCGAATTCCGCAGCTGACTCATTTCACGCGCTCAGGTGCCCGCACTCCAGGCCGCTCGGCCTGCGAAAGGACACCATCAGGAAGAGGACCGCACCTTTTCTCCGGTCAGGTTGGTTGAAATGCAGTGCCCGACTTGGCCTTCGACGTCAGGCCATGACCGAGCAGCCCCGGTGGATCCGCCCGGCCGCGTTGAACAGCGCCGGGCCGCGCCGGCGCCGTGGGGCGACGGCGGGGCTCGGTCAGGTCGTCGACGGGGAGCAGGGGCGGGGACGGCGCCGTGAAGCAGGGGCCCGCACTGACCGGCCCTGCACCCACCGCGTCGTCAGCGGACCCCGGTGTGTCGGCGTTCGACGCGGTACAGGTCCGTGGAGGTACTGATCAGTTCCCGCTGCTCCTCCCGCGATCCGACCATCGGCTGCGAGCCGTTGAGCGGGACCTGGGCAGTCTCCGGCAGGAACTTCACCGTCACGAGGCCGATGACACCGGCCAGCATCAGGTAGTAGGCCGGCACGAGGTCATTGCCGGTGACGCTGACCAGCGCCTCGGTCACCAGCGGTGTGGTCCCGCCGAAGGCGGCGACGGCGAAGTTGAAGCCGATGCCCATGGCCGCGTAGCGGACGGCGGTCGGGAACAGGGCGGGCAGGGTGGCGGCGCTCGGAGCGGCGAAGCAGGCCAGCAGGGTGGAGAGGATCAGTACGCCGAGGATCGGCGCCCAGGTTCCGTCCGCCTTGATGAGGAGGAACGACGGGACGGCGAGGACGATCATCGCGGCGGCCGCGACCGCGTAGACGGGCCGTCGGCCGACACGGTCGCTGAACCGCCCGATGAAGGTGATCAGCAGCACGATCCACACCATGCCGATCAGCACCAGGACGTCGGCGGAGCCGCTGGAGCGGTGCAGCGTCTCCGTCTGATAGGTGGGCAGGAACCCGGTGACCATGTAGTTGGTCACGTTGTAGAGCAGCACGAGGCCCATGCAGATCAGCAGCGGCCGCCAGTGGTCCTTGACGATGGTGCGCAGCTCGCCGCCCGCCGACTCCTGGGCGAGGTTCTTCTCGTGTTCGTCCAACTGCTGCTGGAACGCCGGGGACTCCTCCAGCTTGAGCCGCATGTAGAGGCCGATGACACCGAGCGGCCCGGCGATCAGGAACGGCAGGCGCCAGCCCCAGGAAACCATCTCGGCATCGCTGAGCAGCAGGTTCAGCACCGTGACCAGGGCGGAGCCGAGGGCGTAGCCGGTGAAGGTGCCGAAGTCGAGCCAACTGGAGAGGAAGCCGCGGCGGCGGTCCGGGGAGTACTCGGCGACGAAGGTGGTGGCGCCGCCGTACTCGCCGCCGGTGGAGAAGCCCTGGACCATGCGGGCGAGCAGCAGGAGCACCGGGGCCGCGATGCCGATGGTGTCGTAACTGGGGATCAGGCCGATGGCGAAGGTGCCGGCCGCCATCATGATCATGGTGGTGGCGAGCACCTTCTGCCTGCCGATCCGGTCGCCCAGCGGGCCGAACACGAGGCCGCCGAGGGGCCGGACGACGAACGCCGCGGCGAAGGTCGCGAAGGACGAGACCACCTGGGCGGCCGGTGAGGCGCCCGGGAAGAAGACCTTTCCGATGGTGGCGGCGAGGTAGCTGTAGACGCCGAAGTCGAACCACTCCATGCAGTTGCCGAGCGCGGAGGCGCCGACCGCGCGCTTCAGCAGCGGCAGTTCGACGACCTGGACGTCCTCTTCACGAAAGGCACCCCGGTTCCGGCGGAGCCGTCGGCCCAGCTCCTCCCGGACCTGCTGCGGCAGGTTCGCGACTGATTTCGGGATGCTTCCCCTGCTCGGCGGATTGGACTGCCCCTCGGGCCTCGCCTCGACCACGCTGCCGCCTTTCTCCCGACATGACCTGTACCGCGCCGATCGTCCGGCGCACGTCACAGCTGCTGCCCGAGTTCGCGCGCGGCACACGGGAAACGCCCGTCCTCGATCAGCGGCCGCCCGGCAGGTCAAGGCAAGCGCTGGGTAACCCCAAGAGCAGGCCAAGATCCGCTGATGACTTTCCCCCGTCCGGCCATGGTTGGGTAACGCGAAGGATCAATCTGCGACTCGGACATACGTTCCTCTCCGTGAAGACCGAAGACACCCCCCTCAGACCCTCCGGCCTGCAGCCGGCCACCTCCGCCCGGGCACGGTTCGCCGCGGCCCGTCCCGCTCGCCGCGGTTTCCTGCGCGCCGGGCTGACCGGGGCCGCGGCCCTCGGGACCGGCGTCACCCTGGGCGCCGCCCCCGCCTCCGCCGCGAGCCGCGGCACGAGCCGTCGTCCCGGCACTCCCGAAGAAGCCCTGCGGGAACTGGCGGCGGGCAACCTGCGCTGGCGCACCTACCGGGAGAGGCACCCGGACGAAGCCCCCTCCGTCCGGCAGAGTCTGACGTCGGGGCAGCAGCCGTTCGCCGTCGTCCTCGGGTGTGTCGACTCCCGGGTACCGCCGGAGCTCGTCTTCGACCAGGGCCTCGGTGATCTGCTCACCGTGCGCACCGCCGGGGAGGTCCTGGACGAGGCCGTGCTCGGCAGCGTCGCGTTCGGTGTCCTCGAACTCGGGATCCCGCTGGTCGTGGTGCTGGGCCATCAGTCGTGCGGTGCCGTGAAGGCCGCCGTCCAGGCGGACATCTCCGGCGAGGAACTGCCCGCCCACATCCAGTATCTGGCCGACCGGATAGCGCCGAACATCGACCGCGCCAAGAGCGGCGACGCCCGCGTCGACTCCACCATCGACGCCAACATCCGGGCCGTCCGCACCCAGCTCGCCGCCGAACCGGATCTCGCGGCGAAGGTGAGCGCCGGTCAGCTGGCCGTCGTCGGCGCCCGCTACGAACTGACCAACCAGCTCGTCCACCACATCGCCTGACCACCACCGCGGGCGCGCGGGCTGACGGTCCGCGCGCCCCGGACGCCGGGTGCGACGAACGGCCCGACGACGCCGGCAGCCATCGCACCTCGCCGAGGACCTGCCGGCCTGTCTGCTGCAGGGGATGGCCCTGGCAGCGCCCGTGCCGGACGGGCCGCCCGGCGGGCGTCCGGCCCGGGCCCGCCCATCACCCTTTCCACAGCACAGGGCGCAGTGGCACGCCGCGCCCCGAAAATCCGTTGCGGCGGCCCCTCCTCCGCCGGACCCTGACCCCATGTCCTCGCTGCTGCGCCCTGCCTCACTCGCCGACGCCCCGGTCATCACCGATCTGCTCAACGCCGTCGACGTGATGGAGATCGGCCGGGGCGAGACCGATCTGCACACGGTCGAAGCCGATCTCAGGCATCCGGAGACCGATCTGGAGCACGACTCCTGGCTGGCCTTCGACGGAAACCGGCTGGTGGCGTACGGGCTGCTGTGGGACGAGTCGAAGGGTGAACGCATCGACGCCGACCACTACGTGCTGCCCGATCACCAGCCGGCCGGGGCACGGATCCTGGAGGCGATGGAGGCCAGGGCGCTGCACAAGGCGCGTGGCAACGGTGCCGAGCGGGCCGTGGTGCATCTGCATCTCAACGTGGCGCCCACGCTGGACACCGGGCTGCTCCGCGCGCGGGGGTGGACGGTCGTACGGCGGTATCACGTGCTGCGGCGGGCCCTCGGTCCCGGCGAGGTGCCGCCGCCGACGGCGCCCGCCGGGGTGCGGGTGCGGTCCTGCGAGGCCGAGGCGGACCGGACGCGCGTGCACGAGCTCTACCAGGCCGCGTTCGCCGAGCACTTCGACTTCCAGCCGCGCGCGTACGGCCAGTGGCTGCACGACGTCGACGGCGAGCGGCTCGACTGGTCACTGGTGTGGATCATCAGCACCGACGACCTCGGGGACGTGGGGTTCCTGATCGCCCGTGACGACCGCGAGGCCATGGGGTGGATCCGCAGTATCGGCGTGGTGCGCGAAACCCGGGGGCGAGGGCTGGGCGGGTTCCTGCTCCGGCACGCGTTCGCCGCCTTCACCGGGCGGGGACGGGACGCCGTGGGACTCGGCGTGGACACCGCCAACGCCACCGGGGCGCCCGAGTTGTACGCGCGGGGCGGGATGGGAGTCCACTACGCCGTCGACACCTGGGAGGTGACCCTCAAGTGAGGCCGACACCGGTCCGGGCGACCGCGCCGTTCGCCCGAGTGAGCCTCTGGAGTGGTGAGATCACCGGAACTGACTGACGGTGGATCACGTCGAGGTCGGGTCACGTCGGCTGACGAAGTGGCAGCTGTCCCGACCAGGCGGAAGGAATGCAGATGCGCTCTACACGCATGCTTCTGGCCACGGCGGCGGCCGCGGCGGTCGTCGGGATCGCCGCTCCCGGCGCTCACGCGGCCGATGGCGACTGGGGCCGCGAGAAGTCGTCGGACAGTCATGAAAGCTCTTCATACGGCAAGGAGCACGGCAAGGACGGAAAGCACGACGCGCCGCGCGGTGGCATGCACACCGGTGGCGGCGCGCTGACCGTGGCGGACGACGAGGAGTGGGCCACGGCCCGGGACCCCAAGCACGACCCGGAGACGTACCGGAACGACAAGGACGGCACGGAGGCGTACAAGGACACCAAGCACGACCCGGAGACCTACAAGGACTCGTACAACGGCGGCCACTCCAAGGACGGCTACGACAAGCACGACTCGGAGACCTACAAGGACTCGTACAGCGGTGGCCACTCCAAGGGCGGCTACGACAAGCCCCATGGTGGGGTGCACACCGGAGGCGGCGCACTTGCCTCGCCGGGTGTGACCGCCGGTGGGCTGGCCGTCCTGGCGGTCGCGGGCGGCGGTCTGTACATGGCGCGCCGCAACAGGGCCGCCGGAAACCTGGCCTGACCGTGCCGGACGCGATAGCGGCCGGGGTCGCCACTCGTGCGCCGGGTGGCGGCCTCGCCGGCTTTACCGGCGCCCCGGGCCGGCTCCGGCTCGTCACCCTGACATCTGTCAGGTACCGGCCCGCACCGACGACGCCTCCCAGGTTGCGAGCGGTCGCGGACGGGGGAAGCCGGTCGGCGACCGCTCGTCACGACGTCGCCGGCACAGGGAAGAGGGCCTCCCGAGCCGTCGATCGTTCACCGCTGTGCTCGCCACCCGGACGGGCTGGTGCCGACGCCTCACGAGGGGCCGCTTGTCACTCCGGGACTAAGCGGCGCCGCGCCGCACTCACCTAAGGCAAACACGACGCCGATCCGCCCGGCCCTCCCTCCGGTCGCTGCCATATTCGAAGGCGACTTCGGAGGTGGCTGTGACGACTGAGGTGACGACACCCGAGGCAGCGGAGACGGCGAGCTCGACCGACCGAACCGTCGACCGTGTCGCCGACCTGCAACGCCGCCGAGCGGCGGCGGTGGCACCGGGCGGCCCGAGAAGACGCGGGGAGTTCGGGGCGCGGGAGCGGATCGAAAGACTGCTCGACCCGGGGTCCTTCACCGAGACGGGACAGTTCGTCCGCGCCCGCTTCGCCGAGGGAGGGGGGCGTCGGCCGTACGGTGACGGGGTCGTCACCGGTCACGGTACGGTCGACGGCCGTCCGGTGTGTGTGTTCGCCCAGGACTCCACCGTCTTCGGCGGCAGCATGGGCGAGGCCTTCGGGGAGAAGACCGTCGCCCTGATGGACCTGGCCCTGAAGACCGGCTGTCCGGTCGTCGGGCTCAACGACTCCGGCGGCGCCCGCATCCAGGAGGGCGTCGCCTCGCTCGCCCTCTACGCCGAGCTGGTGCGCCGCAACGTGCAGGCGTCCGGGGTGATCCCGCAGCTCTCGGTCGTGCTGGGGCCGTGCGCGGGCGGGGCCGCGTACTCGCCGGCCATCACCGACTTCACGGTGATGGTGGACGGCGCCTCGCACATGTTCGTCACCGGGCCCGACGTCATCGAGGCCGTGACCGGCGAGCGCACCACCGCCGAGGACCTGGGCGGCGCCCGTGCCAGCAACGCCGTCAACGGCAACGCGCACTTCCTCGCCGCCGACGAGGGCGACGCCCTGGAGACCGTACGGGAACTGCTGTCGTACCTGCCCGCCAACAATCTCGAACGGCCCCCGGAGTACGCACCCGGAGCCGCGCCCGCCGCCGACCTGCTCGACGAGATCGTCCCCGACCGGCTCGGGCAGGTCTACGACATGCGGGACATCCTGCGGGCGGTCGTGGACGACGGTGAACTCCTCCATGTGCAGGAGTTGTTCGCGCCGAACATCATCTGTGCGCTGGCACGGGTCGAGGGCCGTTCGGTCGGGGTCGTCGCCAACCAGCCGCTGCATTCGGCCGGGGTGCTCGACATCGACGCCTCCGAGAAGGCCGCGCGCTTCGTGCGGTTCTGCGACGCGTTCGGCATCCCGCTGCTGACCTTCGCCGACGTGCCGGGCTATCTGTCCGGCGTGCGCCAGGAGCGGGGCGGGATCATCCGGCGGGGCGCCAAGCTGTTGTACGCCTACGCCGAGGCGACCGTTCCCAAGGTGACCGTGGTCGTCCGCAAGGCGTACGGGGGCGGCTACGCCGTGATGGGATCCAAGCATCTGGGCGCCGACGTCAACCTCGCCTGGCCCACCGCGCGGATCGCCGTCATGGGCGCGGAGGGAGCGGTGGGGGTGCTGCACCGGCGTGAACTCGCCGCCTCGGACGATCCCGAGGCGCTGCGCGCCCGACTCGTCGCCGCGTACGAGAGCACGTACGGCACCCCTTATCTCGCGGCCGAACGCGGATACGTCGACGCCGTCATCGCGCCGCGCGAGACCCGCGCCCACATCTGCCGCGCCCTGCGCACCCTGCGGGGCAAGCGGGCACCGATGCCGCAGCGACGGCACGGCAACATCCCGCTCTGAGCCTCCGGCCCGTTCCACCGCGCAACGCCTCCGCCCCGCAAGACGCTTCCGCGACGTGAGGAGCCACTCCCCTGATGGACAGCCGCCCCCCGCTCACGCCCGCGTGCCGGACCCTGCCGGAGTACGTGCGGCACTGGGCCGAAGCCGCCCCCGACCGACGGGCCTTCACCTTCGTCGACCATCCCGCCCCG
Source organism: Streptomyces sp. NPDC058678 (assembly GCF_042714835.1). Taxonomy (NCBI): domain Bacteria; kingdom Bacillati; phylum Actinomycetota; class Actinomycetes; order Kitasatosporales; family Streptomycetaceae; genus Streptomyces; species Streptomyces sp. NPDC058678. The sequence continues at coordinate 177,937 of NZ_JBHXSG010000004.1, read as the reverse complement.
CACTCGCGCGGCGTGCACCGCACCCTGACCTGGCGGCGCCTGGACCTGCGGGTGCAGGCGCTCGCCGCCCGGCTCGCCGAGGAGGCCGAACCAGGGGCGCGGGTGGCACTGCTGTGCCCGCAGGGCGTCGAGTACGTCACCGGGTTCCTGGCGGCACTGGCCGCCGGGATGGTCGCCGTACCGCTGTACCCGCCCGGTCTGCCGGGCCATGCCGACCGGCTCGCCGGGGTGCTGGCCGACGCGTCCCCCTCGGTCGTGGTGACCACCCGCCGCGAAGTGGAGACCGTACGGGAGTTCTGCGCGGACGAGTCCGTGCGCGTCGTCGGCGCGGACCAGGTCGCCGATGCCGCCGCCGAGCACTTTCGGCCGGTCGCCGTCGACCCGGAGGCGGTCGCCTATCTGCAGTACACCTCCGGGTCGACGCGGGCGCCGGCGGGCGTGGAGATCACGCACGGCAATGTCGTCGCCAACGCACGGCAGGCGCTGTCCGCCTACGGCGCCGACGCGCACCCGGTGACCTGTGTCGGCTGGCTGCCGCTGTACCACGACATGGGGCTGGTGCTGAGTGTGGCCGCCCCGGTCGTGCGGGGGCTGCTGTCGGTGCTCATGGATCCCGCGGCGTTCCTGCACCAGCCGGTGCGTTGGCTGCGGCTGCTGGCCGCGCATCCGCGGACGCTCACCGCCGCGCCCAACTTCGCCTACGACTACTGTGCCGCCGCCGTCACCGCCGAACAGAAGGCGGATCTGCGGCTGAACGACGTCGTCGCGCTGATCAACGGGAGCGAGCCGGTGCGGCCCGGCACCGTCGACCGCTTCCACGCCGCGTTCGCCGAGCGGGGGCTGCCGCCGGAAAGTCACTGTCCCTCGTACGGGCTTGCCGAGGCGACGGTGTTCGTCAGTGCCGCCCGGCCCGATGAGCCGTTGCGGCGGTTCGCCCTGGACCGGGACGCCCTCGCCGCCGGCAAGGCCCTGCCCGCGCGGCCGGACGATCCCAGGGCCGTGCTGCTGGCCGGCTGCGGAACGCCGGCGGGTCAGCGGGTGCGGATCACCGACCCCGCGACGGGTGTCGTCCTGCCGGAGGGGGAGGTCGGTGAGATCCGGGTGCAGGGACCCAACGTCGGCCGCGGCTACCGCAACCGGGTTTCGGAGACCCGGGACGTCTTCGGCGGGGAGTTGGCCGATCCCGGAGCCGGCGGCCGCTGGTTGCGCACCGGTGATCTGGGGACGGTGCTGGACGGGCAGCTGGTGGTCACCGGGCGGCTGAAGGACCTCATCGTCGTCGACGGGCGCAACCACTACCCGCAGGACGTGGAGGCCACGGCCCAGGAGGCGCATCCGGCGGTGCGCCGCGACCGGCTCGCCGCGTTCCCCGTGCCCAGTCCGGAGGGCGAGCGGGTCGTGGTCGTGGCCGAGCACGCGCGCACGGCGCACCTCGACGCGATCGACGTACCGGCTCTGGTGCGGACGGTGCGCGCCGCGGTCTCGGTACGGCACGGGCTGCGGCCCGCGGACGTGGTGCTCGTGGCTCCGGGGACGGTGCCGCGTACGTCGAGCGGCAAGGTGTCGCGGGCGCTCACGCGGGCGCGCTATCTGGAGGGCGCCTACGGGCAGCCCGTCGGGGCGGCGGGGGGCGCGGCATGACGGCCGCCGACGAGGCCGCGCTGCGCCGGATGATCGCCGAGCGGGTGGCCGCCTGGAACGACATGGCTCCCGAGAACGTCCCCATGGACCGGCCGCTCGCCGACCTCGGCATGTCCTCACGGGACGCGGTCGCCCTGGCCGGGCAGCTCTCGCACGCGCTCGGTCGCGAACTGCCCTCCACACTGCTGTGGGAGACGCCGACCGGCGAAGCGCTGGTGGCCCGTCTGTGCGGCTGGGCGGAGGAGATCGCCCCACTCCCGGTGGCTCCCACGGTGTCGCCCGGTGAGCCCGTCGCGGTCATCGGGGTCGGTTGCCGGCTGCCCGGCGGGGTGCACGGGCCGGCCGACTACTGGCGGCTGCTGAGCGAGGGCGTCGACGCGATCCGGCGGGTGCCGGAGGACCGGTGGCGTGACTTCACCGCGTTTCCGCCCGCCGACGCGTCCCCGTACGGCGGCTATCTCGACGACGTCGCCGGGTTCGACGCGGACTTCTTCCACGTCACCCCGCGCGAGGCGGCGGTGATGGACCCTCAGCAGCGGATCCTGCTGGAGGTCGTCCACGAGGCGCTCGACCACGCCGCAATCCCGGCCGCGTCCCTGGCGGGCACCGCCACCGGTGTCTTCGTCGGCATCTCCGCCCCGGAGTACGGGCAGCTCACCGGTGCCGACCCGGCCGCCGTCGATCCGTGGGCGCCGGCCGGTGCGGCCCTGAGTGTCGCCGCGGGACGCCTGGCGTACGTCCTGGACACCCACGGGCCGAGCGTGGCCGTCGACACGGCTTGTTCCTCCTCGCTGGTCGCCCTGCACCAGGCCTGTGTCAGCCTGCGGACCGGTGAGAGCGACACGGCGATCGCCGCCGGGGTCAACCTGCTGCTCTCCCCCACCGTCGGTGTCGCGTTCAGGCGGGCCGGGGCGCTGGCGCCGGACGGCCGGTGCAAGCCGTTCTCGGCGGCGGCCGACGGGATCGGCCGTGGTGAGGGGTGCGCGGCCGTGCTGTTGAAGCGGCTCTCCGACGCGGAACGGGACGGGGACCGGGTACTGGCCGTCGTCCGTGCCACCGCCGTGAACTCCGACGGCCGCTCGGGCGGCCTGATGGCGCCCAACCCGGCCGCCCAGCAGGCCGTGCTGAGAAGCGCGTACGCCCGGGCCGGGCTCGATCCGGCGTATGTCGACTACGTCGAGGCGCACGGGACCGGCACTCCCCTCGGCGACCCGATCGAGGCGGGCGCGCTGGATGCCGTGCTCGGCGCCGGCCGCGACCCCGACCAGCCCCTGCTGCTCGGTTCCGTCAAGGGCAATGTCGGCCACCTGGAGTCCGCCGCGGGCATCGCCGGACTGGTGAAGACGGTCCTCGCCCTCCACCACGACCGCATCCCGTCCTCCCTGCACTGCGCCGACGGCGCCCTGGGCGACACACGCCTGCGGGTGGTGACCGAGCCCGAGCCGTGGCCCCGCTACGGCGGCACGGCCGTCGCCGGCGTCTCCGGCTTCGGGTTCAGCGGCACCAACGCCCACGCCGTACTGGAGGAATGGCGGCCCGGAACCCTGCTGCCCGGCGCCGGCCAGGAGCCCGCCGCCCGTCTGTACCCGCTCTCCGACATCGACACCGAGCGCCTCCACGACACCGCCTCCCGGCTCGCCGACTGGCTCCGCACGGGCGAGGGGCGCACCGCCCGCCTAGCCGACGTGGCACGCACACTCGCCGGGCGCACCGGCCGCGGGCCCGTACGGGCCGCCGTCGCCGCCCGCGACCGGGACGAACTCACCGACGCCCTGGAGGCGTTGACGGCAGGACGGACCGATGCGCGGCTCGTCACGAGCGGGAGTGGTCTCGTCGGGCGCGGGCCGGTGTGGGTCTTCTCCGGGTACGGCAGCCAGTGGGCCGGCATGGGCCGGCGGCTGCTGGAGGAGGAGCCGGCGTTCGCGGCCGCCGTGGAGAAGCTCGATCCCCAGCTGGCCCCGGAGTGCGGACTGTCCCTGTACGACCGGCTGGCGTCCGGCGACGGCCTCAACCGCCTGGAGGTCGCGCAGCCCGTCCTGTTCGGACTTCAGGTGGCACTCGCCGAGTTGTGGCGTTCCTACGGTGTCGAACCCGCCGCGGTGATCGGCCACTCCATGGGCGAGGTGGCCGCCGCCGTGTGCGCGGGCGCCCTGGACGTGCCGGACGCGGCCCGGGTGATCGCCGTACGGGCCCGGCTGCTCGGCCGGTTGAGCGGGGGCGCGATGGCGGTCGTGGACCTGGAAGACGGTGAACTGGACGCGTTGGCACGGGAGTTGCCCGGAGTTCAGGTGGCCGTGCACTCCTCGCCGCGTCACAAGGTCGTCACCGGGGACGAGGCGGAGGTGGCTCTGCTCGTACGCCGGCTGGAGCGGGAAGGGCGGGCGGCGCGGGCCATGCGGGTGGTGGGCGCCGGACACTCGCCCCAGGTGGACGCGTTGCTGCCGGAGCTGACCGAGGCGCTGGCCGGGCTGCAGGGGCGGCGGCCGCGGGTGCCGGTGTACTCCACCGTCCTGGACGACCCGCGCGGCGACAGCGAGTTCGGCGCCGCGCACTGGGCGGCCAACCTACGGCGGCCCGTGCGTCTGGACCGGGCGCTGGCGGCGGCCGCCGCCGACGGCCACACCACCTTCGTGGAGATCTCGCCGCACCCGGTCCTGACGGGGGCCGTCGTCGACACCGTGCCCGACGCCCTCACCGTCGGCACGCTGCGCCGCGACGCGGACGGCTCGGCGGGGTTCGTACGACAACTCGGTGCCCTGTACGCCGCGGGGGTGCCTCTGCCCCTGCCGCCCGGCCGTGTCGTCGACCTGCCCGCACCTCGCTGGCGGCATGTGCGGCACTGGTGGACGGACGGCGCTCGCAGCCGCGACGGGTCGGCGCCCGTCGGCACCAGGGACTGGTCGGCCAAGGCACCCGTCGCCGCCGGGAACACGTCGGCGAACGCCCCCGACGTCGCCACCGGGAACAGCTCGGCGCATGCGCCCGTCGCCGTCGGCCACGGGTCGGCGGACGCCCCGGTCGCCGCCGGGCACACCGAGTCCACCTCCGTGCTCGCCCGGCTCAGCCACCACGTCGCCGCCGTCACCGGGCACCCCGCGGCCCGGATCACACCGGACGCCGCGTGGGCGGACCTCGGACTGGACTCGCTGATGGCCGTCCGCATCCGTACGGCTTTGGAGCGGGAGTTCGGGATCGAGCTGCCGCTGCGCGACCTGCTCGGCACCGCCACCGTCGAGGAGGCGGCCGGGCGGGTCCGGCGGGCGGTGGGCGAGGGCTCGCCGTTGCGGGTGCTGCGGGACGCCGGTTCCGGACCTCCGCTCTTCCTCGTGCATGCCGCCGGCGGTCCGACGGACGTCTACCGGGCGCTGGCCGAACGGCTCGGTGACGACCGGCCGGTGTACGGGCTGGAGCGGGTGGAAGCGGCGCGCACGGTGACCGAGAAGGCCCGCCGCTACGCGGAGGCCATCGCCACCGCCCATCCCGACGGGCCCTGCCTGCTGGGCGGTTGGTCCTTCGGCGGGTTCGTCGCCCAGGAGACTGCCCGGCACCTGACCGCCGCCGGGCGCGACGTCGATCTGGTGGTGCTCATCGACTCCGTGCGGCCCCTCCCTCAGCCGGGGCGCACCCGGGCCGACCGGATCCGCGACCACTTCGCGGGCTTCGCCCGGCACGTCGCCGAGACCTACGGTGCCCGGCTGGAGCTGCCGTACGACGAACTCGTGGCGACGGACGACGACGGGGAGCGTATCGACGCCGTGCTGCGGGCGCTGCGCGAGGCCGTCGACGTGCCGCCGGCGGCGCTGCAGCATCAGCGGTCCTCCTACCTGGACCTGACGATCGGCGAGGCGCACCGGCCGGGCGCCTACGACGGGCGGGCGGTCCTGTACCGGGCCACCGAGCCCGCGCCGCACACCGTGCGCGACCCCGCGTACGAACGGGACGACGAGGCACTGGGCTGGGACGAGGTGTGCTCGCGCCTGGAAGTCGTCCCCGTGGGGGGACACCATCTGTCGCTGCTCGATCCGCCGCACGTCGACGAGATCGCCGTCCATCTTCGGCGTCTGCTCGGCGCATCGGCGCACGCCGCCGGAGGGGCCGAGCACACCAACTGAACCGAGATCCGAGGAGCCGCCATGCCCCACCGCACCACCGAAGTGCCCCGGCGCGCCGTCACCAAGGCGGCCGCCGCCGTCGGTCTGGCCATCCTGTTCGGAGCCGGGGCGGGCACCGGGCGTGCCCGGGCCGCGACCCGGCTCGGGCCGCGCACCCTGGACGTGTCCGTGAACTCCGCCGCGCTGGGCCGCACCGCGCCGGTGCGGCTGATCCTTCCGTCGGGATTCGACACACAGCCGACCCGGACGTACCCCGTGCTGTACCTGCTGCACGGCGCCCACGACGACTACACCTCCTGGACCCGGGAGACCGACATCGAGGCCTTCACGGAGGGCCGGAACCTGATCGTGGCGATGCCGGACGCGGGTCCCACCGGAATCCCCACCGCCTGGCGCGACGGACCCGACTACGAGACCTTCCAGGTGCGGGAGGTGCCGGCCCTGCTCCGCAGCGCCTACCGGGCCTCCGGCGTACGGGCCGTGGCCGGGGTGTCCACCGGCGGGTACGGGGCGATGGCGCACGCGGCCCGGCACCCGGGCGCGTTCACCGCCGCGGCCTCCTACAGCGGCATCCTCGACACCACGGCACCCGGCGTGCCCAACATCATGGACGCCATCGTGGCCCGCGAGAACCTGGCGGCCCACTCCCTGTGGGGCAACCCGATCCTGAACCTGCTGACCTGGCGCGACTTCAACCCGCGCGCCCGCGCGGAAGGGCTGCGCGGCACCGCCCTGTACGTCTCCAACGGCAGCGGACTGGCCGGCGGGGGCGGTGATCCGCTGCCCGGGGCGCTGGAGAGCGCGCTGTGGCCCTCCGCGCACAGTTTCACGGACACGCTCGCGCGCCGCGGCGTCCCGGTGACCACACACTTCTATGCGGGAGGGGGACACAACTGGGCCTACTGGAAAGGGGAGTTCGCCGCGTCGTGGCCGATGCTCGCCCGTGCCCTGGGTCTGCCCGAGTGATGTCGGAGCCGGCGGGGCACGGAACGGAGCGCAGGGATCGTCCGTCCAACACGGGACGTCCCACTCGCCCCATGGGAAACACCCCGTGGGTGAGCCGCTTCCGGGTGAAAGGAGTGTCCGCGATGGCGGTCCCCGTCCCGCACGGCGTGCCGACCGGTCCCACGGCCCGGCCGGTGCCGCCCGATCTGGCCCAACTGCTGCGTGCCCAGCTCGAGTCCGTCGCCGACGAGGTGGAGGAGGAGGTGCGCAGACAGGTTCCCGAGTACCTCCGCCTGGCAGACAGGGATGACCGACGCAATCTCAGAGCCGGGGTGGTGCAGGCGCTGACGCTGTTCGTCGACCACATCGCCGACCCACGCGGCCGGAGCGACGCGATCGCCGCGACGTACTACGAACTCGGGCGCGGTGAGGCCCTGGAGGGCCGCAGCCTGGACGCGCTGCAGTCGGCCCTGCGGGTCGGGGGGCTGCACGCCTGGCGGCTGATGGGCCGTACGGCGGAACAGCTCGGGCTGGACTCGGCGGTCGTGTCCGCGCTCGGCGAGCTCGCGTTCCGGACCGTGCACGAGGTCGCGGAGGCGGCCGCGGCCGGCTACGCGGAGGCCCGGTCGCACCACACGGACGAGCTGGAACGGCGACGCAAACGACTGCTCGACCTGCTGCTGGGCGACGGGCCGGTGTCCCTGGAGACCGTGCAGGACCTCGCACACGGCGCGCGGTGGCCGGTGCCGCGGCAGGTCGCGGTCGTGGCGCTCGCGGCCGGGCCCGACCAGCGCGAGGAGGAGCGTCCGCTGGTCGCCGCCGGCGCGCTGGTGGACATGGAGTCGCGCCCGCCGCGCATGCTGGTGCCCGACCCGGACGGGTCCGGCCGCTTCGGCGGCCGGGCGTTCGCCCTCGCGCTGCGCGGACGACCGGCCGCGATCGGCCCCACGGTCGACGTCACCGAGGCGGCGCGGTCGCTGCGCTGGGCCGGCCGGGCCCTGGGCCTGATGGGCCGCGGGATCCTTCCCCGGCAGGGCGTGGTGCGCTGCGCCGACCATCTGTCGACGCTGCTGCTGCACGGCGACGAGCCGCTGCTCGCCCACCTGCAGGCACGGGTCCTGGCTCCGCTCGACACCGTCTCGGCCGGGCAGCGCCCCCGGCTCGCCGAGACCCTGCTCGCCTGGCTGCTCAGCGGCAGCAACGTCCCCGACGTCGCCGCCCGGCTCCACATCCACCCGCAGACGGTCCGCTACCGCCTCAGGCAGCTGGAGAAGCTCTTCGGGGACGCCCTGCACGATCCCGAGACCCGGCTGGACCTGATTCTCACGCTGCGGGCCGAGGCATTGCGGGAGTCGGGAGCCGCCCATCAATGATTCCTTTCCTGATCCCCGTACTCATGCGGGCACAAAAATCCGCGGCCATTCCATAATTCGCTGCATAACACTCCGACAGGAATGCGAATACCTTCGGGACCGTCCTTTTCGCAGGCGCACCGCGCGCCCCGAAAACCGGAGGATCCCCCATGCGTATCCGCTTGTGTCTCGCCGTGCTCTCCCTGGCCGGCGGGGCCGGACTGGCCACCGTCACGGCGCCGACGGCGTCGGCCGCGGCCTGCTCGGACATCGACGTCGTCGCAGCCCGCGGCACTTTCGAGCCCGGCACGCTCGGCCTGATCGTCGGCGACCCGGTGTATTCCGCCCTGCAGAAGAAACTGACGGGCAAAAGCCTGTCCAGTTACGCCGTCAACTATCCCGCCAACCTTTCTCTCACCTCGGCCGCACAGGGAAACAGGGACGTGGTGAATCACGTCAGGAACCAGGCGGCTTCCTGCCCGAACCAGCGGTTCATTCTGGTGGGCTATTCGCAGGGCGCGAACGTCGTCGACAATTCCATCGGCATCAGCAGCGCCGGTGCGGTGGTCGGCAGTCCCATCGTGGCGACCATTCCCGCCGCACTCGAACCGAAGGTCGCCGCCGTTCTGCTGTTCGGCAACCCGATCCGGGCCATCGGCAAGAGCGTCACCGGCACCTACCAGAGCCGCACCATCGACTTCTGCGCCAAGGGCGACCCGGTCTGCGAGAACGGCGGGGGCGACACGCTGGCCCACCTCGGCTACGGCGCCGACGCCGACGCGGCGGCCACGTTCGCGGCGGGCAAGGTCTGAGCCGCGAAGAACTGAGCCGCACAAGCCCGTGGGCCCGGGAGGATCACCTCCCGGGCCCACGTTCGTGCGCAACCCGCTATCGGGGGGACCGGGCGAACCGCGCGAGGTTGGTGGAGACGGCCTCGGGGCGGCCGTCGTTCTGCTCCGGCGCCGCGGTCAGCACGTCGAGGTGCTGGTAGCCGTCGGCGACGACGGGATCCAGATCGGCGGGGACGCGGCCCGCCAGCAGCCCGTCGCCCGCGAGGACGGTGAGCGTCGGGTTGGCCGTGAGCCCGTCGGGGTGCACGACGAGCCGCTTCACCTGGGGTGAGGTGGCCAGCTGGATGTCGGTGACCAGCTTGGTCGGGAAGTACTGCTCCGTGAAGTCCAGCGGCTGCTCGGCCAGGCTGCGGGCGAGCTCCTGAACGTCGGTGACCTCCTTGCCGGCATCGGTGAAGGGCGTCCCGTCGGCCGACCGGTACCCGGGGTCGTCGGGGTCGCCGACACGGTCGTAATTGCGCCAGGTGTACAGCGGTCCGTTCGGCTGGTCGGGGATGGCTTTGTACTCGGTGCCGAAGAGCGCGGGCTGTTCGTCGCTGCCGTTGGCGGCGGGGAAGTTCTTGTCCGCGACCGGTCCGCCGTCGAAGAAGCCGACGCTGCTCTGCAGGAACGCGAGCGGTACGGAGTGGTCGTCCATCAACGCTCCGAGCATCGCCGCGTTGGTGAGCCGGAAGTCCTTCACCGCGGGTGAGCCGGTGAGGAAGGTGGCGGTGTCCTCGGAGAACAGGAATCGGTTGGTGGCTTCGACGTTGACGTTGGACGGAAGGTAGCGCGGCAGGTCGGCCTCGCCGCCGGGATCGCGGACCGCGCCCATCCCGGCGATGGCGAGCAGGGTCATCGTCTCGGGGTTGAGCAGCACCGGCGCGGACAGGGTCCGTGACAGCAGGCCGCTGTCGAGTCCGGCCTGTACGGCGGCGTGGCCGAGGCCGATGTCGGGCAGGTTGGTGTCGTCCGGGATGCTGCCGCTGAGGTCGGCCAGCGAGGTGGAGACGGTGGTGTCGAGGGCGAAGTAACCGGCGCACTGGTTGAAGCCGGCGTCCGCGGTGGTGGTGCGGTCGCCGTCGAAGTCGGCGGCCGCGAAGTAGCCGGTGATCACGCCGCCCAGGGAGTGGCCGCCGCACAGCACCTTTCGCTTGCGCAGTGACTGGTCGGGCAGTTCGGCGGCGAGCAGGTCGTACTGGTCGCGGACGGTCTGCTCGATGCCGAGCTTCGCCATCCAGCCGAGGCGGGCGTTGCCGACGTACCCGTCGAAGGTCCGCCCTTCGACCTGCTTGCCACGGTAGTAGTAGTCGATGGCCGTGTGCTGGTCGCCGGAGGCGATGCCGGTGCGGTCCTCCAGGCAGTTGGAGCGGCGGTCCAGGGCCCAGAACTCGATGTGGCTGCCCTGCTCGGCGGCCCGTGCCACGGTGTTGCGGGCGACGCTGTCGAACGCCCCGGCCCCTTCCAGGATGCCCGGCTGGGCCACCAGGACGCGGTCTGCGTCGGCCGAGGCGTCGGGTCCGTCGGAGGAGCGGTAGCGCAGGTACGACAGCCAGTCGCACGCCGCCGGACGGGCCCCGGCTGATGCGGGCAGGGGCACCTTCACCCGCACCACCGACTCGGTCACCCCCGCGACCGGGGACGTCGACGCCACGGGCGTCTCGGTCCGCTCGGTGCGTGCCTGTGCGTCACTCGGGGTGGCGGCCGTGAGTGCTCCCGCAATCAGCAGCACCGCCGCCGCGGCGCTTCGCCACGTTCTTCTTTCGCTGCGACTCAGGTTCATAGCCGGACGGTAGGACCGTGACCGGGGTGCGCTCAGGCGGTGCTCACGGGAACGCAGTGGCTTTCGTTGCCTTTGTCACCTGGTAACAGCGCGGTCGGCGGGGTCCCCGCAGTAGGAAGGGGGATCCCGCCGAGTGTTCACTAGTTTTCCGCGTCATCAGTGCTTGAAGATGTCCTTCATCTTCTCCTTGGCCTGTCGGGCGTCACCCTTCGACTGCCCGCCCCGGCCCTCGGCCTCCATCTGCTCGTTGCCGGCGGTGCGACCGATCGCCTCCTTGGCCTTTCCCTTGGCCTGTTCCTTCTTCGCCTTGGCCTTCTGGTCTCCGGCCACGTTCCATCACTCCAAGCCGCGTTCGACTGCGGGTAGCTTCCCGTGCCGGGTAGCCGTTCACCGCCTCTTCCAAACGCGGACCCCGATTCCGGCCCTCAGCCGCGGCGGATCCGCCAGACGTGGTCCTCACGGAAGCCGTCGGCGCCCTCGGGCGAGACGCACTCCTTGCGCACGGTGGCCATGGTTTCCACGCTCCAGCCCTCCTCCGCGAGCGCCAGCGCGGAAAGAGTGCCCTCCAGAGCGGGGAACTCCATCTCGAAGGGCGCTTCGCTCTGCCACGACGGCCACCCGGCGTGCATGACGATCAGGAGCGTGCCTCCCTCGGCGACCGCCGCGGCCGCCTGCCGCAGGATCGTCTCCCGGTCGAGGCGTACCGGGGACTGCAGGAACTGGGCGTTGACCAGATCGAAGGTGCCCCGGGGAAACGTCGTGCCCAGCTCATGCCGTTCCCACGCCGTACGGTCGCCCACCCCTGCCTCGGCGGCGTGCGAGGCGGCGCGTTCGAGGGCCGTGTGCGAGATGTCGATGCCGGTGACCTGCCAGCCGCGCGCTGCCAGCCACACCGCGTCGGCCCCCTCGCCGCAGCCGAGGTCCAGGGCGGTGCCCGGTGGGAGGTGGCTCGCCTCCCGCACGAGGAGCTGATTGGGGCGGCCGCTCCAGACTCGTTCGCTGTCCCGGTAGCGGGCTTCCCAGAACTCGGCGGCCTGGGTCGGGGGGATGCGAGTGGTCGGGTGGATGTGAGTCATGGCACCAAGCCTGCGGCGGGCCCGACCAACAGACAATCAGAGTTGCCGGTACGGCAAAAACCCGGTTCCGCCGTAACGGTTCGCTACTCCGACTCCGTACGGGCCACGGCCGCCCTCACGTCCGCCTCCACCTGCCGGCGCGCCCGACCCTGCTCCTTCGCGAACTCCGCCACCGCGGACCGGATGTCGCGATCCAGGTCACGCCAGGCCCGGAACGCGGTCTCGTACGTGACGGTCTGCTTCTTGGACCACTTGTGCTCGGCAGGCGGCCCGTAGGCGCGGCTCAGGTCTTCGACCCGATGATGCGCCTGTTCCGCCGCGCGCTGCTTCTCCACGAGCTCTTCGAAAGTGTGTCCCACGTCAAGTGATCGTAGGCAGGATGCCGCCTTTCCGCGCGTCGAGCCCGGCGGGCCCGCAGGCCCGCCCGCGGTCTACACGGAACCTCGCCTGGTGCGACGCAGCAGTACGAAGCCGCAGACGAGGAGAACCGCCCCGGCCGCGGCCGGCCACAGCTGGCTGCCGGTCTCGGCCAGCGAGCCACCGGCCGTCTGGGGTTCGGTCTGCGCCCCGGCAGGGGACTGCGCAGCCGCTCCGATCGTCGGGGTGACGGAGGCGGTGTCGTCCGCCCCGCTCTCGACCAGGTCGTTCGACCAGGCCTCGGGGAGAGTGGCGGTGGCGCTTCTGGCGGGAGTGGGCGTGGCGTAGACCTTGGGTTCGTCGGCCGGCGCGGTGGGTGAGGCGTCGGGCTTCGCCTGGCCGTTGCCGCCCTGCTCCCCGTTCTCCCCGGCGGAGGGGGCGGGAGTCGCCGCCGGCTGCTCCTGCGGCTCCTCGGACGGCTGGTCGCTCGGCTGGTCCGTCGGCTGCTCCTGCGGGTTCTCGCCGTTGCCGGGGTCCTGGCCCGAGTCCGGGCCGCACTGACGGCCCTCGTTGATGCAGTCGACCATGTCCCGCATGAGGTCGTCGTCGAAGACGTTGATGAAGTCGCCGTGGTCGGTGACGGGCTTGTGCTGCTGCTCCGGGAAGGAGTCCACGGCGAAGAGCGGGGTCGTACGGCCGCCGTCCTGAAGGCTCGGCGCGTCGACGTCGTACACGATGCGCTGAACGAGCTGCGGGATGGCCTGGAACCCGGCGGGGCAGGCGCCGTCGGCCTGGGCGAACGCCACGTGGGTGCGGTGGTTGGCGCTGTCGATGTTGCGTCCGTCCCAGCAGCTCTGGAACTTGAAGGTGCGGACCACGTCACTGCCCTGCGGGCACAGCGGGTACTTGTCCTTCAGCTGGCGGTCCTCGAATCCGGTGCAGCTCCAGGACGCGTTGGCGTTGGCGGTTCCGTTGACGAACGCCTTGGCGTCGCCGGTGATGATGCGCAGGAGCCTCGGCATGGCCGTGACCTCGCCGCGCGGGCTGCCCACGAACGTGAGGGTGACCTGCCGGGGTGTGACGATCTCACCGGCGTTGCCCTCTATGCCGCCGCCCGGGGGCGGCCGCGTCCTGCTCCTGCGTGCCGTTCTGCAGGCGCAGCACAGGCCAGTAGTACGACGACTTGTCGCCCTGGTCCTCGCAGCTCGTGTCGCCGTTCGCGAGGTCTTCGTCGCCGGCGAAGGCGTCGTTGGCCTGGTTGCCGACGTAGTCGTGGAAGTGGTGGGCACCGTTGGAGACACCCGGGGCGACGATCACGTTGTCCGAGTTGAACAGGCCGCCCTCGTTCACGCCGCAGCTGGTGACGAAGGTGCCGCGCGAGGCGTCGCCTTGGGCGTCCGGGGCAGCCGCGGCGGGCTGGACGCTGGTGATGTCGGCGAAGTCGGCGGCGACGGGGCCGTTGCCGGCCTGACCGCCGTTGCCCGGCTGCTGGGCGCCGTCGCCCTGGTCCTGGCCGTCGCCCTGCTGCTGTTCCTCGTCTTGTTGCTGTTCCTCGCCGCCGCTTTGATCGCCGGTCTGGTTGGCGGGCTCACGCAGCGTGCAGTCCGCCATCGCGTCGAGTCCCTGCGGACGGTCACCCGTCCGGTCGATGGCGGCGGCTATTCGCTCGATCGTCGCGGCCCGGTCGTCCTTGAGGGGGTCCATGATCCCACTGTCGGGCTGCGCGTTCCGTGCCGGGTCCTGGAGTTGCCGGTAGGCCTCGGCGACCTGCTGGTCCAGAGAGGCGAGTTCCTTGTCCACGTCGGCCCGCGCCTCGTCGGGCACGGTGGTCAACTGGGCACCGACGTCCGGGCAGTAGATCGTCGCGGCGCCCAGAACGCGGGCGCCGCCGGACCCCTGGTCGTCCGACCCGCCGCTGTCGGTCGCCGAGGCGTACACGTTGACCGCCATCAGACCGCCCCCGCCCAGCATCAGCGCCACTGCGGCAAAGGTCGTACGTCGTGCGCCTGTTGGGCGTCTGCGCCTGTTGTGTCCCACGGAAGTGCTCCTGCGCGTTTCGGCCGTACGGGCATGGAAATCCCCCGGCCCTATACGCAGGCGGAGCCCCGGGCGTTCAAGCTCCCCGGAAATTCACAGGAACTTCCTACGAGACGGTCATCAGCCCGCCGCATGGTCGACGCGCAGCCGGACCTGTTCCTCCAGGCGGCGCAGGCTGCTGTCCAGGGCGTCGTGCACGGTCTGCCGACCGGGGTCGTGGCTGTCGTCGAGGAACGACAGGTGCACGGTCACCTCGCTGGCCCCGCTGTCGAGCCCGGCGACCTGCAGCCAGCCGGCGTAGTCGCCCTGGTCGCGCGTTCCCCATTCGAGCCGGAGCTGGTCGCGACGGGACTGGAGCAGCGCCCGGGTGTCGTGGTCGGCCCGGTCCTCGTGCACGGTGACGGCGGGCGGGTCGTCGGCGTGCACGTGCAGGGCCTCGGGCAGCCAGGCGTCCAGTTGCTCGACCTGGGCGGCCTGGTCGAAGACGTGCTCCGGCTGGGCCGGCATCGTGCGGGAACGCTCGTACTCGGTCATCAGCACACCGTCTCTTTCCTGCCTCGGATCCTCGTCGTACGACGGACCGCGTTCCCGGCCTGCGGGAGCTGAACCGGGCGTTCCGGAGTGGGACGGCCGGCATCGAATGAGCTCGCACCGGCCGGGAACCCGGGGAGCGCAGCTTGCACCCCACACCGCTCGCACCCACACCCTGGAGAGGGCCATGAGTCTTCTGCGTATGGTCGGCCGCCCGATGCTCGCTTCCATGTTCGTCGCCGGCGGCCTGAACTCAGTGCGCGATCCCAAGGCGGTGGCCCCCGTGGCCGAGCCCGTCGTCCAGCCGCTCACCGAGCGCGTCGAGGCGCTGCCCGACCGTACCGAACAGGTCGTACGCCTCAGCGGTGCCGTGCAGGTGGCGGCCGGTGTCCTGCTCGGCATGGGCCGTGTCCCGCGCGTCGCGGCTCTGGCCATCGCCGGCACGCTCGTGCCCACGACGCTGGCCGGGCACCGCTTCTGGGAGGCCGAGGACCCCTCGGACCGCGCCCAGCAGCGCATCCACTTCCTGAAGAACCTCTCGATGCTCGGTGGGCTGCTCATCGCGGCGGACGACACCGCCGGGCATCCCTCGCTGTGGTGGCGTGGTCGCCACAGCGCCCATGACCTGCGGCGCGAGGCACATCTGGTGCGCCGCTCGGTCCGTGCCACCGCCGGGCCGGCCGCGGCGGCCGCCCGCCTGCGGGCGAAGCTGCCCGCCTGACCGGCCGCGGCCTCGGCCCCCTGCCGACGCGCATCGCCGACCCGCCATCTCGCCATCGCCAACCCGCATCTCGCCGGAAATCGTCGCGTCTGGATACCGGCACTCCGGGTACTCGGACGGGTCACGACTTGTCATGCGCCGTCCGGGACCTTCGGGCGGCGCCGATCCGTCAGGGGGTTGGGAATGAGGCGCTTGGTGCACTGGCGCGGCCGTACGTCGCGGGAGGTGGCCGCGCGGCGCGCACGCCACCTGCGCGCACAGCTGGGGGTGGCGGCGGACATCGCGATAGCCGCGCAGCGCAAGACGTTGGCGGCCCGGCTGGAATCCGTCGGTCACGAAGGGGCGGGCGAACGGCTGCTGCGAGGCCGGGTGGACATAGACGACGTGCTGGAGTACGCCCGCCAGCACTTCGCTCTCACCTCGGCCACCCAGGAACAGGCCGCCGCCGCGCTGCGTACACGGTACGAACTCCGGGGCGGGCACCGGGACCTGGACACCGACGCCTACTCCCCCGCCGTGGAGAGCTCCGCGGAAGCCGGAGAAAGGACGGGGTGAGACCCCGCGGGACCATGTGCCGGGCGGGTCGTCGGGCCGCGCCCGGCACATGGCCGGTCAGCGGGTCACCACGTGCCGCTCGTCCGGGACACAGTGGGTCATGGTGAGGCCCTCGACATCGCGCGGCGGGTTCTTGCCGAGGCGGGCCAGGCGCTCCCGGTCCTCGTCGGTCAGGTCCTGGGAGGCCAGCGCCTCCAGGTGCGAGACGTCGTCGGGGCCGATGCCCAGGGCGTCACCGACCCGCAGACCGAGGTCGTTCTCCACCAGCAGGAAGTGCCAGACCATGCGTTCCTGCACCGGCCGGTCGCACTGGGCGAGGAGGTCGGTGAAGTTCTTGACCAGATCGTCGCGTTCCCACTCCTCCAGCAGCAGGTAGCGCTGGCCGGCCTGCAGATAGTCGTTGGTGCGGGGGATGCGCTTGCGGGTGAGCCGCCCGTTGATC
Organism: Streptomyces sp. NPDC058678; assembly: GCF_042714835.1. Taxonomy (NCBI): domain Bacteria; kingdom Bacillati; phylum Actinomycetota; class Actinomycetes; order Kitasatosporales; family Streptomycetaceae; genus Streptomyces; species Streptomyces sp. NPDC058678. The sequence goes on along the minus strand of NZ_JBHXSG010000004.1, from coordinate 161,555 downwards.
TCCGGTCCCTGCTCGTCGTGCGCGGGGTACTCGGCCTCGCGCAGACCTCCCCGGATCGAGGGCTCGTAATTGACGTCGGCGTTCTCGCCGGCGCCGTCGACGTGATAGGTCATGGCGCCGTCGCGTTGGTTGGTGCGTACGTCGGCGTTCTTCGCGTGGTTCACCGGCAGCTGGAGGTAGTTGGGGCCGACGCGGTGGCGCTGGGTGTCGCTGTAGGAGAAGGTGCGGCCGACGAGCATCTTGTCGTCGGAGAAGTCCAGACCGTCGACGAGGACGCCGGTGCCGAACGAGATCTGCTCGTTCTCCGCGAAGAAGTTCTCCGGCATCCGGTCGAGCACCATCCTGCCGACCGGCTTGGGCGGGAAATCCTGCTCCGGCCAGGTCTTGGTGTCGTCCAGCGGGTCGAAGTCGAGCTCCGGATGGTCGTGGTCGTCCATCATCTGGACGAGGAGTTCCCACTCCGGGAAGTCGCCGCGCCCCACGGCCTCGTACAGGTCCTTGGTGGCGTGGCCGAGCCCCTGCGCCTGGACGTTCGCGGCGTCCTCCTCGGTCATGCTGCGCACACCCTGCTTGGGCATCCAGTGGTACTTGACCAGGACGGTCCGCCCCTCCTCGTTGACCCACTTGTAGGTGTTGACGCCGAATCCCTGCATGTGGCGGTAGTCCGCCGGGATACCGCGCGGGCTGAACAGGTTGACCAGCATGTGCATGGCCTCGGGTGTCTGCGACATGAAGTCGAAGATGCGCCGGGGCTGCTGTTCGAAGGTCACGGGGTCGGGTTTGAGGGCGTGGATCACGTCCGGGAACTTGATCGCGTCCCGGATGAAGAAGACGCCCAGGTTGTTGCCGACCAGGTCCCAGTTGCCGTCCTCCGTGTAGAACTTCACCGCGAAGCCGCGTGGGTCACGGGCGGCCTCGGAGGAGTCGCGGCCTCCGATGACGGTGGAGAAGCGGACGGCCAGGTCGGTCCGCTTGCCGCGTTCCTGGAAGAGTTTGGCCCGGGTGAAGCGGCTGATCGGCTCGTCGCCCCAGGCGCCGTAGGCCTCGAAGTAGCCGTACGCGGTCACGCCCCGGGCGTGGACGACCCGCTCCGGGATCCGCTCCCGGTCGAAGTGGCTGATCTTCTCCAGGAACTGGTAGTTCTCCAAGGTCGCCGGACCGCGCGCGCCGACCGTGCGCTGGTTCTGGTTGTCGTGGACGGGGTGGCCCTGTCGGTTGGTGAGCACCTTCCGGTCGTCGTCCGGAGCAGGCCCCATGCTCGACACGTCCGTCATGTTCGTGGGCTCCTTCGACTCGTGGCTGCCGTGACGCGTGGACCGGGCTGCCGGACAGCCGCCGCCGACCGGTCACAGCCGGGCAGGCGCCCGAGTACCCGGCCCGTCATGTCCGTCACACCGGCCGGTGACTCTTGTGCGGCGGTTTTGGCGCGTGGAGGTGTTCACCCGGGCCGAGCAGAGGACCGAGGGCTGAGCGGAGGCCCGGGCGGGCGGAGGAGGCCCGGGCGGGGGCGGCGGACGCCCGGCGGTGACAGGGGCTGCCCTGACGAGGCGCGGCGTGCTAGGGGATTTGCTGCCACAGCTCCCGGCTGTCGCAGAGGTGCGCGCTCATGTTGCGTTCCATCATGCGCAGCGCCGCGCCCGCGAGGTCGTGGTGGATGTGGGCGACCGCGTCGCGGGGGACGGTCACGTCCAGGTGGCGGATGTGGGCGTCGAGGGCCGAGTAGAGAACGCACTGTTCGGTGACCTGGCCGCACAGCACCAGGTGATCGACGTCCAGTTGGCCGAGCAGGTAGCTCAACGGGGTCTCGTAGAAGATCGAGTGGCGTGCCTTGAGGACGAAGAGCGAGGTGTCGTCCGGCGTGAGCGGGGCCACGAGGTCGGCGTGCGGTCCCTTGAGCGCGGTGTCGAGAACCTCGCCGTGGTGGGAGCGCCATTCGCCGAAGTTGTCATTGACGTAGACGACAGGCACATCGCTCTTCCGCGCGCGGTCGAGCAACGCCGCGATGTTCGGTACGGCGGTCTCCACCGAGGGCAGCAGGAGGTCGGCGTCGTCGTGGTCGTACGTGTTGATCATGTCGATGACGATCAGCGCGGTCGTGCCCATACCTCTCAGGGTGACAGTCCTTGATGCATGACGCACGAAACCGCGGCCGGTACCGAGGGCAGCGCTCCGGCCTGCTCCCCGACAGTGGCTGCAGGAGGTCCGGTCGGTCGCGGCGCTGGAGGGAGTGCCGATGACCTTGACGGTCCACGAGACCCGGATCTACGGCGATCCGCGCCCCGCCGCCGAATCGGCCGGGACTCGCTGAGTGACCGGCGGGAGGGCGAAGCGGTCCTGGCGCCCGCCGTGAGGGACCGCCTCCTGCCGCTGCTCCGCTCTCGCGGAGCTCTCGGCCGGCCGGCGGGCGGCAGTGGCGCCACGTGGGTCAGATGCGGTGGCCCTGTGCCGTGAGCCAGCGGTGGACGGCCTCCTTGTCCGCGGGGGTGATCCGGACGGGGCCCTCCACCTGCGGGCCCTCGTCCTCGTTGAAGCCCGTGTCGGTGACCCGGCCGGTGACCCAGTGGGCCAGGTCCTGAGCGGACCCCTCCGACAGCGATCCCCGTTCCCAGCCCCGGCGGGCCTCGCGGGCCGCGGCGCCGTCGTGCCGCTCGGTCTCCTCCAGCCAGGCCGGCACCAGTCGTGCGACGATCCGGCGTTCCTCGGGCGAGCTCTGCCGAGGTGTTTCCTTGCCGTTCATGAGGACCGGGTTCCCGCGAACGCGGAAGAGTGACACCCGCACGTCGGCGCAGGGCGTTCGTGTCGACGACGGCGCGCCGGGTACTCGGGCCTGAGCCGTCGACCAGGAAAGGGGGCAGCGATGACGCGGCATGCGGAGGACGACGCTGCGGATCAGCGCGAAGGCGTCGCGGAGCTGCGTCTGGCAACGGGAGATCCGGAACTCGTCCCGCAGAACGGCGTGCTCGCCGGGGACCTGCCTCTCGACCGCAATCAGGCGATCCTGCAGGCCGCCAAACAGGTCGGCTCGATCCTGAAGCGCAAGGGGCACGCGTTCGCCCTCGCGGGCAGCGTCGCGGTGTACGCGCACGGAGGCGCCCAGAACCTTCAGCACGACGTCGACTTCTGCTTCCGTCCCGAGGACGCGGACGCCGTCGCCGAGACCCTGCGCGAAGCCGGACTGCCGATCTACGCGCCGCCGGAGGACTGGCTGCTGAAGTCCAGCTGCATGGGCCAGCAGGTCGACCTGATCTTCGAGCTGGCCCACCAGCCGGTCACGACGGAACTGCTGGAGCGGGCGCAGGAGTTGTCGGTCGACTCGGTCTTCATGCCGGTGCTGGCGCCGACCGACCTGGTGCACAGTCTGGTGGCCGCCTTCTCCGAGCACCACTGCGACTTCGGGGCGGTGCTCCCGATCGCCCGGACCCTGCGGGAGAGGGTCGACTGGGAGAAGGTGCGCCGCGCCTGCGGGGACGACCCGATGCCCGACGCGTTCTTCTACTTCCTGGAGCGGCTGGAGGTCATCGAGCCGAGGCCGAAGGAGGAACGGCGATGAGCGAGACCGGCTCGGGGCGGCCCCACGGAGTGGACCATGCCCCTGCCGCGGAGAACGTCGAGTACCGCGTCGCCCATCTGCGCGACCGGCTGGCCGCGGAGGAACTCGGTGAACTCGGCGTACGCGCCGAGGTGCGGGCCGGATCGGTCGTGGTGACCGGCACGGTGCCGTCCGCGCAGTGCCGTGAGACGTTGCTGCGGACCGTCCACGAGGAGCTGGACGGTCTCTCCGTGCACACGGACGTCGTGGTGGCCGAGACCGCCTCCCCCGATCATGCGGAGGACCTGCCATGATCCGCGTCGCCGCCGTCGGGGACATCCACATGGGCGCCGAGAGCCAGGGCCTGCTGCGCCCCGCCTTCGACACCCTGGACGAGTGTGCCGACCTGCTGCTCCTGGCGGGTGACCTGACCCGGCACGGCACGCCCGAGGAGGCCCGGGTGGTGGCCCAGGAGGTACGGGGGCTGCCGGTGCCGGTCGTCGCGGTGCTCGGCAACCACGACCATCACGACGAGCAGCCCGAGAAGGTCGCCGCCATCCTCCGGGAGGGGGGCGTCACGGTCCTGGAGGGCGAGGGCACGGTCGTCGAGTGCGGCGGCTCGCGCGTCGGTGTCGCCGGTACGAAGGGATTCGGCGGCGGCTTCGTCGGACGCAGCGCCGGCGAGTTCGGCGAGCCGCTGATGAAGGAGTTCGTCCGTTACACCCGGCACTGCGCGGACACGCTGCACACCGCGCTCAAGGAGCTGGAGGAAGAGGGCTGCGAGCTGCGGGTGGCCCTGACCCACTTCTCCCCCGTCGCCGACACCCTCGCCGGCGAGCCACTCGAGATCTTCCCGTTCCTCGGCAGCTACCTGCTGGCGGAGGCGATCGACACGGCCGGTGCCGACCTCTCCGTCCACGGCCACGCCCACAGGGGCACCGAGCACGGGATGACGGCCGGTGGGGTGCGGGTGCGAAACGTCGCCCAGCCGGTGATCCGGCGGGCGTTCAACGTGTACCAGCTGCACACCGACTGAGGGATTCCACGTGTACCGGCCGCACCCCGGCTGAGCGGTTCAACATGTACCAGTCCCGCACACCGACCGAGGCCACGGACTCACAGTGTGGCGGCGGCCACGGACTCACAGTGTGGCGGCCGTGTGGTGCCGCCATGCGCGCTCCCGCACGTCCGGGCACAGCAGCACCTCGACCGCCGTGCACGCCAGAGCCTCCGCCGACGCCAGCATCGCCGCCCGGCCGCGGTCGGACGCCGCGGCGGCGGCGAACTCGGGGGTGTGGTCGGAGCCGTCCGGATCCATGATCGCCACGAAGGGGTGGATGGCGGGGACCCGCCCGCTGACGTTGCCGATGTCGGAGGAGCCCAGGTACACGCCCGGGTCGGGGGCCGTGATCCCGATGCCCGTGCCGGCCAGGTGCCGCGCGAACCGGTCGGACAGCACCGCGCTGTCGCGGAAGTGCTCGTAGCGCGGTGTGGCGCGTTCGACGGTGACCGTTGTCGCCGTCGCCCGGGCCACGCCCTGGGCGCAGGTAAGGAGCTCTCCCGCGAGGTCCTCCAGGGCGGCGGTCGTCGCGGCGCGCAGCCCGAACAGGCCCTCCGCGTACTCGGGGACGATGTTCGTCGCCCGGCCGCCGTGGGTGATGATGCCCTGGACGTGGGAGCCCTCGGGCAGCCGCCGCCCGACCACGGCGAGGGTGTTGAACAGCTGGATCAGTGCCGCGAGCGCGTCGATGCCCTCGGCGGGGTTTCCGGTGGGGTGCGCGGCGCGGCCGTGGAAGGCGACCCGGTACTGGGACTGCGCGGTGAGCGGCGCCCACCGCCAGCTGTACACGCCGGGGTGGAACATCAGCGCGGCGTCGACGTCGTCGAACAGCCCGGCCTCGACCTCGGTGACCTTGCCGCCGCCGCCCTCCTCGGCGGGCGTGCCCACGGCCCGGACGGTTCCCGCGTCGGCGGGCAGGACGGCCCGCGCGGCCAGTGCGGCACCCAGGCCGGCCGCGGCGATCAGGTTGTGGCCGCACGCGTGCCCGAGGCCGGGCAGCGCGTCGTACTCCAGGAGCAGGGCCACCGCGGGCCGGGGCCGCGCTCCCGACCGTGCGGAGAAGGCGGTCGGCAGTCCGGCGACGCCCCGCTCGACGGTAAACCCCTCCCACGCGAGTTCGCCGCAGAGCAGTGCCGCCGCCCGGTGCTCCTCGAAGGCGTACTCGGGCTCGATGTGCAGGGTCATTGCGACGTCCCACAGCCGCTCGGCCCTCGCGGCGACTTCCCCGCGTACTCGCGCGAGCACCTCGTCCAGAGCGTCGGTCACGTCGGCCTCCCGGGGGGCGTCGCATGTGTGTGTCCCGGTGCGGGTTCCTTCGATGCGCCCCGCCCACACCCGTCCGGCGCGGCTTTGGCCGGGCGTAGGGCGGGCCGCGTGGGGCACTCGGGGGGCCGTGGCGGGTCCGCCCCGGGGCCGCCACCCCCTGGCTGGAGGTGGAGAGCATGGGACACGGAGGAAACGTCATCGACGAGCTGATGGCCGATCACCGGGAGGTCGAGGACTTCTTCGGCCGCATCGAGGCCCTGCCGTCCGGTGACAAGGACCGCAAGGTGTACGCCGAGCAGGCCACGATGGAGCTGGTCCGGCACTCGGTGGCCGAGGAGGAGTACCTGTACCCGGCCGTGCGCGAGCATCTGGTGAACGGGAACGCCATGGCGGACCGGGAGATCGAGGACCACTCGAAGGCCGAGCAGATCATGAAGGATCTGGAGGGCTGCGAGGCGGAGGATCCCGAGTTCGACCGGCTCGTCGGCATGCTGATGAGCGAGATCCGCTCCCACATCGCCGACGAGGAGGAGAACCTCTTCCCGCAGCTGCGGGTGGCGTGCCCGCCGGAGGCACTCGACACGTTGGGCGACAAGGTCCGTATGGCCAAGAAGATGGCGCCGACCCGGCCGCACCCGTCCGCCCCGGACACGCCTCCGGCCAACAAGCTGTTGGCACCGGGTGCCGGACTGGTCGACCGGATGCGGGACGCGCTGACCGGACGCGGCAAGCACGACTGACCGCCGGCGGCCTCAGGCGATGAGTGCCTGTCCCGGCTCGAGGCGTTCCACGAGCTGGGAGTGATGGAGTTCGGCCACGGGGGCCAGCAGGTCGGGGTGACGCAGGAGGACCGCCGCGCGGCGGTCCTCCTCGTCGGGTGCGAGCAGGCGGCGGAACTCGGCCGACACCCCGTTCGTGTGGCTGCCCCCCGCGAGTGCGGCCACGGCCCTGACGGCCAGTTCCGGGTCGGTGAGCAGGCAGGCCGCCCAGCTCGCGACGACCTCGTCGACCCAGGTACGCCAGGCGGCCTCGTCCGCGTCCCGGGCACCCGCCCCGTCCGCGCCCGTGACCCAGTCGAGCCGGGCCGAACCACCGGGTCCGGCCATGCCGACCAGTGCGGCGTCCATCAGGGTCGGATATCTCAGCCAGGCCGCCACGGTCACGGCCTGGCGCGCCTGCACCTCGCACAGGGCGGAGGCCAGCGCGCCGCCGCCCGAGGGATAGGCGCAGGTCAGCCATTGGGCGGTCGCCGCGATGACCGGGGAGAGATCTGCTTGCACTGCCGGGCCGCCCGTTGCTGGTGATGAGACAGGGGACTGCGCGAAACGGTAGCCCGCCGGTCCTGCCGTACGACATGGCCCGGGTCTCCCCGCTGACGTGGCTTCGACCACATCAGGCCGGGGAGGCCCGGGCTCGGTCGGAACCGGGCGGGGCGCGATCAGGACGTGGTGCAGGACCCGAGCACCGGGGCCGCGCTGCTGCCGTTCTTCATGACCGTGAAGCCGAAGCTCGTCGACGCGCCTGCGGCCAGGCTGCCGTTGCCGTTCGGCTTCATCGTCATGACGTTGCCGCTGCTGTCCCAGGTGGGCGTGCCGTTCCAGGTCGTGGAGATCTTCTGCGGCGCGGTGACGGTCACGGTCGTGGTCCAGTTGCTGATCGCGGCACTGCCCGCGGTGACGGTCACCTTGCCGTTGAAGCGGTCGCTCCACTCCTCCTGCTTGCTGTACGTCACGGAACAGGCGGCCGTACCGCCACCGCCGGAGCCGCTGCCGCCCAGCGCGGTGAGTACGGCGGTGTAGGCGGCCTTCTTGTTGTAGTTGCCGTCGAACAGCAGTGGGGTGCCTGCGGCGCGCCAGGAGTACTTGTCGGTGACGCCCCAGACGGTGATGCCGGTGCAGCGGGAGACGGCGAGGCATGCCTTCACTACGTTGCCGTAGCTGGTGGCCTGGGCGGTGCCGGAGCCCTCGATGTCGAGTTCGGTGATCTGGACGTCGACGCCTAGGTCGGCGAAGCGCTGGAGATTGGCCTGGTAGTCGGCCGGTACCGGGGAGGCGCTGTTGAAGTGGGACTGGAAGCCGACGCAGTCGATGGGCACGCCGCGGGCCTTGAAGTCCCTGACCAGGTTGTAGACGGCATTGCTCTTCGCGTTGACGCCGTCGGTGTTGTAGTCGTTGTAGCAGAGCTTGGCGGCCGGGTCCGCCGCGCGTGCGGTGCGGAACGCCTCCTCGATGAAGCCGTTGCCGAGCTTGTCCTGGAACGGTGAGCTGCGCCGGGCTCCGCTGCTGCCGTCCTGGAAGGCCTCGTTGACGACGTCCCAGGAGTGGATCTTGCCCTTGTAGTGGCCCATGACCTGGTTGATGTGGTTGTTCATGGCCGTTCTGAGGTCGGCGGCGGCGAGCATGCCGACCCAGCTCGGCAGTTGGGAGTGCCAGACCAGGGTGTGTCCGCGGACCTTCATGCCCTTGCTCTGGGCGTGGCTGACGATCCGGTCCGCGGCGGTGAAGTCGAAGGAGTTCCGGGTGCCCTCGACGGCGTCCCACTTCATCTCGTTCTCGGGGGTCACCGAGTTGAACTCGGCGTCGAGCGTGGAGACGTAGGCGGATTCGCCCAGGTGGTTCGCGGCGACCGCGGCGCCGAAGTAGCGGCCCTTTTCGGCCGCTGCGGAGCCGAGTGTGCCGGCGGCGTCGGCCGGTGCCGACAGGGCGATGACGCCGGCTGCGGCGAGCAGGCTCGCCATGCCGAGGGTGCCGATGGACGTGCGGGTGGCCATCTTGTTCCCCTTTCTGACGGTGGATCTACCGAAAGTTTCGGTCAGCTTTCCGAATGGCGTCGCAGACCATATGAGCCGTCCCCCTGGGCGTCAACGGACTGCGCACGAGCCCCTCGCAATTGGCTCAGAAACCCCGTCGACAGCATGCGCCACTGAACAGTCGGAACGACATCCGAATGTTTCGACAGCAGGCATGAGAGTCGGCGTAAAGGCAGTGGGAAAGAGTGCAACCTTTCAGCCACATCGGGTGTCTCACCCGGTACCACTCACATCCACGTCTCGAGGGACATCATGAGACGAAGCAGAACAGCATGGGCCGCGGCAGTACTCATGGGCGCGGCGTTGACGGCGAGCACGATGCCGGCGGACGCCGCCCCGGCGGCCACGGCGTGCCCCACCGGCTGGGGCAGCCTCGACAAGTCCCGCGCCGCCGGCACGACGGCGCCGGTGAAGAACATCAGGACCGGTAGCCACGCCTGCTACGACCGGATGGTCATCGACGTCCCCGGCGGCGGCAGTCTCGGCTACTGGGTGCGCTACGTCGACCGCCTCCGTCAGGACGGGTCGGGTCGTCCCGTCCCCGTCGCGGGCGGAGCCGTTCTCGAGGTACGGGTGGCAGCACCCGCCTACGACCCCGACACCGGGGCCCCCACCTATCCCGGACGGGTGGCTCGCCCGCTGCCCGGCGTGAACCTCTCGGGCTACCGCACCTTCCGGGACACCCGGTTCGCGGGCAGCTTCGAGGGCGAGACCCAGATCGGGCTGGGGATCCGCGCCCGGCTGCCGTTCCGGGTGCAGCACCTTGCCGACCGGGTCGTGGTGGACGTCGCCCACAACTGGAGCGGCAACCGCTGACGCCGCTCGATTCTCCAGGGAGCACGAGGTTGCTTGCGCCGCCCAGGTGCGGTCCGGGCCGGTCGTGGCGCATTCTTGCTGTGTCGCCCGCGTGACTGGCGCACGGACGAGGTAGGGCCGATGACTGGGAGCTCCCAGCACGCACAGCCGAAGCCCGGACGGCTGGCGGCGCTGCTGATCGACGCCTCGACGGAGGCGATCAGCGCGGCCGGCGGCCAGGCGGGAGGCGTCTACCTGCGCTCTTCCACACCTGGCCTGCTGCGCCTGGCCGTACTCGCCGGGCTGCCCGGGCCGCTGTTCCGTCCCTGGTGGCAGCTGCACGTGGACAGTCCGTTCCCCGTCGCGGACGCCCATCGGCTCGGCGTCCAGGTGGTCCTGCCGAACGCCACCGAGACGATGCGCCGGTACCCCCAGTTCTCGGCCGGTCTGCCGTTCCAGTTCGGCTCCCTCCATGCCCCGGTCGTGGCCGGTTCCCACGCGTACGGCGTCATCACCGTGCTGCGCGCCTCCGTCCCCGACGCCGCCGAAGTGCTGCCCGAGCGGGACCGCCTGACCCGACTGGCCCAGGCTCTGGGTGCGGCTCTGCGGAGCCTGGACGACGACGAGGCGGCCCCGCTCCGCTGGGACCAGGAGCCGCTGTGCGTGCGGTCGCCGGCCGCGCGTCCGCCGCTCGCGCGCATCGGGCGTTTCCTGTGGGTGCCCCGTACGGGGCTGGTGACCGGGGACGCGGGCCTGCATGCGCTGCTCGGCGTACCGCCGACGGAGTTCAACGGAACCCCGCAGGCGTTCGCGGACGCCGTGGCCCCGACCGAGGCGACCCGCATTCTGGTCGCGTTGCGGGACACGGCCGTCGGCAGACCTCCGACGCTGCCGCTGTACCTGCGGGCGGCGGACGGTGAACTGCGGCTGATGGACCTGTGGAGCCCGTACGAGGCGACCGGCTGGCCCCCGCACGACGCGACCGCCCCGGCCGCCGTACCGCCGGAGGCGGGCCCGGTGCGGGGCATCGTGCTCGACCCGGGTCTCGGCGCCACCGCCGACGCGGCGGCCGACCTGCTGCCGGACGGGGTGTTCTGTCTGGACCGGGAGGGCCTGGTCGTCTACGCGAACCCGCGCGCCGCGCAGTTGCTGCGCCGGCCGCGGACCGAGCTGCTGGGCCGGGCCCTGTGGGACGCCGTGCCGTGGATCGGCCGGCCCGACGTCGAGGACCATCTGCGCGGGGCCCTGCTGTCGCCGGACCCGGTGCACTTCCACGTCGAGCGACCTGCCGCGGACACCGTCGAGCCCGCACCGCGACCCTCCGAGGGCGACTGGCTCGCCCTCTCCGTGTATCCCGGCCCGGACCGGCTGACCTGCACGGTCCGTCCGGCGAGCCGGGTGGCGGACACCGCCCCGGCCGACCTCGCGACCGGGAACGGCGTCGCCCCGCCGGCGCCCGTGTACCGCCCCATCGTCCTCGCGATCGCGCTGACGGAGGCGGTCACCGCCCGCCAGGTGTCCGCCGTGGTGATGCGCGAGCTGCTGCCCGCGTTCGGCGGCCGCCGACTCGCCATCTACCTGCTCCAGGAGCGGCACCTGTACCTGGCCTGGGAGAGCGGCTTCCCCTCGGGGTTCCTCGCCCCGTTCGAAGGGGTGGGGCTCGACGCGCGGCTGCCCGGCGTCGAGACGCTCACCACCGGCCGGCCGCTCTTCTTCGACTCCATGCAGCAGCTGGCCGCCGCGTACCCAGGAATCGAGCTGGACGCCGAGGAGGGGGCCCGCGCCTTCCTGCCGCTGATCGCCTCCGGCCGCCCGGTCGGCTCCTGCATCCTGGGCTTCGACCGGTCCCGCAGCTTCAGCACCGAGGAACGTACGGTGCTCACCGCGCTCGCCGGGCTCATCGCCCACGCCATGGACAAGGCCCAGCGCTACGAGACCGAGGCCGCCCTCGCCCGCGGGCTCCAGCAGGCCCTGCTGCCCCGGCGGCTGTCCGCGCACCCGCAGGTGGAGACCGCTGGGCGCTATCTGCCCGGCACCCAGGGCATGGAGGTGGGCGGGGACTGGTACGACGTCGTGGAGTCCGGCGACGGCCTCGCCCTGGTCATCGGTGACGTGCAGGGGCACGGGGTGCAGGCGGCGGCGACCATGGGGCAACTGCGCAGCGCCGTACGGGCGTTCGCGCTCGGCGACCGGCCGCCCGACGAGGTCATGAGTGGCACCAATCACCTCCTCATCGACCTCGATCCCGGGCTGTTCGCGAGCTGCTGCTGCATCCGGCTGGACCCCGCCACCGGAGTGGCCCGGGCGGCCCGTGCCGGGCATCCGCCACCGCTGCTGCGCCGCCCGGACGGCCGCACCCACGTCCTGGACCTGCCCGGCGGGGTGGTGCTCGGCGTGGACCCGCGCGCCCGCTACCCGGTGACAGAGCTGCGCATGGACGCCGGCGCCATTCTCGCGCTGTACACCGACGGGCTGGTCGAGAAGCCCGGCGGTGACATCGACGACGGCATCAGCGCCCTGCGCGTGGCGCTGGCCAGGCTCGGCGGCCCCGCCGTCCGCCCGGGCGGCCACGCACTGGCGGGCGTGGCGGACCGCCTCACCGCGACGGCCCGCCACGCCGTCGACCGCCCCGACGACATCGCCCTCCTGCTCGCCGCACGCCGTCCCACACCGTGAGACGAAGCAGGACCCCGGGGGCCTGCCACGCCCCCTGGCGCCGGGAGTTCGGGCTGTCACGTCCTGAGGCCCCCTCGCCTCCTGAGGGCCCGGCAGTGTAGACATGGGCACATGGTCCGGCTCTTGGGTCGATCCGGGGCGTCGACCCGTCGCCCCAGCGGTCCGCGCCCTTCACACGCGCCCGACCGCGCTCCCGGAGCGCCTGACGGGCATCCGCGGCGAACCCGGCGACAGCCGGGCGGTCCGCCCGCCCCGCGGCAGCACGGTGGGGGCCGGTCGGGGTTGCCGTCGGCACTCGGCGGGCGCAGCGTCGCCGGACAGGTGTTCGTCCTGCAAGTGGTGATCGTGCTGCTGCTGGTCGTGGCCGCGGTGGTGGCCCTGGTGCTCCAGGTACGACATGACAGCACCAAGGAGGCCCGCAACCGGTCGGTCGCCGTCGCCGAGGCGTTCGCCAACGCGCCGGGCACCCGCGAGGCGCTGCGCTCCCCCGACCCGTCGGCGGTGCTCCAGCCGCGCGCCGAGGCGGCCCGCAAGGCGACCAAGGTGGATTTCATCGTCGTCATGAACACCGACGGCGTCCGCTACAGCCATCCCAAGCCGGACCGCATCGGCAAGAAGTTCGTCGGAACGATCGCCCCGGCGCTGGCCGGGCGGACCGTGACGGAGGAGATCACCGGAACGCTCGGCCCGCTGGTGCAGGCCGTCGTGCCCGTGAAGGCCGACGACGGCACGGTGGTCGGTCTGGTGTCGGCCGGCATCACCACCGAGAGCGTGGGCGGCGCCGCCGACCAGCAGCTCCCGCTGGTACTCGTCGCCGCCGCGGCCGGGCTCGCGCTGGCCACGGCCGGCACCGCGCTGGTGAGCAGGCGGCTGCTGCGGCAGACCCACGGTCTGGGTCCGCACGAGATGACGCGGATGTACGAGCACCACGACGCGGTGCTGCACTCGGTGCGCGAGGGCGTGCTCATCGTCGGCGACGACGGCACCCTGCTGCTCGCCAACGACGAGGCGCACCGCCTGCTCGACCTGCCCGAGGACGGCGAGGGACAGCATGTGCTGAACCTGGGCCTCGCCCCCGACACGGCCGGTCTGCTGGCCTCCGGGCGGGTCGCCACGGACGAGGTGCACCTGGTCAAGGACCGGTTGCTGGCGATCAACCAGCGGACCACCGACTCCCAGGGCGGTCCGCCCGGCACTGTCGCCACCCTGCGCGACTCCACCGAGCTGCGCGCCCTGTCCGGCCGGGCCGAGACGGCGCGGGAGCGCCTGAACATGCTGTACGACGCCGGAGTGGCCATCGGGACGAGCCTGGACGTGACCCGTACCGCCGAGGAACTGGCGGAGCTGGCCGTGCCCCGGTTCGCGGACTTCGTCACGGTGGACCTGTTCGACGCCGTACTGAGCGGCGGCCAGCCGCAGGCGACGACCGCGCTGAGCCGCACGGCCGTGAACGGGATCCGCAAGGACGCCCCGCTGTATCCGGTCGACGAGCGGATCCGGCTCGTCGACACCTCGCCCCAGGCGCGCGCCCTCGCCACCGGGCAGGCGGTCGTCGAGCCGCGGCTGAGCGAGGCCGCGGGCTGGCAGGCGCAGGACCTGGAGCGTTCCGCCCAGGTGGTGGCGTACGGCATCCACGCGCTGGTCGCCGTGCCGCTGCGCGCGGGCGCTCTGGTGCTGGGGGTGGTCAGCTTCTGGCGGTCCGAGAAGCCCGAGCCGTTCGACGTGGACGAGGTGGCCCTCGCCGAGGAGCTGGTCGCCCGGGCCGCGGTCTCCATCGACAACGCACGCCGCTACACGCGCGAGCACAACATGGCGGTGACGCTGCAGCGCAGCCTGCTGCCCCGCAACCTGCCCGAGCAGGACGCCCTGGAGATCGCCTACCGGTACCTGCCCGCGCAGGAGGGTGTCGGCGGCGACTGGTTCGACGTACTGCCGCTGTCCGGTGCCCGCGTGGCGCTCGTGGTGGGCGACGTGGTCGGGCACGGGCTGCACGCCGCTGCCACCATGGGGCGCCTGCGCACGGCGGTGCACAACTTCTCCGCCCTGGATCTCCCGCCGGACGAACTCCTCGCGCTCCTGGACGAGTTGGTCGGGCGCATCGACCAGGACGAGGCGGCGGAGGGCGCCAACGCCCCCGTCACCGGGGCGACCTGCCTGTACGCGATCTACGACCCGGTCTCCCGGCTGTGCACGATCGCCAGGGCCGGTCACCCGCCGCCCGCCCTGATCCACCCCGACGGCAGCGTGGAGTTCCCGGAGGTGCCGGCCGGCCCTCCGCTCGGGCTCGGGGGCCTGCCCTTCGAGACGGCCGTTCTCGAACTGGCCGAGGGCAGCCGCCTCGTGCTCTACACGGACGGGCTCGTCGAGGACCGTGAGCGGGACATCGACGTGGGCCTGGAACTGCTGCGCACCGCGCTGGAGGGGGCCGGCCAGTCACCGGAGGAGACCTGCCGGGTGGTCCTCGACTCCCGGCTCACGGCCCGGGCCGGCGACGACATCGCCCTGATCGTGGCGGGGACCCGGTCGCTGGCCGCCGACCGGATCGCCGAGTGGCAGGTGCCGGGCGACCCGGCCGCGGTCGGCGAGATACGCGCCTCGGTCAGCCGTCAGCTCGCCGGGTGGGGCCTGGACGAGCTGACGTTCACGACCGAGCTGATCCTGAGCGAGCTCGTCACCAACGCGATCCGTTACGGCGGCGACCCCATCCACGTCCGCGTGCTGCACGACCGCACCCTGATCTGCGAGGTCTTCGACAGCAGCAGCACCTCGCCGCATCTGAGGTACGCGGCCATGACCGACGAGGGCGGCCGCGGCCTGTTCCTCGTCGCGCAGCTCTCCGAACGCTGGGGCACCCGCTACACGCCCGAGGGCAAGGTCATCTGGGCCGAGCAGCCCCTGCCGTGAGCTGATCCACCCCGACGCCCCTCATAAAGTGAGCTTATGAGCTCATAGACCGGACCCGCGTACCAACTAAGGCTTGCCTTAGTTTAGGCTTCCCGTCGAGACGCCTTGTCACCGCTCGAAGGGAACCTGATCATGCCCCGCCCCCTGCGGGTAGCAATCGTCGGAGCCGGCCCCGCCGGGATCTACGCCGCCGACGCCCTGCTCAAGTCCGAGGTGGCCGCCGAACCCGGCGTGTCCATCGACCTCTTCGAGCGGATGCCGGCCCCGTTCGGCCTGATCCGTTACGGCGTCGCCCCCGACCACCCCCGCATCAAGGGCATCATCACGGCCCTCCACCAAGTGCTCGACAAGCCGCAGATACGTCTCTTCGGCAACGTCGACTACCCGACCGACATCAGCCTGGACGACCTGCGGGCGTTCTACGACGCCGTGATCTTCTCCACGGGTGCTACGGCCGACCGCGAGCTGTCCATCCCCGGTATCGAGCTCGACGGCTCGTACGGCGCGGCGGACTTCGTCTCCTGGTACGACGGCCACCCGGACGTGCCGCGCACCTGGCCGCTGGAGGCCGAGAAGGTCGCCGTGCTCGGCGTCGGCAACGTCGCGCTCGACGTGGCGCGCATCCTCGCCAAGACCGCGGACGAACTGCTGCCCACGGAGATCCCGCCGAACGTCCACGACGGACTCAAGGCCAACAAGGCCCTGGAGGTCCACGTGTTCGGCCGCCGTGGCCCGGCACAGGCGAAGTTCAGCCCGATGGAGCTGCGGGAGCTGGACCACTCCCCCAACATCGAGGTCATCGTCGACCCCGAGGACATCGACTACGACGCGGGCTCGATCGAGACCCGGCGCGGCAACAAGCAGGCCGACATGGTCGCCAAGACCCTGGAGAACTGGGCGATCCGCGACGTCGGCGACCGGCCGCACAAGCTCTTCCTGCACTTCTTCGAGTCGCCTTCGGAGATCCTCGGCGAGGACGGCAAGGTCGTCGGCCTGCGCACCGAGCGCACCGCGCTGGACGGCACGGGCAACGTCAAGGGCACCGGCGAGTTCAAGGACTGGGACGTCACCGCGGTCTACCGCGCGGTCGGCTACCTCTCCGACAAGCTGCCCAAGCTGCCCTGGGACATCGACTCGGGCACGGTTCCGGACGCGGGCGGCCGGGTCCTCCAGGAGAGCGGCGAGCCCCTGCAGTCCGCGTACGTCACCGGCTGGATCCGGCGCGGCCCGGTGGGCCTGATCGGCCACACCAAGGGCGACGCCAACGAGACGGTGTCGAACCTGCTGGACGACTACACCAACGGCCGTCTGCAGACGCCGGGTTCGCCCGAGCCGGAGGCGGTGGACGCGTTCCTCGCCGAGCGGGACGTCCGCTTCACCACCTGGGAGGGCTGGTACAAGCTGGACGCCGCCGAGAAGGCGCTGGGCGAACCGCAGGGCCGGGCGCGCGTGAAGCTGGTCGAGCGTGAGGACATGCTCAAGGCGAGCGGCGCGTAGTACGACGACGACGGCCTCGACGGTGCCGGATCCCTCCGGACCGTCGAGGCCGTTCTGCGTCTCCCTGACTCTCCATGGTCGACGGTTCCCACGACCCTGCCGATCTGCGGGCGACGGCCGCCCAGGAGGAGCCAACCCGCTCAGTCGGTCCAGTACTCCGTACAGGCCTTCGACGAGAACGGGCTCGGGTCCTTCACCCGCGAGCAGCGGTGAGCCGTGGTGAACAGGGCCCGCCCCGATGCGGATGGTGAGCGGGCCCCGTTCGAGAAGTCATTGTGATGGGGACGCCACGGGCCGGGCAGGAGCGAACCGCTCCTCATGGGTGCGCAACGTTCGCGCCCCGAGTGCGCGCGGGCTACGGAAGGATCGAGTCGACGTATCCGCCGTCCACGCGCACGGCGCCGCCGGTCGTGGCGGAGGCCTGCTCGGAGCTCAGGTAGACCACGAGGTTTGCGATCTCCTCCGGCTCGATGAGGCGTTGGAGCAGCGACTGCGGGCGGTGGTCGCGCATGAACACGCGCTGGGCGTCGTCCCAGGGCAGGTCGCGGTCGACGAGTTCGTGGACGAAGTCCTCGACGCCCTCCGTGTGGGTGGGACCGGCGATCACGGAGTTGACGATGCCACCGCTGCCGGCCGCCTCTTTGGCGAAACCGCGGCTGACCGCGAGCAGCGCGGTCTTCGACATGCCGTAGTGGATCATCTCGGCCGGGACGACGACGGCCGAGTCGCTCGCGATGTAGAGGATCCGGCCCCAGCCCCGGTCCCTCATCCGGGGGAGGTACGCGCGGGTCAGCCGGACGCCCGCCAGGACGTTGATCTCGAAGTAGCGGCGCCATTCGTCGTTGCTGATCTCCAGAGCGGGTCTGGGCCCGAAGATGCCGAGGTTGTTCACCCGGATGTCCACGTCGGGGAGCGCGTCCACGGCCACGGCCGCGCCCTCCTCGGTGCCCAGGTCCGCCGCGACCGGCACGAAATCCCCGTCCGGTACCTGCCGTCGCAGCTCGTCGACGCTCTTGTCCAGCCGGTCGGCACGGTGGCCGTTGACGCCGACACGCGCCCCGGCGCGGGCGAGGCCCGCGGCGATCGCCGCGCCGATGCCCTGGGAGGAGCCCGTCACCAGTGCGGCGCGCCCGGTCAGGTCCAGGTTCATGAAGTCACTCCTCCTCCCGCGGTACGGTCGGCCGCTGTGCTCCTGCCCACGATCGCCGACGATCCACGTCACCGCGGGCGGGACACCGCGGGTGTCCACCGGCCGGACCCCCGGTTGATCTCCACCCACCCGCGGCGACGATACTGGCCCTCGCACCCGCCCCCACTCACAGATGGATCCATGCCAAGCTCCCCCACCGACCGCCCCACCACTCCCCCCACCCTGTGGCCGGCCCGCGGCCGCCATGCCGGACCCGGCGCGGACGACGTGCTCCGGCGCCGTCTGCGGCGCCTCAAGGACGACGAGGTCCTCGACGACTTCGCGGAACTGCCCGCGGCCGAGGACGCCCCTGAGCGGATCTTCGAGGCCCGATGGCGGGTGCCGGGCGAGGTGATCGTGCGCGCCCGGCTGACCCTCGTACCCGAAGCCGACGACGAATCCGAGTGGACGCTGGTGGCGGAGGCCGACCAGCCGTGGGACCAGTCCTGGCCGTCGCCCGCCACCATGTTCTGGCCCGACACGCCCGACGCCGCCTGGGACCACGAGGCCGCCACCGGCCTGCCCTTCCGTGACCTCACCCCTCTGCCGCCGGACGACAAGGCCATACGGCGGCTGTTCAAGGACGCCGTCCGCGGCTGGGCCGTCCACGTCGTCGTCCACGAGGCCATGACCACCGACGAACGCGGTCGCCGCCCGCTGACCCGGCTGCTGCCGCCGAGCCTGCGGCACCGCGTGGTCGAGCACCGGGCTGCCCCGGACCAGCTGCGGGTCGTGAACTGGGCCCTGCGCGGCCTCAAGGTGGAGGTGCCGCGCGGCGGGGCCGTGGTCCTGCCCGGACAACCGGTGCCGCCCGGCTACCAGGACGGTGACTTCGCCGTCCGCAGCGTCTTCCTCGACGGGTCGGAGCCGACCGAGCTGATCGAGACCGTGACCCGCTACGCCGCGCTGCCGAAGCCTCTGCCGAACGGTGCCGACGCGGCGCTCACCGCGCTGCGGGAGCAGTGGCAGTTGCTGACCCTGCAGGAGGAACTCGCCCGCGAGCGCAGTCTGGTGGCCAGGTACGCCGAGGCGCTGGAGGCCATGACCAGGTCCCGGGACCTGTACCGGGAGGCCGCCGAGCGGGCCAACGAGGCACTGGCCGCCTACCGCGAGGCCGGGCCGGGCCCGGCGCCCGACGGCTCGGCCGGCGCGCCCGCCGGATCGGCGATCCAGCAGCTGACCCGGACGTTCGAACGTCTCAAGGGCTCCACCAAGGCCCTGCGTCCCACCCGCGCGGAGGGCGACGGCGAGGACCCGTCGGGCACGTCCGGACGCGAGGTCAGCTGAAGAGCGGAAGACGGTCCGCGTCCGGCCCCAGGGCGCGGAGTTCCGCCTCCGTGAGGGGTGTGCGGCCGGTGGCGGCACGGGCGTAGTGCTCGTCGCTCCACTCCAGTGGCACGGGCCGTCCCAGCAGGCCGTCCAGCGTGGCACGGACGGCGGCCAGGCCGGTCGGCGCCGGTCCGGGGGCCGCGGACAGCCGGGGGACGAGGTCGAGGTGGTGGATGCTCGCCTCGACGGCGAGCGTGAGCATCAGGTCCCCGGCGCTCAGCACATGGCCCTGCGTGGTGACGCGGTCGTCCGGGCGGGCCGCCGCCGCGGCGGTGACGGTGGCCGCAGCGGTCTCCAGGTACAGCTCTTTCAGCTGCCGGAAGTCGAGGAACATGCTGGCGCTCACCCGGTTCCAGCGCCGCCCGGCGGCCGCGCCGACCGGGTCCGGTGCCCAGTCCTGCCAGTACGTGACGGCATCGCGGTCGGCCGGCCCGGCGGCGGGTGTGTGCAGGGCCACCAGCGCGCGCTGGGCGTCCGCGAGACAGTGGAAACACCAGATCGCGGACCGCCCAGCCCGCGCAGTCCGTGGACAGCCAGGACTCCTCGTCCCCGAGGGGACGGACCACGGCGGCGAAGGCCTCGTAGGCGGCTCGCAGCACCTCGGCCGGGTGGTCGCGGTTCTCGTGATGCGCGCTCATGACGGCAGCCTAGGCAGGCGGCGCCGGGCCATGCAGCGACGTTTCAGTCAGCGATGCGGCTCGCCCCGGCCATCGGGCGTTCCGCCCGAGCGCTTCTCGGCGACTGCGGCGACGCCAGGCATGCCAGCGGCGCCGCCAGCGCGGCCAGGGAACACGCACACGGCCGCCGTACCGAGGAGCCAGTCCGGTGGCGAGCCGGAGGTCCAAGACGGGTCGTCATCCTCGGCTCCAGGGGAAGGGTGCGGTCGCTGCTGCGTCACCGAGGTGTGACATGCGACGTTACGGTGACCATTACCAGGCGCCCCCGCCGCGGCCCGCCACTCGGGCGACCCGCCGGTATGGGCGCCGCGTCCGGCGGCCATACCGTGGCCGTAACCGGGAATCCGACAACTGACGGGCGCTCGGTGCCGCCCGCCGGACGAGGAGGGGGCGGGCCGTGGACTCGACCACCACGCTGATCGTCGTCGCCGCGGTACTCGCGGCACTGGTACTGGCCGTGGCCGTACTGCTGCTGGTTCGGCTGGTGCGGGCCCGGCGCAGTCTGCGGCGGGCGGGTCTGCCGACCGGACCGCGCTGGGTCTTCTGGGGTGCCCTGCTGTACTTCGTGCTGCCGACCGACCTGCTGCCCGATCCGGTGTATCTGGACGACATCGGCGTACTGCTTTTGGCGCTGCGCACACTGCGCTCCTCCCCCGGGACGCCCGAGCGCGGTGCACCGAACGGGACATGACTACGCACGGTAAGGAAACCAATCACCCGTTCGATTCGTATAAGTCTCTGGAAGCCCGAGGAAGTCGGCGGACCGAGCGAGGCCGCAGGGTGACCGTCGTTTGATCGAGCAGCACCGGCGAGGGAGAGACGATGCAACCGTTCGCGCTCAACTACGCACGTCCGGCAGCGGAGTTGGAGGCCACCACTCCGTACGTCTATGACTCCGGACTGCAGTTGAACGTGCTCTTCGACGGGCGGATCGCCGCCCGTGACCACGGCCTGATGAGGGAACTGGGGACCACGACCTCCACCGCGGGCTCCAAGACGCACTTCGACGACTGAACACGGCGCGGCCGAAATGACCGTGTTGATTCTTACCTGCGAAGAGGACGTGACCGCCGACATGGTGGTGGTGCACCTCCACGCGACGGGGGTTCCGGTGGTCCGGCTCGACCCCGCCGACCTGACCGGCGGGGTGGCGCTGTCCGGCGAGTTCGTGCACGGCACGTTCCGGGGCCATGTGTCGTCCGGGGGACGCCTGGTGAGCCTTGGCGGCCTGCGGTCCGTGTGGGTGCGCAGGCCGGGGATCCCGGCCGCGCGGGCGGCGGCGCCCTCCGCCTGGCTGACCGAGGAGGCCTCACAGGCGCTCTACGGGATGCTCCGCGGCTGCGGCGCGCGCTGGATGAACCATCCCGACGCCGCGCGCCGGGCCCGCCACAAGCCCTGGCAGCTCCGGCTCGCCCAGCTCTGCGGTCTGCCGGTGCCGGCCACCCTCATCACGACGTTTCCGCAGGCCGCCCGCGAGTTCTCGGAACGCTATCCGGACCTGGTGGTCAAACCGGTCTCCGGCGCCCATCCGCAGGACCCGCCGCGGGCGGTGCCGACCAGCCGGGTCGCCCCGGACACCGACTTCTCCGCCGTCGCGTTCGGGCCGACGCTGCTGCAACGGCGGGTCGCCAAGCGGGCCGACATCCGTCTGACCGTCGTGGGTGAGCGGTTACTGGCCGCGCGCAAGGCCGTGGCCGACGGCGCGGAGCCCGACGAGGTGGACGTCCGCTTCGCGCCGAGCACCGAGCCCTGGTGTCCCGTCGAGGTACCCCCGCGTGTCGCCGCGGCGGCGCGGAAATACGTCGAGGACGCCGAACTGGCCTACGGCGCCTTCGACTTCGCGGAGGACGCGGACGGGACGTGGTGGTTCCTGGAGTGCAACCAGTCGGGCCAGTTCGGCTTCGTCGAGGTGGAGACGGGGCAGCCGATCGCGCACAGCGTCGCCGAGTGGCTCGCCCGACCGGGCCCGCAGCCGCGGGCCCACGTCAACGGCGCCGACTCGGCGACGCGGTGAGTTCGGGTCAGTAGGACCGCGGGCCGGGCAGGGCCGCCCGCTGCCAGCCCGCGCCCGGGGCGGCCTGGCGGTCGTTGGGGAGGGACGAGCCGAAGGAGGACTGCAGCGGCCGCATGACGTACTCCAGCTCCCTGGTCACCCGCTCGGCCTCCCTGCGTGTCTGAAGGGGAACGTCGCCGCGCTCCGCGACGAGTCGGTCGTAGATGGGGGAATCCTGGAACACCCGTCAACGCGCCTTTCGTGTCACTGCCCATGCAGTTGGGCACGAATGTCGAGTGTAGGCGCCCCCGCACAGCAACACGCACATTCCGGCGCAGGGCTTGACGTCAACGCCGGTTGCCGTTCGCGGTCAGGCCCCGGTCGTGGAACCGGGCCGGACGATCATGAGGACGGTGACGGTCGCCCACAGCAGGTTGAAGACGCCGGTGAACATGGCCAGTCGAACCGTACCGGCGCGCTCCACGGCCCGGTGTTCGCCGAGCTCGCCGAGGAGTTCCTCCTGTCGGGGCAGCACGAAGGCGACCAGGACGCCGGCCGCCGCCGCGGTCAGGGCCATGGACGTGGTGAGCCAGCCGTCGCCCAGGACGCCCATCGCGGCCGCGGTGGCGAATCCGAGGACGGGTACCGACAGGCCGACGCCGGAGTAGACACGGCAGATCCGGTGCAGCAGGCGTACGGTGCCGATCCCCGCGGTGTCGGGTCCGTCCGCGGTCACCTGGACGCGTCGTGCCGCGGGCGGGAACATGCTGGCCGCGACGGTGACGGGGCCGACGGCCACGATGGCGGCCAGGACGTGCAGGGTCAGCAGGAACTTGGTCATCGGGTGGCGTGTCCTTCGGTGCCGCGGTCGAACAGTGCCCGCCCACCCTAGGAATCACGTCGGGTGATCACATAGAGGCAGAAATGACAGGTTCCAACGGGTTCTCGCCAACGCCCTGTCCAGGCACCGGAGCGCTGAATCCCGTGTCCGGCAGGGGTTCGTGGCCCTGGCGGGAATCCGCTTATCGTGGCGCTCATGCACACAGTGGCGATCCTGGCTCTCGATCATGTGGTGCCGTTCGACATGGCGGCGCCCATGACGGTCTTCGACTGGACGCGGCTGCCCGACGGGCGCCGTCCGTACCGGGTGCGGCTGTGCGCACAGTCGCCCGAGGTACGGGCGGACGGTGGTTTCGGCCTGCGCGTCGAGTGGGGGCTGGAGGCGCTGGCGGACGCCGACACGGTCATCGTGCCTGGCTGCTCCGAGGCGGCCGGGCCGACGTCCCCCGCCGTGCTGGCGGCGCTGCGGCGGGCCGCCGAAGCCGGGACGCGGATCGCGTCCGTGTGCGTGGGCGCCTTCGTGCTGGCGGAGGCCGGACTCCTGGACGGCCTCGGCGCCACCACGCACTGGGTGGCCGCCGATGTGCTGGCCCGGCGTTTTTCGCGCATCGACGTGCGGCCGGACGTGCTGTACGTCGACAACGGGCAGATTCTGACGTCGGCCGGGGCCGCCGCCGCCATGGACATGTGCCTGCACATGATCCGGCGGGATCTGGGCTCGGCCGTCGCCGCGCACTCGGCCCGGATGTCCGTCATGCCGCTGGAACGGGAGGGCGGGCAGGCGCAGTTCATCGTGCACGAGTTCCCGCCCGTGCCGCAGGGCTCGACCCTCGAACCGCTCCTGGAGTGGATCGAGGACCACCTCGCCGACGAGATCACCCTGGCGGCGATGGCGGCCCGCTCGGGAATGAGCGAGCGCACCTTCAGCCGTCGTTTCCGCGAGCAGACGGGCACCACGCCGTTGCAGTGGCTGCTGCGGGCCCGGGTCCGGCGGGCCCAGTACCTGCTGGAGCACAGCGACCACCCGGTGGAACGGATCGCGCGGCAGGCGGGGTTCGGCTCGCCCACCGCGTTCCGCGAGCGGTTCCGCCGAGTGGTCGGCACCACCCCGCATGCCTATCGCTCCGCGTTCCACGGAAAGACGGATGCCGTCCCGGCAGCACACTTCTAGCCCGTCGGCTGCCGGGACGGCACGGTGTCACACCGCCAGCCGCAGACCGTTCTCCCCGTCCGGGTCGGTGGTGGCGACCGGCGTGCGCCCGGCGTCGGCCAGCAGGGCGTCAGCCTTGGCGACCGCGTCGTGGATGTCGGCGGTGCCCATCATCACGCACAGCGTGTAGCTGACGTCCTCCAGTTCACGTGCCGTGGCTTCCCTTTCCCTTTCCGCCTGAGCGATCCGCAGCGATGCGTAGCGAGTCAGCAGCTTCCTGACGACCTTCGGGTCCGGAACGAGCACGTAGCGCCCCTCTCTCGATTTTTCGCTGCGTATGCCCGAACCCTGGCGGACCATTCACATCCACCACCGTTGGAGTCTCATTTGGCTCGATTTCGTTACGTTCCGACGCGCCGACCGGGGCGACGGTCTCATCCGGCGGGACGGACGGGAATGACGGCGCGGGGCAGCGCGGACCAGGACTCCACCAGGCAGGAGAAGGCACTTCCGGGAGGGAGGTCGCGCGTTCAGGGCCCCTCGTCACTCATCAGCGCGAGCTTGACCGGCCTGTCGTCACTCGCCGAGCGCGCGGGCCAGTTCCGTGGTCGCCCGGGTGATCTCGGCGTCCTCCTCGGCCATCAGCCGCCGCAGGGCACCGCGGCGCTCGCGGACGGCCTGGCGCGCCTCGCGCTCCCACACCACGGGGTTCTCGCGGTGGTTGAGCAGCTTGGGGTAGACGGCGGCCGTGCTCTCCCACTGCCGGGCGTCGGCGATGCTCTTGAGCAGCTGAATGATCTCGGCCCGGCAGGTCACGTGCGGAAGCTGGGCGAGTTCCCACAGGAAGGGGACCGTGGCGGCGGTGGCCTGCTCCACCACGAAGCCGTACTGGCAGATGCGTGTCCGCAGGTCGGCCAGAGCGGCCCGGGCGGTTTCGGGGTCACCCCAGGCGACGCTGGCCAGGAGCAGGGGGATGGCCGCCGCGCAGCCGGTGGAGTCCTGGATGTCCCGCCACGGCACCCGTTCGAGTGCCATGAGGGGTGTGGTCCTGGCCACCCCGGTCGGCGGCAGGTGGTGGTCGGTGCGCTCGGTGCTCGATGGAGGCGTCGGAGCGGTGCGCATGGCGTGGGGCCTTTCCGCGGCGGTCATGGGGGGTCTCAGGGGGGAGGGCAGGCGGACAGCCTGGCCCAGACGGTCTTGCCGGCCGGGGGTTTGAGGGTCCAGCCCCACTCCTCGGCCAGGGCGTCGACGATGCACAGCCCACGGCCGTGCTCCCGCAGGTCGGTGGTGTCGCCGCCGGTGAACGCGGGCGTGTTGTCACCCGAGTCCGAGACGGTGAGCACCACATGGCCGGGGTCGAGCAGGAGTCCCAGCCACACCTCCGGCTCGCCCGCGGCGGCGCGCGGCACCGCGTGCGCCACGGCGTTGGCGGCCAGTTCGGTGATCACCAGGACGGCGTCGTCGCTGCGGTGGCCGAGCGACCAGCAGTGCAGCGTGTCACGCGTGAAGGCGCGGGCCAGGGCGAAGCCCTCCCCGCTGCATTTGATGCGCAACGCGGCGGAGTCGGCGGCATCGCTCGGGGGCGCGACCCTCGGGGCGGGTCGCTCACTCGGGGGCGCCGGTCGAGGCCGAGGCGGAGGTCCGCCGTTGACGGCCGTTCCACCCGCTCCCGGCACAGCCCGACCCGGCTCCCGGATCATGTGGTTCGCAGGTGACGACACGGCATCTCCCTGATGCGACGTCAAGACGGGGCGTTCCCATGGGGGTTGACGCCACAGCTATTATCCACGCTGAAAGCGCCCGCGTGCAATTGCACGAGAAATTGCACGTAAAGAATGTGTGGGGCGGGAGGGGCCGATGACACCCGACCCCGCCCCTCCCGGGCAGCCGGACACAGCGCCCGGCGAGGAACGTGAACAGCAAGGAGAATGCGGTGCCACCAGTGCAGAACGGAGTGCGGGCGAGCTCGTTGGACGCCCGTTGGATCAAGAGCCGGCACAGCAACGCCGAGGGCAACTGCGTCGAAGTGGCCACTCTGGTCGACGGCGGCATCGCCGTGCGCAACTCCCGTCACCCCGACGGGCCGGCGCTCGTCTACACCCCGGCCGAGGTGGCGGCGTTCGTCGCGAGCGCGAAGGAGGGCGAGTTCGACCACCTGCTGTGAGGGCTTCGGCCGGCCGGGGGTCAACTCCCTTCTGTGTACGGGTGGATGCGCTGTGACACGGCGGAGTGCGATAATGTGGGTCGCCTCTATGCCGGTTCCCTGGGAGTTTGGATGTCCGCCGAGTCGCAGCGCATCTCCCGACTGCAGCCGTATCTGGACCGGCCCGAGCCGGCTCCGACCCTTCTGAAGATGCTGGTCGGTGTGCAGCTGGCGGGTTTCCGCGAGGACGCCGGGTTCGCTCAGGAGCAGGCGGCGCGGGCTCTCGGGTTCAGTGCGGCCAAGCTGAGCCGCATCGAGTCCGGCAAGGGTCGTCGGCCTCCCGCGGACAGCGACGTCCGCGCGCTGCTGGAGTTGTACGGCACCGAGGACTACGAGGCCTCCGTGCTGCTGAAGCTGCTGCAGCGCGCCGGTGAGCCGGGGTGGTGGCAGCGTTACGACAAGCGGTTGATGCCCGAGTGGTTCGACCGGCTGGTCGGCCTGCAGGAGGCGGCCGCCGCGATCCGTACGTTCGAGATCCAGTACGTTCCCGGCCTGCTGCAGACCCCGGACTACACGCGGGCGGTGGTCGAGCGCGGTCTGCCCGCCGCGGCCGCTGCCGAGGTCCGGCGCCGTGTGGAACTGCGCACCCGGCGAGCCGAGTTGCTGTTGCGGGCGGACGCTCCGCAGTTGTGGGCGGTCATCGACGAGTCGGTCCTGCTGCGTGTCCTGGGCAGCAGGGACGTGATGCGGGCGCAGCTCGAGCACCTCGTCGAGATGGCCCAGCGGCCCAACGTGACCCTGCAGATCGTCCCGCTGGACGTCACCAACGCCTCGGCGCCGTCCATTCCGATCACGTATCTCCGCTTCGGCGGCCTGGACCTGCCCGACGTGGTCTACCTCGAGCACATCAAGAGCGCGAACTTCCTCGAGGACCGTGACGAGACGGAGGAGTACCGGCTGGCGCTGGACCGGCTGGCCGACGAGGCACTCGAACCCCGGGATTCACTGGAGCTGCTGCGGGACACGATGAAGCAGCGCTACGGCGGATGAGGCCGGCCACGGCATGACAACGCCCCTCACGAGGAGATCTCGTGAGGGGCGTTTCCCGTGTGCTGCCCGGCTAGCGGAGGCGGCCCACGCCGCCGAACTCGATCCACTCGTGGGTGAGCTGACGGGGCGCGACCTCCGTGTCCGGGCGCCAGGTGGAGACCTCGACCAGGCCCGGGTCGAGGATGTCAAGGCCCTCGAACCACTCGGCGACGTCCTTCTCCTGACGCACGCGGCCCCAGTGGCCCTGGGTCGCCTGGTCCATGAAGTTGGTGACGAACTCACGGACCTCGGGGTCCTCGCTGACCAGCTGGCACATCACCAGGAAGCTGCCGGGCACCAGCCGTTCGGCCACGCGCCGGGCCACCGCCAGGGGCCCGTCCGTCTCGCTGTCGGGGATGCAGTGCATCACCGAGTTGAAGAGCACGGCGACCGGCTGGTCGAAGTCGATCAGGCGCTGCGTCTCGGAGTGCGAGAAGATCGCGTCCGTCTCCCGCATGTCCGCGTGGATCACGGCGGTGCGCTCGTCCTGCTCCAGCAGGGCGCGGCCGTGGACCAGCACCATCGGGTCGTTGTCGACGTAGACCACGTGCGTGTCCGGGTCGATGCGCTGGGCGACCTGGTGGACGTTGTCCTGGGTGGGCAGGCCTGAGCCGTGGTCCAGGAACTGGCGGATGCCGTGTTCCGCCGCCAGCGTCTTGACGACCCGCTGGAGGAAGCGCCTGTTGTTGACGGCCAGGCGGCGCGTGCTGGGTACGACCTTGTCGAGTTCCTCGCACGCCGCCCGGTCGGCCGCGTAGTTGTCCTTGCCGCCCAGGTAGTGGTCGTACATGCGCGCGGCCGTGGGCACCGTGGCGTCGATCGAGGTGGACAGCTTGTTACCGGTCTCCATCTTTCCCCCAGCTTCGTGCCATGCCAACTGGCGCGGCAGGACAGGGAGTCCATCCTAGGGACCCGACGTTTGCGGATGCCAGTCCGCGCCCACTCCTGGTCTCAGACGACGTCCAGTTCCGCGAGTTCCTGCGCCGTGAGGGCCAGGTCCACGGCGGCGGCCGAGTCGCGGATCGTCCCGGGGCGGCTCGCGCCCGGGATCGGCACGACCACCGGGGACTTGGCGAGCATCCAGGCCAGGCACACGCGCTGCGGGCTCACTTCGCGGGCCTCGGCGATCCGCGCGAAGGGGGCGTGCGCGGATCCGAGTTCACCGGCCCGGGAGATGCCGCCGAGCGGGCTCCAGGGCAGGAAGGCGATGCCGAGTTCGTCGCACAGGCGCAGTTCCGGCTCGCTGGAGCGGAAGGCCGGGGAGAACTGGTTCTGTACGGAGACCAGCCGGCCGCCGAGGATGTCGTTGGCCTGGCGGATCTGGTCCGGGTTCGCGTTGGAGATCCCCGCCATGCGGATCTTCCCCTCGTCGAGGAGGTCGCGGATCGCGCCGACGGACTCCGCGTAGGGCACCCGCGGGTCGGGGCGGTGGAACTGGTAGAGCCCGATGGCCTCCACGCCGAGCCGGCGCAGCGAGGCCTCACAGGCGTCCTTGAGGTGCCGGGGGCTGCCGTCCAGGGTCCAGCTCCCGTCACCGGGGCGCAGATGCCCGCCCTTGGTCGCGACCAGGACGTCCCCGCCCCGGTCGTGGGAGGCGAGGGCCTTGGCGATCAGGGTCTCGTTGTGTCCGACGTCGGCGGCGCCCTGGTGGTAGGCGTCCGCGGTGTCGATCAGCGTCACGCCGGCGTCCAGGGCCGCGTGGATCGTGGCGAGGGAGCGGGCCTCGTCGGGCCGCCCCTCGAGCGACATGGGCATGGCGCCCAGGCCGACCGCACTGACTTCGACGGCACCGATACGGCGAGTGTGCATGGGCTCGTGACCTCTTTCGGCTGTCGCGCGGTCCCGTCGGCGTCCGACGCGCCGGACTTGCGTGGGCGGCGGCGCCGAACGCACTCCAGCGTCGCCGGACCGGCCCCCGGAGGTCCAATAGAAGAACGAGAACGGATTCAGCAGCCGGGGCGCTGAATCCGTTCTCGGTAAGCCTGCGCGACGTCAGAACCCGCGCGACCTCATGTGCCGCGCGCCCTCAGGAACTGCGCGAGGCGAGGTACTTCTCGACTCCGGGGGCGCCGTGCGCGTCCTCCACACCCACCAGCCCGCCGACCGCCTTCGGGTCGGGCCGCAACACATAGGTGGACAGGCTCGCGGGCCGGGCCACGTCGGAGAAGTCCTGCGGTGAGCCGAGGCCGGTGTCGGCGTTCTTCTGCGCGCGGTGTGCCTTGACCACGTCCTCCCTGGCCAGGCTGCCCGCCTTGCAGGCCTTCTCCAGGTCGGCGCCCAGGAGTTGGGCGGCGTTGTATCCGGACAGCACGCCGGAGTCGACCGGGGAGCCGGGGTACTTCTTCCCGTACGCGGCGACCATGCGGCGCACCGCCGGCAGGTCGGAGCTCACCGCCGGTGCGGCGCTCACCACGTGCAGCATGGCCTCCAGCGCGGCCGCCGCGGGCGTCTTCATCAGCTGGGGCGCGAAGCCCGGGGCGCTGCTGACGATCGGCACGCGCAGCCCCCGGGAGGCGGCGACCCCGGTCAGGGAGGCCGTCTGGGCCGGTCCCGCACTGATGAGGACGGCCTTCACGCCCGCCTTGCGCAGCGCGGACACCTGCGCGGACAGGTCGGTGTCGGTGGCCTTGATCTTCTGGCCGGCGATCTTCAGACCCGCCTGCTCCGCCGCCCAGCGGGAGCCTTCCAGCGCGTTGGCCCCGTAGTCGCCCTCGAAGTACACGTGGCCGATCGTGTCGCCCTTGCCGAGTCCCTTCGTCCGGGTGAGGAAGTCGACGGCGGCGATCATGTCGACGTCGTACGTGGTGCCCAGGACCTGGACGGAGTCCTTGCCGAGGAGGGAGGCCGCCCAGGCCTGCGGGAAGGTCAGCAGGTGGTCGCGCTCGATGTCGTCCAGGAGCGCGGCGACGACGGGCGATCCGATGACCTGGGGCAGCGCCACCACGTCCGCCGAGATGTCGGCGTACGCGGTGACGGCCTTCTGCACGTCGTAGCCGTGGTCCTTGACGACGATCTCGACCTTGCGGCCGCACACGCCGCCCTTGGCGTTGGTCTCGTCGGCCCACATCTTCTGCGCCTGCACGATGCTCTTGCCGAGGGTGGCGTAGGGGCCGGTCAGGTCGGTCAGCGCGCCGAGCCTGACGGTCTTGTCGGTGACGCCGGGGCCCGTCTTCACGCCGTCGGCGCCGTCGCCGGTGCTCTGGCCGCCGGCTTTGGAGCTGCAGCCCGCCATCAGCAGGGCGACGGCCGCGGCGGTGGCGACGGCGGTGAGGCGGTTCCTGTGGTGCGTGACGTTCACGGGGTGTGCTCCTTGGCTCGTACGGCTGGGGTGGATCCCTGGGAGGAGGGCGCGGGCGCCGGTGGGTGTTTCGGAGAGCGTCCGGTGCGCAGTCGTCGGGTCAGGCCGTGCAGTCCGCCGGGGGTGTACAGCAGCACCAGGACGATCGCCGCGCCGTAGAGGTAGCGGGCCGCCTCGGTCGGGCCGACGACGCCGTCGGACGCTCCCGGCGCCGTCACCAGCGGCAGTTGGTCGGCGTAGCGCGTCATCAGCAGTGGAAGCGCGGTGACGAAGACGGCTCCCGCGGTGGCTCCCGCCACGGAGCCCAGGCCGCCGATGACGATCATGGCGAGGTAGTCGACGGAGAGGGCCAGGACGAAGTAGTCCGGCACGACCCGGCGGAAGGCGAGTGCCAGCAGTACCCCGGCCAGTCCCGCGTACATCGAGGACACGACGAAGGCCGCCGAGCGGTACCGGGCCACGTGCACGCCCATCACCGCGGCCGCCGTCTCGCTGTCGCGCAGCGCCGCCAGGGCCCGGCCGGGGCGCCCGCGCAGCAGGCCGCGCGCCGTGAACCAGGTGAGGGCGAACAGTGCCAGGCCGAGGTACCACAGCCGTTCCGCCGCGCCGAACGGCACGCCGAGCAGCACCAGTTGGGGGTCGCTGTCGGTGAAGCCCGGCAGTGGCGGGACCGAGCGGCCGTTGAATCCGCCGGTGACGGAGTCGGCGGTCAGCAGGACGTGGTGGCCGAGGAACACCAGGGCGAGCGTGGCGACGCCCAGGTAGATGCCGCGCACCCGGCCGGCGACGGGGCTGAACAGTCCGCCCGCCGCTCCGGCGAGGAGCACCGCCAGGACGAGGGCGAGGGCAGGCGGGAGCCCCGGTCCGGGCTCTCCCGCGAGCCACACGTAGCCGTACGCCCCAACGGCGAGGAAGAAGGCGTGGCCGAGGGAGAGTTGTCCCGCGGTCCCGGTCAGCAGGCCGAGGCCGACGGCACCGATGGCCGCCGCCAGCGAGAACAGGCCGATGCGCAGCCAGAAGGCGTCCAGGTAGAAGGGCAGGACGCACAGGAGGACGAGGGGAACGCCTCTCCTCCCCCAGTGCAGAGCCCGGGCCGCGGAGGTGGATTCAGACACGTGCCGCTCCTCTCGCGCCGAACAGCCCGGTGGGCCGTACGAGGAGCACCAGCACCATCACGGCGTACGGGGCGACGTCGCCGAATCCCTCGCCCAGGAC
The DNA here is from genome assembly GCF_042714835.1 of Streptomyces sp. NPDC058678. NCBI lineage: Bacteria > Bacillati > Actinomycetota > Actinomycetes > Kitasatosporales > Streptomycetaceae > Streptomyces > Streptomyces sp. NPDC058678. The sequence goes on along the minus strand of NZ_JBHXSG010000004.1, from coordinate 130,096 downwards.
GTGCAGTTCGGACTGGTAGCCGGCGACGAGGGCCTCGGTCAGGCCGATCAGCATGCTGCCGGCGAGGGCGCCGGCCGGTGAGGTCATGCCGCCGAGGATCGCGGCCGGGAAGGCCTTGAGGGCGATCTGGCCGGTGGTGCGCTCCAGTCCGGGCGCAGGGAAGGCGACGAGGAAGACCGCGGCCAGTGCGGCGAGAGCGCCTGCCAGGCACCAGGCGAGGGTGCGCACCCGTGCCAGCCTCACGCCCATCAGGGCGGCGGCCTCCCTGTCCTCGGCCGCGGCCCGCAGGGACAGCCCCCAGGCGGTGAACCGGAAGAGGGCGAACACCGCGCCGATGACCACGGCCGACACGACGATCGCGGCGAGCCTGCTGTCGGCGACGGTCACCGGTCCGAGGTCGTGCACCGAGTCGCCCCAGGGGTCTCCCAGGGACAGCAGGTCGCCCCCGATACGCCGGGACAGGTCGGTCACCAGGACGATGTCGATGCCGATGGTCACGATGGTCTGCACATGGGCGGCGTGCGGATCCGGCTCGCCGCGCTGCAGCAGGAGGCGGTCGAGCGCTCCGGCCACGGTCGCCGTCACCACCACGGCGAGGGCCAGCGCACCGGCGAAGCCGAGGTCGTCGTGCAGGACCGCGGTGAGGTAGCCGCCGAGCAGGAGCAGGGAGCCGTGGGCGAAGTTCAGTACGCCCGACGCCTTGAAGATGACGACGAAGCCGAGGGCGACGAGTGCGTAGACCGAGCCGAGGGCGAGGCCGTTCAGGAGGTTGTCGAGGAGTCCGGTCATGCCACGTCCTCCTGCGGGGTTTCGGTGCCGAGGTAGGCGCGCAGCACCTCGGGGTCGCGCCGGACCTCGTCGGGCGTTCCGCCGGCGATGCGGCGGCCGAAGTCGAGGACGGTGACCTCGTCGGCGAGACGCATGACCAGGCCCATGTCGTGCTCCACGAGGACGACGGACAGGCCGAGTTCGGTACGGACGTTCTGGACGGCCTCGGCGGCGCGGGCGCGTTCGGCGGCGTTCATGCCGGCCACGGGCTCGTCGAGGAGCAGCACGCTCGGTTCCAGGCACAGGGCGCGGGCGAACTCCACGCGCTTGCGGTCGCCGTACGGCAGCAGCGCGACCGGCGTGTCGAAGTGCTTTCCCAGGCCGGTGAGTTCGGCGATCTCGCGCGTCCTGGCGAGGTGTTCGCGCTGTTCCCGGGCGGCCCACGGCAGGCGCAGGGCGCTGGCCGTGAAACCGGCGCGGGACAGCACGTGCCGGCCGAGCATGAGATTGTCCGCGACGGTTCCCTCGGTGGTGACGATGTTCTGGAAGGTTCGCGCCACGCCCAGGGCGGCGATCCGGTGCGGCGGGAGCCGGGTCAGTTCCGCGTCCCCGAGCACGACGGTGCCGGAGGCGGGCCGGCACAGGCCGGACAAAACGTTGAAGCAGGTGGACTTGCCGGCCCCGTTGGGTCCGATGAGGGCGTGCACCGACCCCGGGGAGACGGTGAAGGACACGTCGTCGAGCGCGGTGAGTCCGGCGAAGCGCACGGTGACGTCCCGGACCCGCAGCTCGGGGGGCTCGGTGGCTCGCGGTCGCTGTGCGGAGGTGCTCACGCGGCCCCCTGACCGGCGTCGGCGGGGTCGTCGGTGCCGGTCTGCTCGCCGAGGTACAGGCGGCGCACCGCGTCGGTGCGGGCCAGCTCGTCGGCGGGCCCGGACAACCGGACCTCGCCCACCTCCAGGACATGGGCGTGGTCCGCGAGCGAGAGCGCCATGCCCGCGTTCTGTTCGACCAGCAGGACGGCCGTGCCCTGGGCGTTGATCTCGCGGACGACTTCGGCGATCCGGTGCACCATCTGCGGAGCCAGGCCGAGTGAGGGTTCGTCGAGCAGGAGCAGGCGGGGGGCCGCCATCAGGGCGCGGCCGATGGCCAGCATCTGCTGTTCTCCCCCGGACAGCAGGCCGGCGGCCTGCTGGGTGCGTTCGGCGAGGCGAGGGAAGAGGGCGAACACCCGGTCCCGGCCGTCGCGGACGAGTGCCGGGCTGCGCCGGCCGAGGCCGAGGCCCCCACTGCGCAGGTTCTCGTCGACGGTGAGCCCGGCGAACACGCGCCTGCCCTCGGGCACCTGGACGACTCCGGCGCGTACCGCGGCGACCGGGTCCCGGCCGTCGAGCTCCGTGTCTCCGTAGCGGATGCGGCCACCTGTGATCGTCCCGCGATGCAGCCGGAGCGTGCCCGACACCGCGCGCAGCAGGGTCGTCTTGCCGGCGCCGTTGGCGCCGAGCAGGGTGACGACGCCGCCGTGCGGGACGGTCAGTGACACCGAGCGGAGGGCGGACAGGGCACGGCCGTAGGTGACGTCGAGGTTCTCGACGTGCAGGGCGGCTTCCTCGTCCGGTGGACTTGCGGGCATCGCGGCTCCTGGTTTCCGTGCCGGGCGGCACGGGCTGCGGGGGAAGGGGAGCTCACGACAGCACGGGGGCCGACCGCCGGTACAGGACTTGGGGCGTGGTCGCTGCGCCGTCCCAGTGCCCGCCCGGTGGCCTTGTGCGGCTGCCCAGGGGGTACAGGACAGCGCTCGCCGTCAGCCGCACAGCAGCCGGCGGGCGGTGAGGGCCAGGCTGATCTCCACCACGCCGGTGGGGCGGGCCAGCGACCGGCCCGTGACCTTGTGCGGCTGCCCAGGGGGTACAGGACAGCGCTCGCCGTCAGCCGCACAGCAGCCGGCGGGCGGTGAGGGCCAGGCTGATCTCCACCACGTCCGTGGGACGGGCCAGCGACCGGCCCGTCAGGTGCTCACAGCGCCGCAGCCGGTTCAGCACGGTGTTGCGGTGGCAGTAGAGCCGCTCGCCGGCCCGCTGCGCGGAGCCGTCGCAGGCGAGCCAGGTGGCCAGCGTCTCCAGCAGCACGTCCCGGTCCCCCGGCTCCAGGCGCAGCAGCGGACCGAGCACCCGGTCGGCGAGGGCCCTGCCCAGTTCCGGACTGGTGACGACGAGGGCGGCGGGGAGGTGCTCGGTCAGCCGAACCGCCCCGCCGCCGGCGGGACAGATGCCGAGCGCGGTGTCGGCCTGCCTGCGGGCGTCACCGATGCCGGCCAGCCCTTCGACGACACCACCGACGCCGATCTTCGCGCCCGCCGCGGGTCCGTCCGGCCGGGGCGCGGGCTCCGGCGGGTCGCCGCTGCCGACCAGGACGATCCCGTAGTCCACCTCCACGCCGGTGTGCCAGTGGACGCGCAGGCCGTCGGGCACGGCGGCGGCTCGGGCGCCGGCGCAGCCGGCGGGGTCCGGGCCGGCGACCGCGACGACGGCGTACCGCCCGTGTTCGGGCAGGTCGAGCGCCTGGGCGGTCTCGGGCAGGTCGGCGATGCGGCTGGTGCCGTCGAGCAGGGCGGCGGCCAGCAGTCGCACCCGGTTCTCGCGCCGCCAGGTCAACTGCCGCTCGACCTGCCGGTAGGCGTCCGCGACGAGCGAGCAGTGCTCGTCGACGAAGTTCCAGACGTCGGACGCCACATGGACGAGGAGGCGTACGTCCTCGGGAGCGGTCCGGGAGGTCTCCTCCACCAGCCCCTGCCACACCAGCGACCCGCCGAGGCGGAAGGCGTGCAGCAGGGCGTCCAGCGGCAGGCCCTGTTCGGCACGGGTGGCTCCGATCTTCCACGAGCAGCGGCGGGCCGCGTCCCGGGCGCTGCGGGGATCGATCAGTGAGGTCACGCTGTGCCGCAGTGAGCGGTGCACTTCCTGCCAGGTCCCGACGGGGTCGCTCTCCCGTGCGGCCCGGTAGGCCGGTTCCTGCTCCTGGAGGACGGCCAGCAGGCGGTCGGTCAGGTCGGGCAGGTCGTCCAGCAGCACCCGGGCGGCGCGGTGCAGGACGTGCAGGGCGTCGGCGTCGATCAGCGACCGTACGCGCCGGGTCCGCGGCTGTGGACCGGGCGCCGGTCCTGGGCGCAGCGCTGTTCGTGGCCGTACGGCTTGGTGCATCACGGTCCTCCCCCACTTTCGGCGGCGCGGCACGGCGTCCGCGGCGGACTCCCTGCCGGTCCGAGGTTCTTCCCGCGGCGCCTGCCACCCGAGGCGTCCTGCCCCGAAGGATGGCATACCGTCCGGTCGGTCCCTAGGGTCGTGCACCGGTCTGTTCCGCCTGATCGACCATGCGCGCCAGTTCGACCCGGGAGCGCAGGCCGAGGGCGGCGAAGACGTTGCGCAGGTGGTAGTCGACGGTGCGGGTGCTCACGGCCAGCCGCAGCGCCACCTCCCGATTGGTGGCGCCCTCGGCCACGTACCGCGCGACGCGCAGTTGCTGCGGCGTCAGGCGGGACAGCGCGTCCGAACCGGTCGGGCAGGGAGCGGTCCCGTGCGCCCGCAGCTCCCCGCCGGTCTGCTGTGCCCACACCCGCGCGCCGCAGCGGTCGAAGCCGACGAGTGCGGCCCCGAGGCGGTCGCGTGCCTCCCGCAGCCTGCGCCGGCGGCGCAGCCATTTCCCGTACAGGAGTTCGGTACGGGCCCGTTCGAAGTCGCCGCCCGCCTCGTCGTGCAGGGTCAGCGCCCGGCGGTAGAGCGCGTCGGCCTCGTCCGGACCGGCGAGCAGGGCCTGGCAGCGGGCCAGCTGGGCGGGAGCCTGCGGATCGGCTCCTAAGGCCGCCCACCGGGCGAACTCCTCCAGGACCGTCCGGGTGCCGTCGGGGCACCCGGCGAGCACGGCGGCCTCCACATAGCAGGGCACCGCGAGCATCCACACCGCGAAGTGCCCGCGCCGGGGGCCGGGGTGCACCAGCGGGCCGAGCCGGTCGGCGGCGTCGAGGGGGCGGCCGCGCCCCAGATCGGCGCGGGCCGACGCCCACTGCGCCAGCGTGGCCGCCTGGGCCAGACCGTGCCGACGGGCGATCCCCAGCGCGGCCGTGGCATGCCCGGCGACCGAGCCGGTGTCCCCTTCGATGGACGCGGCCAGGGCGAGCACGGCGTGGTGGTGGGCCGCCGTGTTGCGCTGTCCCGCTCGCAGGGCGGCGCGCAGGCCCTGGCCGGCATGGGCGCGGGCCTGCGCGTGCCGGCCCGCGCGCAACTCGGCGTACGCCAGGTACTCCAGTGCCAGCGGTACGAGCGCCGCGGCCCCCCGGTTCCGGGCCGCCGCCAGGGCCCGCGCGCCGACTCGGCGGGCCGCGCCCAGGTCCCCGAGCAGGAGGGCAGCGGCCGCCGACCGCAGCAGCCCTTCCGGCTTGTCACCGGTGCGGGCGTACTCGACCACACGGTGCAGCGGTACGGCCGCCCGGTCGAAGCGCGCCTCCAGTACGGCGCACATCCCGAGCGCGTGGTCGCGCACCGGGTCGTACCCGCCGCGTCCCCGGTCCGTCCCGACGCCCGCCGACGGGAAGAGCCGGGTGTTGTGGTGAGGGTCGCCGTCGGCGGCCTCGCACCCGAGCGCCCTGAGGCAGGCCGCCCGGTCGCCCGCCGCCCACGCAGCGTCCGCGGCGGCGAGAGCGGCACGGGCGGACTGTCCGGGAGCGTCGGGACCGAGCAGGGCCGCGGCGAGCATCAGGGACGCGTGGGCGTCACCCACTGGGCCGTCGCGCAGCCCCGCCAGCCCCCGAACCAGTTCGGCGCGGCCGCGCACCGCGGCCGGTGCCGCGCCGCCACCCGTCGCGGCGAGCAGCCGCAGCGCCCGGTGCGGGCGTCCGGCGAGCAGCGCCTGCTCGGCCGCCGCCGTGTACCTCTCCGCCCGGTTCGGTCCGTCCGTCGTCGGCACGGTCCTGGGTCCGGTCATTCCCGCGACGCTACTGACCCGTAACGAGAGGCGGAAGCCGCACGTCCGAACGGGCGGACGGCTTGTGCCGGTGCACGGACGCCCGCCGGGGAGGCTGGGCACCGGCACAATGCCGTCGCCCGCGTCAGGAGCCGTGCGGGCAGTTGCCGCGGTACTCCTCGATCGTCAGGCTCGGCCGCGGCAGCGGGCACAGGAACTGCTCGTAGCGGGTGTCGTTGTCGATGAACCGCTTGAGCCAGGAAACGCTGTACTTGGCGATCGTCGTGTTCGACGTGTTCGGCGAGAAGTGGGTGGCGTTGTTCAGCTCCAGGTACGCGCGGTCGAGGGAGGAGGGCAGGCTGCTGTAGAAGGGCTCGGCGTGGCTCGCGACCGGTGCCACCGAGTCGCCGTCGGCGCCGACGATCAGGGTGGGTGTGCTGATCTCGGGCCAGGACTTGTCGACGTTCCAGGGCGTCAGCGGGATCGCCGCCTGGAGCGAGGGCCGGGACTTCGCGGCCTCGAGGCTGCCGCCGCCGCCCATCGAGTGCCCCATGACGCCGAGCCGGCTGCTGTCGACGCGGGTGCGCACCGGGCTGCGTTCGGTGAGGTGGTCGAGGGCGGCGAGCAGTTGACGGCCCCGGGAGTCCGGCTGGTCCAGGGTGGTGAGGGTGTCGATGGTGAAGACGACGAAGCCCTGGGACGCCAGGCGCGGTCCCAGCCAGGCGATGGAGGACTGGGTGCCGGTGTAGCCGGGCGAGACGACGACGGCTCCGAAGGTGCCGTCACCGGTGCTCGTCGGGTAGTAGATCGTGCCGCCGCCGAACCCGGTGACGGCGGCGCGGGAGACGGTCGTCTCGGAGACGGCGTAGGGACCGCGCAGCGCCTCGATGGAGGCGTTGGTGGGTGCCGGGCCGCGCTCGTACGGGTTGTCCGCCGCCTGCGCTCCGGGGGCGGCGAGGGTGCCGAGCCCCACGGTCGCGGCGATCGCCGCCAGGGCACCGGTGAACCGGTGGGCCCTGGGGCGGCCGACGCCGTGCGGGGACGGGTGGGATGTCCCGGGAGGTGCGGTGTTCTGCGGGTGCTGGGGCACGACGAGTCGTCCTCTTCTGTGGGGGCGGCCGCCCGGCCGGGGGCCGGCACACACGGGTGTGCCGGGACGGCGGGTGCCGCGGAGGGCTGGTCGTGCCACTGTCGGCGGGCACCCCCGGCACGGGGACCGGCAATGTCACCGGTCTCGTGACGCCGCCCCGTCCCACCGTCGGCCGCCGCAGGGGGGCTTGCTCGTGCGCCCGGCCGGTGTGACACGCTCACCCTCGGCGCCCGCGGAGCCGGTCGTCACCAGGTCGTGCGGCGTGGAGAGGCGGCGGCATGCGCATCGGACTGCTCGGTACCGGACCCTGGGCCCGGATGGCCCACGCCCCAGCCCTGAGCGCACACGACGGGCTGGACTTCGTCGGGGTGTGGGGCCGTCGCACGGACGCGGCCAAGGAACTGGCCGACCTGCACGGCACGCGGGTCTACGACGACGTGGACGTGCTGTTCGCCGACGTGGACGCGGTGGCCGTGGCCCTGCCGCCGGCCGTGCAGGCGGAGCTCGCGGTGCGGGCCGCGCGGGCGGGGTGTCATCTGCTGCTGGACAAGCCCATCGCCGCGACCGTGGAGGAGGGGCGGGCGGTGGTCGAGGCCGTCGAGGCGGCCGGCGTCGCCTCCGTCGTCTTCTTCACCACGCGCTTCCAGTCGGAGACGGAGACGTGGATCGCCGAACAGGCGGGTGCGCGGGGCTGGTTCACCGGGCGGGCCGAGTGGCTGGGCTCGGTGTTCACCAGTGACAGCCCCTTCGCGGACTCGCCGTGGCGGCGTGCGAAGGGCGCCCTGTGGGACGTGGGCCCGCATGCGCTGTCCGTGCTGCTGCCGGTGCTCGGCGACGTCCGGCGGGTGGCGGCGGCCGCACACGGCCCGGGCGACACCGTGCACCTGGTCCTCGACCACGCGGGCGGTGCGTCGAGCACGCTGACGCTGAGCCTCACGGCCCCGACCGCCGCGGCGGGAGTCGTCCTGGAGCTGAGGGGCGAGTCCGGGGTGACGCCGCTTCCGGAGAGCTCCGAGGGAGTCCTCACCGCCTTCTCCCGCGCTGCGGACGCCCTGCTCGACGCCGCCCGCACCGGCGGCCCGCACCCTTGCGACGCCCGGTTCGGGCTGCGGGTCACCGAGATCCTCGCGGCGGCCGAAGGCATGCTGGACGGCGGCTGACCTCCGGCCGGGAACGGCGTCCCACCTCGAGCGCCGCTCACCAACTGGTCGGCGAACGGCTAGTCGCCGAACGGCTCGTCACTCCACCGGAACCAGGCCCGGTCTCCCTCGATGTGCAACAGGAACTCGGGCACCGGGCCGTCCGGCGAGGACAGCGACACACGGCGCCGGATCTCGTCGTAGGCCGCCTCCCACTCCTTCCAGTGCTCCTCGTCGTCCCGCTCCGCCAGGGCGAGTTCGCGGGCGAACAGCTCCTGGACCGCGCCGTACGCCGGACCGGCCGTGAACCGGCCCGCGAGCCAGGGGAAGTCGACGTCGTCGATCAAAATCTCCCCGACCGCCTCCTCGCCGCTGCGCACCCGCCAGACCTCGCCGTCCAACCCCATCGCGCCTCCGTCACCCGCCGCCGATCCACCCGACGATCAGGATGTCACCCGGCACTGACAGACGGCCCGAACCGTCTGCCGGCGCCGGGAAGGCCTACCCCACCTCAGTCGGTGCGCGGCGCCTGGAAGTTGATGCGCTCCCGTACGACGGGGAAGCCCGCCTTGGTGAAGTTGGCGGCCATCGGGAAGTTGCCCTGGTCCGTGGCGGCGGAGACGAACTCCGCGCCCTGCTCGACCAGGAAGTGGGTGCACTCCGCCAGGAGGTCGTAGGCGTAACCGTGTCCTCGGTGCTGCGGCAGGACTCCGATGAAGCCGACGCAGGGGCCCGACGGGTTGTGCGCCGGGATGTGGATGCCGACCGGGTCTCCCTGCGGGGTGTGGGCCACCTGCCACCATTCCCGCGGTGACGGGCACCAGTGGAAGAAGTCGAGTTCCTCCTGGGCCGCCTGGTCCACTCCGCCCTCCTCGATGGCCCGCAGGGCGTGCGCGTCCAGCGTGACGGAGTGGATGCGGCGCAGGGCGTCGAGGAAGACCTCGTCGTCCGGTTCCGGGCGGAAGACGAGTCGGCCGGGCCGTTCGGGCAGGCCGCACTCCGGTGTCCAGCGGTACAGGAAGCGTTCCACCAGGAGCTCGTATCCGGCCTTGCGCGCGGCGGTGAAGCGGGTCTCGGCGGCGGCGCGCAGGGCGGGGTCCTCGCGCCAGCCTCCGGGCAGGTTGAGTTCGAGTTCGACCTGCCAGGGGGCGGTGCGCAGGAGTTCGGCGCCGGCCTCCTCCTCGCCTTCGGCCACGTCGAACCAGTTGATGGTGAGGGGTTCGGCGTCGTCGGGTCCGCCCCACCAGGCGCCGCGCGCCACGACCGCGCCGTCGCGCAGGGCGACCCGCTTCCAGTCGGGGCGGTGCCGGGTGGTCCGGTGTCCCTCGCGTGCGCCGAGCGGGTCGGGCAGAGCGTCGAAAAGATGGGCGTCGCGCTCGTCGAGCGCGCGGATGACCGAGTCGGTCATGGGTGTGTCCTCCGAGGAGCATGTTGCGTGGAGCGCTCCCGGTCAGACGAAGCACGCCGGGGCAGCGGAAAGGGAGCGCTGGGTGGTCGTGGTGATCTGCACGGCACTCGCCTCCTTCCGTCGTCTCGGGGCTTGGCGCCTCACCGTACACCGCTTGAATGGCCCTTGCTTCCGAATTGAACGCACGCGGCCACCGAGGACGGCAGGGCGTACGGCTTCGCCTTCCACGACGTGGCCGACTTCGCCTCGCACATCCAGGACACGGCGCCCGCGGGGGCTCGGCTGACGCTCACTCCGTTCGAGAGGCCGCCACGCCCCCGGCATGCGGTACGGGGGCCGACGTAGCAGCGTAGGTGTGTGAGCACAGTGCGCGGCCGATGGGCGCGCCCCGAACGGGACCGGCGTGGCTGGCTGCGGGGTGCCCCGCCGCCGGGCTGGGTGCGGGTACTGCCGGCCGCGCTGCTGGCGAGCGTGTGCGCGGCGACCCTCATCAGTTCCGAACCGCTCGACATCGGGTTCGTGCTGGGCGCGATCCCTCCGCTGGCCGTCCTGTCCTACGGTCCGGCGGCCACCGCGGTGCTCGGCGGTCTGGTGGTGGCGGTGCTGTTCGTGCCGGCCTTCCGCCTGAACGATCCCGGCAGCACCGACCTGCTCACCGTGTGCTTCGTGGCCGCGCTGAGCGTGTTCGTGTCGTTCGTGCGCAGCCGTCGTGACGCCCAGCTGGTCACCGAGCGGGCGGTGGCCCAGGCCGCGCAGCACGCCGTGATGCCGCCGCTGCCACCGTACGTGGGACCCGTGCGGTGTGCGGGCCTGTACCGGGCGGCGCAGCGCGGGACGCTGGTCGGGGGTGACTTCTTCGACGTGCGGGAGGGGCCTTTCGGCGTCCGGGCGGTCATGGGTGACGTGCAGGGGCACGGGCTGTCGGCCGTCGCGACGGTCGCCGCGCTGCTGGGGGCGTTCCGGGAGGCGGTGCTCGACCAGCCGGACCCGGAGGCGGTGGCCGCCAGGCTGGACCGCAGGCTCGAGCTGGACTCGGCGGGCGAACGGCACTCCGAGCTGTTCGCGACGGCCGTCCTACTGGAGTTCGCCGCGGACGGGCGGGCGGTGCGGATCGTGGCGTGCGGGCATCCCGCTCCCGTCCTGCTGCGGGACGGGCAGGTCGTCGAACTGGACGTCCCGGTGGGGAGCCCGCTCGGTCTCGGGCTGGCCGACGCCGTGCCGCCGGTCGGCCGGACGGTGCCGCTGCGGGCCGGGGACCGGCTCTTCCTCGCCTCCGACGGGGTCACCGAGGCCAGGGACGCGGCCGGTGTGTTCTATCCCCTGACCGAGCGGCTCACGGGCTTCCCCGACGAGGACCCGGCCGCCCTGGCGGTGCACGTGTGGGCGGACCTCGTCGGCTACAGCCGGGCCCTCAACGACGACGTCACGATGCTCGTCCTGGCACCGGGGCGGCTGAAGGGTCCCTGAGGTCTCAGGTCCGCTCGCGCTCCCCCTCGGTGTCGATGTGCGGGAGGATCCGGTCGAGCAGGCGGGGTGTCCACCAGGCGTGCCGTCCCAGCAGGGTCATCACCGCGGGGACCATGAGCAGCCGTACGACGGTGGCGTCGATGAGGACGCTCACCGCCAGGCCCAGCCCCAGCATCTTCACCACGATGTTGTCGCTGACGATGAAGGCCGCGAAGACGCTCACCATGATCAGCGCGGCGCAGGAGATGACCCGCGCGGTGATCTCCAGGGCGTGGGCGACCGAGGCCTTGGCGTCGCCGGTGCGCAGCCAGGCCTCGTGGACGCGGGAGAGCAGGAAGATCTCGTAGTCCATGCTGAGCCCGAAGATGATGGCGAACATCATCATCGGTACGTAGCTCTCGATGGGCACCTTGCCGGAGACGCCGAGCGCGGGCCCGCCCCAGCCCCACTGGAAGACGGCGACGACGACGCCGTAGGAGGCGGTGATCGAGAGCACGTTGAGGACGGCCGCCTTGAGCGCCACGAGCAAACCGCGGAAGACGATGAGGATGATCAGGAAGGACAGGGCGACGACGACGCCGATGATGAGGGGCAGCCGGCTCGCGACGATGTCCCGGAAGTCGACCTGGGCCGCTGTCGTTCCGGTGACGTAGCCCTTGGCGTCCGTACCGGAGACCGCGGCGGGAAGGGTGTCGTCGACGAGACGGTTGGTCAGGTCGGTGGTGTCGGCGCTCTGCGGGGACTTTTCCGAGTAGACCGTGGCGATGAGGACGTCGCCGTCCTGGGTGGGTGTCAGCGTGGTGACCGTGGAGGCGCCGGCGACGGCGTTGAGGGTCTTCTGCGCCGTGGAGGTGAGCGTGTCGCGTTGTGACGACGGTACGGAGGTCTGGTCGATGACGACGGTGAGGGGCCCGTTGGAGCCGGGCCCGAACGCGTCGGTCATCAGGTCGTAGGCCCGCCGGTCGGTGAAGGACGTGGGGTCGGCTCCGTCACCGATGTGGCCGAGCTGGATGGACAGGACCGGGATGGCGAGGATGACGACGGTCGTGACGCCCGCGGCCAGGAAGCGCCACGGCCGCCGGGCGACCCGCTGGGCGTAGCGGTGCCAGGTGCCCTCGGACACGGCACCCGCGGCGGCGTCGGTCTCGGCGACGGGGTGCTTCACCCGGTAGCGGTCGATGCGGGTGCCGATGAGGCCCAGCAGCGCCGGAACCAGGGTCAGCGCGCCCAGCACGGCCGAGACGACCGTCACGGCGGCGGCCACTCCGAGTTTGCTGATGAACGACACCCCGGACGCGGACAACCCGGCGAGGGCGACGATCACCGTGCAGCCGGAGACCAGGACGGCGCGTCCGCTGGTGGCGGCGGCCTGCCCCGCGGATCCGACGGGATCCTTGCCGTCCATGAGGTTCTGCCGGTGACGGGTGATCAGGAACAGGGCGTAGTCGATGCCGACGCCGAGCCCGATCATCGTGGCCAGGGTCGGCGAGACGGTGGCGAAAGTGAAGGCCGCGGCGAGCAGGCCGAGACAGGCAAGCCCGCCGATGACGCTGATCAGCGCGGTCAGCAGGGGCAGCCCGGCGGCGAGGACGCTGCCGAAGCCGACCAGCAGGACGACGATCGCCACCGCGAAGCCGATCAGTTCGCTCACCCGGTCGTCGGCGGCCGGCCGGGCCAGTTCGCCGAGCGGTCCGCCGTACTCGACCTCGGCGCCGGCCGCGCGAAGCGGCTGGACGGCGTTGTCGACGCCGTCCAGGTAGGCGTCGCCGAGGGTGGAGGGCTGCACGTCGAACCGGACCGTGATGTACGCCGTCTTTCCGTCCGAAGTGATCGGGCCGACCTTCGAGGCCTGACCGGACAGCGGATTCTGGACGGCCAGGACGTGCGGCAGTTTCTGCAGGTCGCCGACGGTCGTCGACATCTGCGAACTCAGCGAGGTCAGGGCTTTCTGCCCGTCGTGCAGGACGATCTGGCTGCTGTAGCCGCCCGCTGCCGGGTCGTGCTCCTTCAGGACGTCGAGGCCCTCCTGGGACTGCACGCCGGGGAGGGAGAAGTTGTCGGAGTAGGTGCCGCCGTGTGAGTGGTTCAGGGCCTCCAGTGCCCCCAGGACCACGAGCCAGGCCACGACGACGATCACGAAGTGCCGTGCGCACCACTCCCCCAGCCGCCGCAGTGCCCCCGGAGCCGCGGTTTCCCCTCCCTCGTCCCCGGTCCGGGTGGGTGTAGGTGACATGGGCCTCGTCTTCCGGTCGGCCGAGTCGTCCGATATCGCCATTAGACGCCGGGGTGATCGCCAGGGCATCCCGAGCCGGGCGGGGGTCTCTTCGTTCCGCCCGGGAGTGTTTTGCGGTCCGCTCGGGATGCAGGGTCGGCCTGGGCGTTGAATGGTGATAGCGGGCCCGGTGAGGGAAACCGGGACCGAGGAACTGTCCGGATCCGAGGAGCAGACATCATGCCGACGTCACAACCCGACGCGACCGGGCCGTCCGAGGACCGTGCCACCCCGGACGCCCTGCTCCACACCCGCACCGGCACGGACGTGTCACCCGAGGACGTGGTACTCGCCTCGGGCAAGGACCTCACCCCGCGCACCCTCGCATGGGCGAAGCGGAAGCTGGAGGCGGAAGGCCCGGCCGCGCTGGACAAGCTGCTGCCGTAGCCGGGAGTTCACCCACGCATCCGTGGTCCCGCGGGCGGCGGCACAGTTGGCCGTCCGCTCTATCGAAGCGGGCACCGGGACTGCCAGACTCCTGAGGTGCCCGACTTCGACATGCTCGTCATCGGATCCGGTCCGGGTGGCCAGAAGGCCGCCATCGCCGCGGCCAAGCTGGGCCGCCGGGTGGCCGTCGTCGACCGCCCCGACATGGTCGGCGGGGTCTCCATCCACACCGGCACCATCCCCTCCAAGACCCTGCGCGAGGCGGTGCTGTACCTCACCGGTCTCACCCAGCGCGATCTCTACGGCCAGAGCTACCGGCTCAAGGAGGACATCACCGTCGGCGATCTGACCGCCCGCACCCAGCACGTGGTCAGCCGCGAGGTGGACGTCATCCGCAGTCAGCTGTCCCGCAACCACATCGCCCTCTACTCCGGGACCGCCCGCTTCGTCGACGACCACACCGTCGCCCTGCGCGAGGTCACCGGCCACGAACGGCTGGTCAGCGCCGAGCACTTCGTGATCGCCACCGGCACCCGGCCCGCGCGGCCGGACAGCGTCGAGTTCGACGGGCGGACGATCATGGACTCGGACAACGTGCTCGCCCTGGAACGGGTGCCGCGTTCCATGGTCATCGTCGGTGCCGGTGTCATCGGCATGGAGTACGCGTCCATGTTCGCGGCGCTCGGCAGCAAGATCACTGTGGTGGAGAAGCGTGCCGGGATGCTCGACATGTGCGACGTCGAGGTGATCGAGTCGCTCAAGTACCACCTGCGCGACCTGGCGGTGACGTTCCGTTTCGGGGAGACGGTGGCCGCCGTCGAGCGCCATCCCCGGGGCACGCTGACCATCCTGGAGAGCGGCAAGAAGATCCCGGCCGACTCGGTGATGTACTCGGCGGGCCGACAGGGCCTCACCGACGATCTGCACCTCGACAAGGCGGGCCTGTCGGCGGACGCGCGAGGCCGGATCACGGTGGACGAGCACTACCGCACCGAGGTGCCGCACATCTACGCCGTCGGTGACGTGATCGGTTTCCCCGCGCTGGCGGCGACCGCGATGGAGCAGGGGCGGGCCGCGGCCTACCACGCGTGCGGGGAGCCAGTCGCCCGAATGCACAACCTCCAGCCGATCGGCATCTACACCATCCCCGAGATCAGCTTCGTGGGCCGCACCGAGGACCAACTCACCGAGGACCGGGTGCCGTTCGAGGTCGGCATCTCCCGCTACCGGGAACTGGCCCGCGGCCAGATCATGGGCGACTCGCACGGCATGCTGAAGCTGCTGGTCTCCTCCGAGGACCGCAGCCTGCTCGGGGTGCACTGCTTCGGCACCGGCGCCACCGAGCTCATCCACATCGGACAGTCCGTGATGGGCTGCGGCGGCACCGTCGACTACCTGGTCGACGCCGTGTTCAACTACCCGACACTCGCCGAGTCCTACAAGGTCGCCGCCCTCGACGCCACCAACAAGCTCCGCCTGATCGACCGGATCGGGGACTGAGCGGCCCGCTCAGTTCTCCTCGTCGTCGGGAAGCACGTCCGCGAGTTCGTCCTGCGGTCCGTCGGGAAGGATCGTGTCGTCCTCGACGACATGGACGGCGGCCTCCTCCGCGCCGGCGGCCCCCGCGTCGATGCCCACGTCGGAGGCGACGGCCTCCTTCGTGGTGTCGGGGTGGGCGCCCTCGTCGGGGGCGACGAGACGGCCGGCCCGGTCCGTGCCCGCCTCCGGGTCGACCGGCTCGCCCTCACCTCCGGGGGCGTCGCCGATACCGTCGCCGACGGGCCCGGCCACGTCGGGAACCTCCTGGGCGAGGCGCTGGTCGAGGCTCTCGCCGTCGTGCTGTTCGGAGGCCGTGGTGCCGTACTTGGTGACGCCGAGCGGCCTCTCCGGCGGCGAGTAGCCCTCCGCGAGGGTCTCGTCGTACGTCCGCTCGTCGAGGGCGTCCTGCAGATCGAGCGGGGTCGCGTCCTCCTGCTCCTCGTTGGTTCCGGTGGGCTGGTACGCGTCGTCCCCCATCAGTTCGGGGTTCGTCCGCTCCGTGTCCATCGCCGCCTCCCTGGCGCGTCGCGCTCGTCCTACTCGGGTGTCCTGATCCGCGTTTCCCGCTACGGGATCTCCAACCTCAAAAGAGGTACGGGAGTGGGGCTTTCGACGGCCTCGGGAGGTTACTTCCCGGTCAATCTTGAAAGCTCAATGAGTGCGGCTATCATCACACGCACACACGGTGTGACCGACTGTCCACGCAGCGACCGAGCGGTATCCGCCACCCTCTCTTTTTTCACCGACCCTGACCCGAGGCCATCCCTCGCGCGTCCGGGACGGGTCCACCCCCCACCCCCCCTTACGCCGTCGGGGCCTTGTCCTCCCCGCGTCGTGCACGACGGAAAGCAGCGCATCCATGAGCAACTTCAGGGGCAGAGGGCTGCAGGCCAATGCCCTCGGCACGTTCGACACGGTCGTGATGGCCGTCGCCGGCAGTGCCCCGGCCTACTCGCTGGCCGCGACCACCGCGGTCCTGGTCGGCGCGGTGGGCCTGGCGAGCCCCGCGGCCCTGTTGTACTGCGCGATACCCATGCTCGGCATCGCACTGGCGTTCAGCTACCTCGGCCGGATCGACGTGAACGCGGGAGCCAGTTACTCGTGGGTGGGGCGTACGCTCCATCCCTTTCTCGGGTTCATCAGCGGCTGGGCGCTGGTGATCTCGGCGACCATCTTCATGGTGGCGGGCTCGCTGCCCGCCGGGTCGATGACGCTAGCCCTCTTCGACGAGAAGCTCGCGGAGAACACCGCGCTGTCCACGGTGGTCGGCGCGGCCTGGTTCGTGGCCATGCTGCTGGTCGTCCTCGGCGGGGCCCGCCTCACCGTCCGCGCACAGCTCGTCATGTCCGGGGTGGAGCTGGCCATTCTGGCGCTGTTCGCGGTCCTCGCCGTCCTCCACACCGGCAACGCCCGCGCCTTCGACTGGTCGTGGCTCGGCTTCGGCCACTTCGACGGCGTGTCGGGCTTCGCGTCCGGCGCGCTCATCGCCGCGTTCTACTACTGGGGCTGGGACGTCACCAGCAACCTGAGCGAGGAGACCCGCAACAGCCGCCGCACGACGGGGCTCGCGGGCCTCATCGGCATCGGCATCGTCTTCCTGCTGTTCGAGGCGTTCACCATCGCGGTCAACGTGATCCTCTCCTCCCGGCAGATCGAGGAGAACGACGCCAACGTGCTGGCGGTGCTCGGCGAGGAGGTCTGGCCGGGCTGGGGCGGCAAGCTGCTGATCGTCGCGGTGATGCTGTCCACCATCGCCACGCTGGAGACCACGCTCATCCAGGTCACGCGCTCGCTGTTCGCGATGGGCCGCGACCGTACGATGCCGTCCGCGCTCGGCCGGGTCCACCCCCGCTGGAACACCCCGTGGGTCGCGATCGTGGTCGTCGGCACGGTGGCACTGGTGATGCTGATCGCCTCCAACGCCCTGGGCACGGTCGGTGACATCCTCTCCGACGCGATCTCGGCGATCGGCCTGCAGATCGCCGTCTACTACGGGCTGGCCGGGCTCGCCGTGGTCGTGGCCTACCGCCGGATGCTGCTGAAGTCGGTGGCGAACTTCGTGTTCGGCGGGCTGTGGCCACTGTTCGGCGCCCTGTTCATGTTCTGGGTGTTCGTCGAGTCGCTGAGCGAGCTGAGCACCGCCTCGGTCGTGATCGGCATCGGCGGACTGGCCGTCGGCCTGATCCCGATGCTCTGGTACTGGCGGCAGGGCAGCGACTACTACCGGCCGGCGAAGCTCGACGCCACCCGAACCGTCGAGACGGACTACGTCCCCGACGACCACGCGGACGCGCACTCCCCCGTCCACGAGGGTCTGCCCACCGACTTCTGAGGGAGACCCCGATGGCGCGAGACCGCTTCGCTCCCGACTTCGACCCCGACTGCGGGGACACCGCCCTCAGCTCGGCCCGGCACGACATCGTCATCGGCCGCTGGCAGGGACTGCGCGAACTCCTGCACGCCACCGGCCCGGACTGGCTCGCCCGGGGCCACCGGGTCCGGCTGCTCGCCCAGGCCTGCGCGAGCAGTTCGACGGCGGAGACGTGGCTCGCGGCCGAGCCGCGCGGCGCCGACGCACTGGTGCTCTACGCGGCGACCGAGACGGCCCGGGCGTTCAACCTGGCCATCGCCGCGGGCCGGGGCGTGCCCATCGGCCGGCACCGCGTCGACAGCGCCGTCATGGCATGCCTGCATGCCGCCGAGGCGTACCCGGACGACCCCACGCCGTGGATCTCGCTGATCTCCGTGGCACGGCTGTACCCGGCGGGGGTCCGCCGGCAGGAACTGGCACGCTGGTGGGACGAGTTGCAGGGACGGGACCAGTACAGCGTGGAGGGTCACCTCCAGGTGCTGCACTACTACTCGTCCCGCTGGCACGGCTCGCACGGCCTGATGTACGACTTCGCCCGCGACGCGGCCGGCGTGGCACCGCCCGGCTGCGCACTGCCCGTGCTGGTGCAGTACGCCCGGGTCGAGGAGTACCGGCACTCGCTGGACGCCGCTCAGGACAGCCGGGCCTCGGTGGGCCTCGGTCAGCACTGGAACAACGACGGCGCGATCAGCGACGTACGACGCACCTGGCAGCGCTGGATCACGGGCCGGACGGAGAACGCGGTGGCACCGGGCGAGCTGCGTGACGTCAACTACCTGACGCACGCGGCCTGTTGCGCGGGGGTCCAGGACGTCGCCGAGCCGCTGCTGCGGATGCTGGGGCGGCGTGCCACGCGCACCCCGTGGTCGTACACCGGCGACCCGGAGAAGCAGCTCGCCAAGGGGCGCAAGGAGTTCAGGCTGCGCTCCTGAGCGGGCGGGAAAACACGGCGTGCTCCGTACCACCCGGCCGAGGGCGGTACGGAGCACTGCCGAGGGAAACTGCTCGTCAGCAGGTGCGGCCCACGTAGTAGGCACCGCTGATCTTGCTCGCGGAACCCAGCCAGGACTTGCCGGGGCCGACACATCGCTCGTAGTCGGGTGCCAAGGGGACCTCCACCTTGATGACGACCCGTGAGCCGTCGGAGGTGCAGTGGTTGTAGTAGGCGTCCGAGCCGGTCTCGTAGAACCCGCACGGGTCGGCCGCCGCGGGGCTCGCGGTGGTGGTCACCGCGCCCAGGGAGGTGAGCACGAGGGCGACGGAACTGAGGGCGCCGGTCACGATACGACGAACACGCAAGGGAATCTCCCTGGTCGGTGGGGGTGGGACTGCCGAGCCAGGATGGCCGGTGTGCCCCGGCGGCTGATCGTTTGCCGTGTCCCTTCACCCGGCGAATCGTTCTGCCGTTACTCCACTGGAGTGAGCGCGGCCGGTTCGGCAATCAGGAAGGCTTGCCTTGCTCACTCCGCTCCGCGCTCCACGGCTGCTGCCAGGCCCGCCGTCCACTTCTCCTCGATGCGGGCGGCCTTCCACACCACCAGGGCGACGATCCACGTGGCGAGGAACAGGCCGACGATGACGAAGCCGAGGACGTTCAGGTCGAGGCCGGTGATCCAGTCCCAGAAGAGGCCGTGCAGGTCGAGCCGCTGCGCCAGCAGGCCGAGGAGTTCGGCGGTGCCGATGAGCAGGGCGACGGCGACGGACAGGCCGGTGATGGTGAGGTTGTAGTAGACCTTGCGGACCGGTTTGGAGAAGGCCCAGTCGTAGGCGAAGTTCATGAAGGTGCCGTCGATCGTGTCGAGGAGGGACATGCCGGCGGCGAACAGGACGGGCAGGCACAGGATCGCGTACCAGGGCAGGCCGGAGGCGGCGCCCGAACCGGCCAGGACGAGCAGGGCGATCTCGGTGGCGGTGTCGAAGCCGAGGCCGAAGAGCAGGCCGAGCGGGTACATCTGCCAGGGGCTGGTGATCGACTTCATGACGCGGCCGAGGAGGCGGTTCATGAAGCCTCGGTTGTTCAGCTGTTCCTCCAGGGCTGCCTCGTCGTAGTGACCCGAGCGCATCTGCCGGAACACCTTCCAGATCCCGCCGAGGATGACCAGGTTGATCGCCGCGATGACGTAGAGGAAGGCCCCGGAGACGGCCGTACCGATCAGGTCGGTGATGTCGTGGAGCCGGGAGTCGTCGTCACGGACGGGTCCGGCGAGGGACTTCACGCCGAGCGAGAGCAGCAGTGCCAGGGCGAAGACGACACTGGAGTGGCCGAGCGAGAACCAGAAACCGACCGACAGCGGTCGCTGCCCCTCGCCCATCAGCTTGCGCGTGGTGTTGTCGATCGCCGCGATGTGGTCGGCGTCGAAGGCGTGCCGCATGCCGAGCGTGTACGCGGTGACGCCGATCCCGATGCCGAAGGACTTCTCGCCGATGCCGTAGTGGTGCGGCGCGACGATCACGATCAGCGTGAACCAGCCGATCACATGCAGGGCCACGACCACGGCGGCCATCCCGCCCGCCCTGATCCACTCCTGCCGCGTCATGGAGCCGAGGACGCGGTGCCGGGCCGAGCCCCTCTCGGGGGCGGTGGCGGGGAGGAGGGGCGGAGTGGAATCAGGGCCGGCCGTCATCGGGGGGAGGATCTTCCTGTGGTGCGAACGGCCGCGTCGAGCAGCCTCGTGCCATCCTCCGGCAGCTGCAAGTCATGTGCAGTAAAGCCCGTGACAGGTCTTCACCACGGGTGGGAAAAGTGCCCGGTCAGGCCGTCGCGTTGGGTCCGTCCGGCCTGCCGCGGCGTTGCTCGACCATCTCGCGGCTCAACTCCTCCGTCTCCGGCTCGGGCAACCGCTCGAAGCCGTCCTCGGTGATGACCGAGACGATGGGGAAGATCCGGCGATGGATGTCCGGGCCGCCGGTCGCGGAGTCGTCGTCGGCGGCGTCGTACAGCGCGTGGAGCGCGGCCAGGGCGGCCTCGCGCCGGTCCATGCCCTTGTGGAACAGCTTCTTCAACGCGCCCCGGGCGTAGGGCGATCCGGACCCCTCGGCGTGGAAGTCGGTCTTCTCGTACAGCCCGCCGACGACGTCGAAGCTGAAGATGCGGCCCCGCTCGCCCTCGGGGGCCAAAGGGTCGTAGCCGGTCAGGAGCGGTACGACGGCGAGACCCTGCATGGCCTGGCCGAGGTTCTGCCGGATCATGCCGGCCAGGCGGCGCGCCTTCGCGTTGAGGGTCATCGCCGTGCCCTCGATCTTCTCGAAGTGCGTCAGTTCGACCTGGTACAGCTTCACCATGTCCACGGCGAGTCCGACGGTGCCGGCGAAGGCGACCGCCGAGTAGTCGTCCGCGGGATGCACCTTCTCCAGATCGCGCTGGGCGATGAGGTTGCCCATGGTGGCTCTGCGGTCGCCGGCGATCAGCACGCCGTCTCGGTAGGCGAGGGCGAGCACGGTGGTGCCGTGCGGGACCTGGTCGGGTGCGGCGACCACGCCGTCCGGGAGGACGCGGCGGGTGCTGAGCAGTTCCGGACGGTGCGCGGCCAGGAACTCGGTGAAGGACGACGATCCCGGAGTGAAGAACTCCGCCCCCAACCGGCCGCCGTGATCGTTCCCTGTCATGGCATTCCCCCCTAGTCCGCGGACCGACAACCGGACTCCTACCAGAAGCGGGCGGCCTGGAAACGCCGGGGTGCGGTCACAACGCCTTGCGCCGGATCAGGATCCCGAGCACCAACAGGCCCGGCAGCAACGGGAGCCAGACGGTCAGGAGGCGGTAGCCGAGCACGGCGGAGGCGGCGGCGTCCGGGGGTGCTCCGGCGGCGGCGAGGGCGAGGCCGAGCGCGGCGTCGAGGGAGCCGAGGCCGCCGGGGGTGGGCAGCAGGGCGGCGGCGCAGCTCGCGGCGAGGTAGAGCAGTGCCACGAGGGCCGGGGCCAGCGGCAGCGCGACGGCCCGGGTGACGGCGACCAGGACGAGGGCGTGCAGCAGGGCGAACGCCAGCGAGCCGCCCCACAGGGCCGCCGCCCGCCGCGGCCGCGCGTGAACGGCCCGGACGTCGGCCAGCACCACGCCCAGGGCACGCCGGCATCCCGGCCACAGCCGGACGCCCAGCAGGACGGTACCGCCGAGAGCCGCGCCGGCGAGGGCCACCCAGCCGCCCCAGCCGGGCGGGATCCGCAGGACGCCCGGGCAGGCGGCGGCGAGGACGGCGATCAGCGCGGCCCGCGCGGCCGCGCCGGCCGCGGCCTTGACCGCGACCGCGGTCGCCGAGCGGCCGCCCGGCATCCCGCAGCGCATGAGGAAGCGCAGGTTCACCGCGCCCGCGCCGAGCCCGGCGGGCAGGACATGGTTGGCGGCGGAGGCGGCGAACTGGGTGGCCACGAGCCGCCCCGGCGGGAGCCGTCGGGTCACGGCGCCCTGTTGGGCCAGCGCCGAGCACAGCCAGGTCGCCCCCGTCGCCGTGGCACCGACCAGCAGCCAGCGCTGGTCGGCCACGGCGAGCCGGAGGGCACCGGTCTCCAGTACGGGCCAGTGCCACCGGGCCAGGCAGACGGCGGCCGCCAGGACGGCGAGGGCGAGGACGGTGTGCCGGCAGGCACGTCTGCGGGCGGGCCCGGCGGCGATCTGTTCGGACGTCATCCGGGCCCGTCCCGGCGGGCCGGCGGCGGCGCGATGTGCAGGTCCAGTCCCGCGGACCGGTGGGTCTCCCAGGTGCGGGCGTACGAGGGGGGCGTGGCGCCGGGGCGGGTGAGGGCGGCGGTCGGCACACGGCGGGTGGTGCGCAGGATGTCCGCCCGGGTGCTGTTGGCGTTCGGGCCGCCGGTCGCCGCCGAGGAGCAGCCGGTGTAGTAGCCGACCGGGATGGCCTCCTGGCCGGTGAGCAGACACGGCGGGCGGACGCCGAGACGGTGCAGGTGGGCGGCGGTGCGGGCCCAGTCGCGGCGGTCGGCCGTGGTGCGGTCCACGGTGCGGTCCAGGACGGCGTACTGCACCGCCAGATGCCCGGCCAGTCCCACCCCGACCAGCGCCGTCACCACCGGCCGCCACCGCCCGGCCGGCGTGGTGACCATATGGAGCAGGGCGGCCGCGACCGGGAGCGCGAGCAGCGCGTAGGCGGGCAGCAGGAAGCGGGGGGCCGCGTATCCGATCATGAACAGGTACGGCACGGCGGCCGTCGTGGCGCAGGCCACCGGCAACACCGTGGGCCCAGGGCGCCGGGCCCGCACCGCTACCACCAGTGCCACGGCGGCGAGCAGCGGCAGGACGAACCACCAGGCCATGACCGCCGGGTTCGGCATCGGCCCGGTGCACGGGCGGCACAGGGCCCGTCCGACCAGGCTGCGCAGCTGGTCGTCGACGGCGAGGTGCCACCCGAGTCCGCCCTGGATGTCGGAGGCCTCGGACAGTCGTCGGCCCAGGCCGCCGTAGTCGGCGTACGCCTCGATCACCCACTCCGCCGCGCCCGTGAGGAGCCCGCCCAGGAGGGCGACCGCGAGCCGCCACCAGCGGGCCGCCACCACGAGGACGAGCAGCGGCAGCGTGACCCACACGGCGTCGGTGGGCCGCATCCACGCCATGAGTGCGGCGCCCACCGCGACGCCCCACAGGGCCGCCCGGTCCCGGTGGTCGGCGCGGGCGCGCAGGAAGCAGCCGACGCACGCCAGGGCACCGACCGCGACCCAGTGGTTGGGCATGGCCTGCGGGCCGTAGAAGAGCGTGATCCACAAGGAGGCGAAGAGCGCGCCGCCCAGGGCCAGGACCCGGGCCGGGAACAGGCCGCGCCACACGCGCAGGGCCAGGTAGAGGCCGAGGCCCGAGAGCACGGCGAGGTAGACGCGCAGCAGCTCGGTGGAGGTCGACCAGGACGCGACCGGCGCCACCAGCAGGGAGACGCCCCGGGCGCGCGGGGCGCTGAAGAAGGCCGCCGGAGCCTGGGTGCCGACCTGGCTGACGTACACCGTCTCGTCCCAGCCGAGGCCCATGCCCGGGCGGACGAGGAGCAGTTGGGCGAGCGTGAAGGCGCCGGCCACGGCCGCGAGCAGCCACTCGCCCCGCGTGCGCCAGGACGTGCCGGGCCCGGGCGCCGGTTCGCCGCGTCGCAGACCGACGAGCATGGCGTGCGTACCGTGGGCCATCGTCCACCCCTCCCCCTGGCAGGTGAGTGCAGGGAATGCAGGGAATGCAGGGAATGCAGGAAAAACATAGACAAACTAACCCGCTTCGGACTGGTGTGCAGGGTCGAAATCGGCCAGGTGCCTGAAGCCCCGGCGGGGCAGCCACGTACGCGACCAGGTCCTGCAGGCCCCGTTCTCGGGCCAGCCGGACCAGGTCGACGACATGACACCCTTCCGTAAGCGCGCGGTGGGGATGCGGTGCGGCGGTTGTTCCGGGGCCGGGCGCGACTTCTGCGCGGGGATCCCGCGGACGACGGGGCCGTCGCCGTTCACGGTCAGCGGGGTGCCGTGGTGGCGGATGGTCAGGGGGTCGCCCGAGACCAGCGTGTACGTGGCCTTGTCCGGGCCGATCTCCACGCGCAGGCGCCGGCCGAGGAGTTGGAGGGTGAAGGCGAGCCGGCTGAACCTGTCGGGCAGGCGCGGGGTGAACCGGAGCGAGTCGCCGTCGCGGCGCAGGCCGCCGAATCCGGCGACCAGGGCTGTCCAGGTACCGGCCAGCGAGGCGATGTGCAGTCCGTCGCGGGTGTTCTGCTCCAGGTCGGCCAGGTCCATCAGGGCCGCCTCGGCGGTGTAGTCGTAGGCGAGACCGAGGTGGCCGGCCTGGGCGGCGACGACGGCCTGGCAGCATGCCGAGAGCGAGGAGTCCCGTACCGTCAGGGGCTCGTAGTAGGCGAAGTTGCGGGCGATCTGCTCCTCGTCGTGGAACTCCTCGAACCAGCCGCTGCACGTGTACATCGCCAGGACCAGGTCGGCCTGCTTGACGACCTGCTTGCGGTAGAGGTCGAAGTAGGGGAAGTGCAGCAGCAGGGGGTACTGGTCGGCGCTCGTGCCGGCGAAGTCCCAGCGCTGGTAGCGGGTGAAGCCGGCGTGCTGTTCGTGGACGCCGAGCTCGTCGTTGTAGGGGATGTGCACGGCCTCGGCCGCGTCCCGCCAGGCGGCGCTCTCCTCCTCGTCGACACCGAACCGGGCCGCCTGCTCCGGGTGACGTTCGCAGGCGTCGGCGGCGGACAGGAGGTTCGCCCGGGCCATGAGGTTCGTGTACAGGTTGTCGTCGGCGACCGCGCTGTACTCGTCGGGGCCGGTGACGCCGTCGATGTGGAAGACGCCGTGGTGGTCGTGGTGGCCGAGCGAGCGCCACAGGCGGGCGGTCTCCACCAGGAGTTCGACGCCGGTGTCACGTTCGAAGTGGGTGTCGCCGGTGGACGCCGTGTAGCGCACCACGGCGTCGGCTATGGCGGCGTTCACATGGAAGGCGGCCGTGCCGGCGGGCCAGTACGCGGACCCTTCCGAGCCCTCGATGGTCCGCCAGGGGAACGCGGCGCCGCCGAGGCCGAGTTGCTGGGCGCGTTCCCGGGCGGCCGGCAGGGTGTTCTGCCGCCAGCGCAGCGCCTCGGCGACGGAATCGGGTGCGGTGTAGGTGAGCAGGGGCAGGACGAAGGTCTCGGTGTCCCAGAAGGCGTGCCCGTCGTAGCCGGAGCCGGTCAGTCCCTTGGCGGGGATGGCCCGCTGTTCGGCGCGGGCACCGGCCTGCAGGACGTGGAAGAGGGCGAAGCGGACGGCCTGCTGGATCTCCTCGTCGCCGTCGACCTCGACGTCGGCACGGGCCCAGAAGTCGTCGAGGAACGCCCGCTGCTCGTCCAGCAGGCCCTGCCAGCCGCTGTGCGCGGCCGCCGCCAGCGCCGCCTCGACCTGGTCGCTCATGGCGGGCCGGGAGCGGGCCCCGGACCAGCCGTGGGCGACGAGCTTCTCGACCCGCAGCCGCTGTCCGGGTTCCAGGACGGAGGTGACCGTCAGCCGGGACACGTCCACGTTGCTCTCGCTGTCGGTCGTGGTCCGCTCGGGTCCGTCGATGACGTGGTCGGCGGCCACGGCGATCCGGAAGCCGCTGCGGCGGGTGCGGTGCACCAGACGCAGCCGGGAACCGGAGGCGAAGTCCTCCTCGGGCTCCAGGGGCGACTTCAGGGCCTGGGCGGCGCGCGGGTCGCCGTTCGGCTCGGGCAGGCTCTCGTTGGCGACGAGTTCCGACTGGATCACCACCCTGGTCCGGCAGTCGACGGGCTCCACCTCGTACGCCACGGCCGCGATCGCCCGCTGCGTGAGGGAGACGAGCCGGGTCGAGCGCACCCGGATGCGGGAGCCGGCCGGCGAGACCCATTCGCAGGTCCGCTCGAGGACTCCCCCGCGCAGGTCCAGGGTGCGTTCGTGGGCGACGAGCCGGCCGTAGCGCAGGTCGAAGGGCTCGTCGTCGACCAGCAGCCGCAGCACCTTGCCGTTGGTGACGTTGATGACGGTCTGGCCGGACTCCGGGTAGCCGTAGCCCGCCTCGGCGTAGGGCAGCGGGTGCAGTTCGTACACGCCGTTGAGGTAGGAGCCGGGCAGGCCGTGGGGTTCGCCCTCGTCGAGGTTGCCGCGCCAACCGACATGGCCGTTGGACAGCGCGAACACGGACTCGCTCTGCGCGAGGACGTCGAGGTCGAGGTCCCTCTCGCGCACGGCCCAGGGTTCGACGGTGTACGCCCTTTCGGTGATCACGCCTTGCCTCCCAGCTCGGCCAGGTCCTTCACGACGACGTTCGCGCCGTGCGCGTACAGGGCGTCGGTCTGTCCGACCCGGTCGACACCGACGACGTGTCCGAAGTGGCCGGAACGGCCCGCGTCCATGCCCGCCAGGGCGTCCTCGAAGACCGCGCAGCGCGAGGGATCGACGCCCAGGTCGCGGGCGGCGGCGAGGAAGGTGTCGGGGCGCGGCTTGCCCGGCAGTTTCCGCTCGGCGGCGACCACGCCGTCGACGCGTACGTCGAAGTAGTCCTCGGCGTCGATGGCGCGCAGCACGTCGCGGCAGTTGGCGCTGGAGGAGACGATCGCGGTGCGCAGGCCGCGTGCGCGGACCGCTTCGAGGTAGCGCAGGGTGCCGTCGTACGCTTCGACGCCGTCGGTGCGGATCTTCTCCAGCACCAGGTCGTTCTTGCGGTTGCCCAGGCCGTGGACCGTCGGGGTGCTCGGTGGGTCGTCCGGGGCGCCTTCGGGCAGTTCGATGCCGCGGGAGGCGAGGAAGGTGCGGACGCCGTCGGCCCGGGGGCGGCCGTCGACGTGCTCGTCGTAGTCGGCGTCGGTGAACGGCCGGAACTGCTCGCCCTCGCGTTCTCGCAGGAACGCGTCGAACATCTCCTTCCAGGCGGCCGCGTGCACGACGGCCGTCTTGGTGACCACACCGTCGAGGTCGAAGAGGCAGGCCAGGATGTCTTCGGGAAGACCGAGCTCCGTCATACAGACACGGTTCCCCACAAGAGCGGGTCCAGTGAGTGGCGCACGCCACACCGGGCGCACTTCACGACACACTCTTACGCCCTCTTGGTGCGCCGGGTCAGTCGTGCGGGAAGGAGTGGTGCTCGTGGGCGACCAGCCAGCGGCCCCGTTCCTTGCGCAGACCGAAGGTCAGCCTCAGCCGCACGCCGGGGTGCTCGGCGAGTTCCTCGGGTGAGGCGCATCGCAGCAGCGCGTGCGCGTAGGCGACGTCGGCGCCGGCCATGACGTCGAGGGTCTCGATGTCGAAGCAGGCGCCCTGGGCCTGCCACGCGAAGAACGGCGGCCAGGTCGCCCCGTAGGCGGCCAGGCCGTGGATGCCCTCATGGGGCGGCGCCACGTTGAACATCACGAGGTCCTCGGCGTGGCCGGTGAGGACGCCGTCGAGGTCGCCCCGGTGGACGGCTTC
This sequence comes from Streptomyces sp. NPDC058678, assembly GCF_042714835.1. NCBI lineage: Bacteria > Bacillati > Actinomycetota > Actinomycetes > Kitasatosporales > Streptomycetaceae > Streptomyces > Streptomyces sp. NPDC058678. The sequence continues at coordinate 102,829 of NZ_JBHXSG010000004.1, read as the reverse complement.
GGCCCAGTTGATGATCAGTGTGCGGATCTGCGCCTGGTCGTCGGACATGGCGTGACTCCCTCCTCTCCCCCGGACCAGAGTGCCCTGCCCACCTGAAGTCATCGGCTCGGCGCCGGGTGACAGACTCGGACGCGTGCCACTGACCTTCGACGACCTCCTCACCCGTGCCCACGCCCTGACCCGCCACGGCCGCCGTGCGCTCCTCGGCGTCGCCGGCAGTCCGGGCGCCGGCAAGACGACCCTCGCCGAGAACCTGGTGCGGGCGCTCAACGCCGACGGTGACCCGTGGGTGGCGCACGTCCCCATGGACGGCTTCCACCTCGCCGACGTCGAACTCGACCGCCTCGGCCGACGCGACCGCAAGGGCGCGCCCGACACCTTCGACGCGGCGGGTTACGCGGCGCTGCTGCGGCGGCTGCGCCGCCAGGAGGCGGACGGCGAGACCGTGTACGCGCCCGGCTTCGAACGGGTGCTGGAGCAGCCGATCGCGGGGGCGATCCCGGTGCCGCCGACCGCCCGGCTGGTCGTGACGGAGGGCAACTACCTGCTGCTGGACTCGGGCGCGTGGGCGCGGGTCCGGGCCGAGCTGGACGAGGTGTGGTTCTGCGAGATCGACGAGGAGGAGCGGGTACGGCGGCTGGTCGCCCGGCACGAGGAGTTCGGCAAGGGACACGAGGAGGCGGTGGCCTGGGTGCTGGGGTCCGACGAGCACAACGCCGAGCTGGTCGCCGCGACGCGGGAGAGGGCGGATCTGGTGGTGCGGGACGTCGTAGGGTGGCCGGATGGGGTTGGACATCACCGTGCTGGCGGTGGACTGGGGACGGTTGGAGCGGACGCCGGCGGGTGAGCGGGAAGGTCTCCTGTACGAGGCCATGGACCCCGACGACGAGCCCGAGCTGCGGCCGGAGCCCGAAGTGGGGTGGGTGTTTCCCGCCTCGCCGAAGGTGCCGTGGAGCGGACGGTACGAGTTCCGCCGCACCCTCGGCTCGTACAAGCCGCACTTCTGGGCGGCGGACGGCTGGGACAAGGCCCGGGAGTGCGCCGATCCCGGGCTGCGCGAGCCGTTGGACGGCTTCCTCCGGGGCCTGATCTGGTGGGGACCGCATCTGGACGACGAGGACGACGAGTCGGACGGCCGCCTCTTCCCCTCGGATCCCGAGCCCTCCGGTCCACGCCGGATGCTCACCTGCCCGCCGCCCGCGGTGCTGGACCTCGCCGGCCACTGGGCCCGGGCCGAACCCCTGCTGGAAGGGTTCCGAGCGACCTACGACGCCTGTGCCTCGCATCCGGGCGGGTGGATCCCCGACTTCGACGCGTTCGACGCCCTGGTGCGGCAGTGGGCCGAGGTGGTCGACGGGGCCGCGCGGCGTGAGTGGGGAGTGCTCGGGCTGACCTTCTGACGCCCGGGCCCGTGATCAGACCAACAGGGTCAGCTCTGGCTCCGCCCGGGCGTCCCCGGCGATGTCCCCGATCACGGCGGTGAAGGCGTCCGTCCGTACGGTCAGCCCTTCCCCGCTCCGCTCGACGGACACGGTGAACGGCTCCTGGGAGCCGTACCGCACCGCGAAGACGTGGAGGTCGTCCGGCGCGTCCGCGATCGGGCCGGCCTCCAGGGCCGTCGAGCTGACGAGGTGGCGCCAGCCCTCGTCCGGGTTGCCGTAACCGCGCGGGTCCTCCGCGAGGGCGAACGCGGCCTGCTCCTGGGTGAGTTCGGCGCGGGCGTCGAAGTGTTCCGCGCCCTGCGCGTCGGGGTGGGTCAGGCGCAGGGTGCCCGCCGAGGACACGGCCGCGTGGGCCGTACGACGGACCCGGTCGCCGTCGTCCTCGGCGTACGGGAGGCCGGCCAGCAGGTACGGCGTCCCGTCGAGGCGTTCGACGGCGACCGTCGTCCACAGGGTCGTGCCGTCGGTGACGTACAGGGAGCGCACATGGCGCAGGACGTGGTCGCGGCCGACGACCGGCTTGGTGATCAGCTTGGCCGTGAGGCCCTCGGCGCGCACGTCACGGACGCGGACCTCGCCCATGGGACGGCACAGCAGGAAGCCGTCGGTGACGGGGCCGAAGCCGTGCTGGCGGTTGACGGCGGCGGGCAGGCAGTAGGTGCCGCCCGCCTCGACCACCGCCGGGGTCATGCGGTCGTCGAAGGCCACCGAGACCGTGCCGGCGCGCAGTTGGTGCCGGACGGCCGCCGGGGACGGCTCGCGGTGCCAGCGCGTGGTGTCCTGGATCTGCCACACCAGCATCCACGCGAAGTGGCCGTCGACCCCGCCGTCCGCCTTGACCGCGTGCCTGGCCCAGCGGCTGTCGCCCCGGTAGCGGCCCAGGTCGGAGCCGATCCGGGTGGAGAAGTAACGCAGACCGAGCACCGACTCGAAGGCGGAGTGCTGCTCGCTGTAGCGGGGGCCGCCGTTGTCGAAGCCGCCGCCGGTGAGGCGGGCGTCGATGTAGCGGGCGAGCGCGTCGCCGTCCTCGGCGAAGACGTCCTCGCCGCTGACCCGGTGGGCCTGGGCGAGGAAGGACAGGGAGATCGGGCCGTAGTTGTTGTCGTAGGCGCCGCCGTGCTCGGGAGGCAGCAGGGCACCCCGGTCGCGCACCCGGTGGGCGCGGATCTCGTCGGTGTACAGCTGCAGCGCCCGGGCCCGGACCGGCGCGCCCTCCTGCGGCGGCAGGTGACGGGCCAGCATCAGGCCGCCCACCACGCAGCCGATCGCCTGGTTGCCCGCCTCCTGCGGGTTGAAGAAGGTCGCCTCGGTCAGCCAGCGCCAGTAGCCGTGCGCCACGTCGGCGAGTTCCGCGCGCTGTCCGTCGTCGGCCAGACCGTCGGCCGTGTCCAGCACATTGACCGCCTGGAGCAGCGCCCACACCGTGCTGGGCCAGTCACCGATGGGGTGGGCGCCCGGGGCGAGGGTGTAACGGGCGTACGGCAGGCTCGAGTTGCGCCTCTTCAGGTTCGGATAGCCGGGATTGTCGTCGACGTACACCCGCTCGCGCAGATGGAAGGCGAGGCTGCGGCGCACCGCGTCGGGCAGCCGGGGGTCCTTGGTGCGCTGCCAGGCGAGCGCCAACAGCGAGGTGATCCCGAGCGAGGTGTCGCCGATGTCGTCCACGCAGTCGGGGTGTTCGAGGTTGCCCTCCGGCGTGAGCCGGGCCAGGGCCTGCTCGACGACGTCGGCGAGGACGGCGTCGTACGCCTCCGGAGTGTCCGGCAGGTCGTGCAGCGGGCCGCGCTGGTGCGTGAGGTGCACGGGAGGGGTCGTGGGGTGCACGGGGATCAGCCCTTCATGCCTGGGGTGGCCATGGCGTGGTTCGCCGGAGTCACACGACGGGTGCGGGCCGGCGGGCGCGCAGTGCGACGGTCAGCGTGTGCGGGCCGAGTCCACCGATGTAGACACGGTTCCCGGTCGTCGCATCGGTGCCGCCCACCACGGAGTAGTCCTGACCCGGGTCGTACCGCAGTACCTCGCTCCGGTCCGGCCCGGCAAGCGGTTCGCCTGCCTCGATGCCGGCCTCGACCAGGATCTCGTCGTCACCGACCCGGTAGGTCATCGGCCCGTTCGTCAGGCACCAGCGTCCGTCGCCGATCGGTACGGCGCCCTCTGGCACGCCGCCCGGCCGGAAGGTCAGTTCGAGGGCCCAGGGCACCCGTGGTCCGCTGATGTCGATCCGCAGATCGGCACCGTCTTCCCGCAGGTCCACCTCGACGCGGGTCGTGTGGGAGACGTCGTCCCGAGGCCGGTCCGGGAAGGCCATCGAGGCCGAGAAACGTCCGTCGTCCACCAGCCGGTAGACACCGTCGTCCCGCCTCTCGTCCTTCGGGAGCGGCTGGTAGTAGGAGGCCGTGAGGGTCTCGGTGAGCCGGTACCGGTTGTCGGCGGGCTGTCGCATGTCGGCGGCGCGGAACGGGCCCAGGTCGAAGAACCCCCGCGAGAGACGGACCGCGTCGAGGACGGCGTCGCCGGCGAACAGGCGCAGGAAGGTGGGGTTGCAGGCGAGGCCCGAGCGGATGCGCCGGTGCTCGGGCACGTCGGAGCCGCCGTACACCACCGTGTGCGCGGTGGCCGAGGCGCGTGCGGCGAGGCGTGCGGTGGTGAGGTACCGGTCGCGCGGAAGGGTCTCCGCGGTCGGGGTCGGCAGGGCGCGGCACAGGTCCGGGGTGAGGAGGGTCTCGGCGAGCAGGTCGGGGTCGTCGATACCGCCGGCGGCCGCCAGCCGCGCCACCCGGGCGAAGTCGCCCCGGCCGGTGCGGACCGCGAGCAGCCGGTAGTGCGGCAGGTAGGGCGCCAGCGGGAACGGGTGGTTCTGGTCCTGCCGTCGCGAGTGGACGGTCTCCACCGTGCCGTCCGGCCTGATCAGGTCCAGGGTCGTGGCGAGATTGCGTTCGACGGCGTACAGCAGGTCGGCGCGGCCGAGCACTTCGGCCAGCAGCAGCAGCGACGGGTTGGACACATGGGCCGCGTAGTTGGCGCTCCGTTCCGAGTACAGGCCCTCCGCGTCGATGTCGACGCCCTCGGCGAGCCACTCCTCGACGCGGTCGAGCAGCCGGTCGTCCGGGAACGACCGGTGCAGCCGGGCCAGCGCCGCGCACAGCTCCCAGCGGTGGTTCGGGGTGTGCACCCCACCGGTCAGGAGACTGCCGGAGGCGGCGCCGGCGATCTCGGCGAGCGCGGCCGTGACGTCCCCCAGTTCCGGCCCCGCGTCGGCGGCGAGGACGTGCGCGTCGCACACGTCGTTGACGGTGAAGGCGGAGTCCGGCGGTGACTGCACGTTGTCGCCGCCGGCGAAGAGGCCGGTGGGTGTCTGAACGGCCCGGAGGGCGCGGAGGTGGGTCATCGCGGCGGCGACGGCCTGTCCGCTGCCGTGCAGGGCCGAGTCCGGGGAACGGTACGCCGCGACCAGGGTCTTCACCCGCCGCGCCAGACCACGGTGCGGCACACCGGCGGGTTCCTCGTCGGGGCGGGCCGCGAGCGGGGCGGCCTGCCGGTCGGCGGCGCGGGCCACCGCGCGGACGAACTCGTGGTCGAGCGGGGTGGGCAAGGTCAGTCCTTCAGGCCGGCGTTGATGTCGGCGTTCATGACGTACTTCTGGAACACCAGGAAGACGACGATCAGCGGGACCATGGAGATGACCGATCCGCCGAGCAGCACCGACCAGTTGATGTTCTGCGCGCCGACGAGGCTCTGGATGCCGATCTGCACCGTGAACTTCTCGGGGTCGTTCAGCATCAGCAGCGGCCAGATGTAGTCGTTCCACCTCCACTGGAACGACAGGATGGCGAGCGTCAGCATGATGGGCCGGGAGAGCGGCACCATGATCCGCAGGAAGATCGACAGCTCACGCGCGCCGTCGATGCGGGCGGCCTCGATGAGCTCGTCGGGGACCGTCAGGAAGAACTGGCGGAACATGAAGCACCCGGTCGCGGTGAGCAGGGCCGGGAGGATGATGCCGGAGAGCGAGTTGTAGAGGCCGAGGTCGCGGACCACCAGGAACAGCGGGGCGAGCATGACCTCGGCCGGCAGCATCGTGGTGGCCAGGATGCAGACGAAGAAGGCCTTGAGCCATTTGTTGTCGTACTTGGCCAGCGCGTACCCGGTGCAGCAGCTGACTCCCACCGTGAGGATCGTCGCGATCAAGCACACGATGATCGTGTTGATGAAGTACCCGGAGAAGTTGGCGCTGGCCCACGCTTCCTTGTAACCCGACACGGTGGGGTCGTCCGGGAACAGCGTCAGCGGAAGGGAGAACAGATCTCCCGCCGGCTTGAAGGAGCTGAGGACGAACCACAGCACCGGAATCCCGTAGAGGGCCGCCAGGACCCACAGCAGTGTCGTCGGGGCAACCGCGCGCCGAAGCCCACCGGTGGCCGCGCCGCTGGACCGCTTCTTGAGGACGGCCCGTCCGGCCCCGGAATCGACCTTGCGTGGCATGTCTGTGGTTGTCATCGGTTCTCCACCCGCCGGTTGACCATCATCTGGATGACCGCGACGACCATCAGGATGAGCATGAGCACGAACGACGCGGCGCTCGCGTAGCCGATCTGCCCCGTCTTGAACCCCGTTTGGTAGATGTACTGGACAAGCAGGTTGTTCGACGTTCCGGGTCCACCGTTGTTGAGGGAGGCGAACACCGCGTATTCCTTCATCGCGTGGATCGTGTTGAGCAGGATGACGATGAAGGACGTGGGGGCGATGCTCGGCAGGGTGATACTGAAGAACTGGCGCCACGGACCGGCGCCGTCGAGCGCGGCCGCCTCGTAGTACGACGTCGGTACGTTCTTGATCGCCGCGATGAACAGCAGCATGGAGAAGCCCGTCCAGGCCCAGGCTGCCGCCACCACGACCACCATCAGTGACAGGTCCGCGTTCGACTGCCATGGAACGGCGCTTCCGCCGACCTTCTCGATGAGGTAGTTGACCAGTCCGAAGTTCTCACCGAACAACCATCGCCACAGGACACCCACGATGATGGGCGACAGCAGCCACGGGATGAAGAAGAAGATGCGGGCGACCGACGCGCCCTTGGCGTGCTTGCTCACCAGCACGTTGGCGATGAGCAGCGACAACACGAAGTTCAGGGGGACGAAGAGCACGGTGTACAGCAGCGTGCGGGTCGTCGCGGAGTAGAAGGTCGAGTCCCCGAGCAGCTTCTGGTAGTTGTCCAGTCCGACGAACTGGAACGACCCCACACCCGTGTAGTTCGTGAAGGAGTAGACGAGCCCGATCACCGCCGGCCAGACGAAGAACAGCGCGAAGAGCACGACATTGCCCGTGATGAGGACGAGCGGTGCGAGGGTGTACTTGCTTCGTCTCCTGGGCGGGCTCACGGACACGTCCGAAGCGTCCGGGGCGCGTTTTGTCATCTTCCTGACTCCGTGCTGGTGGATTGGATCCTGGGGGCTCAGGCCATGAGCCCGGCATCACGTGGGTGAGGTCCGCGGGCCCGGGCGGCGGGGTCGAGACACCGCCGCCCGGGACTGTCGGCCTGTGATCAGCCGCCGACCTGCTGGTTGTAGCCGTCCACGATGTTCTGCAGGGCCTTGTCGGCCGACTGCTCGCCGTTGATCGCCTTGCCGAGCTCCGCCTTGGTCGGGTCGTCGGCGAGGCTCTTGCCCTTCAGCACCCAGTTCGTCTGCGCGCCGCTGAAGTAGCCGGAGATCGGGTCGTAGAGCGGGATGGACTCGTTGTAGAGCTTGAACGCCGCCTGCGCCGCCTCGGACTTGAAGGGGTACTTCGGGCTCAGACCGCTCTCGACCGGCAGGAAGCCGGAGGCCTCGCACAGCGCCTGGTAGTGGTCGGGCTCGTACAGCCAGGACAGGAACTTCTTCGCGGCGGCGGCCGCGTCGGCGTTGTTGTTGAAGCCGACCGTCATGCCGCCGCTGTTGACGTCGCTGGCCTGCACCGGCTGGGCGGGAGTCGGGACGCTCGCCCACTCGAACTTCGTGATGCTCTCCGCGTAGGCGGCGACCTGCCACACGCCGGACCAGTAGGCGACGACGTCACCGCTCTGGAACATGGCCGACGGGTCGGCGCCGCTGGTCCACACCGACTTCGGCATGGTCTTGTCGTCGTTCCATCCGACGAAGGTGTTCACGGCCTTCTTGGTCGCCGCGTCCACCGAGAACTTGCCGGAGTCGTCGGCGTGGACGTACTTTCCGCCCATCTCGTACACCATGGCGCGCAGCCGGGACGGCGACTGGTCGAAGGTCAGGGAGTACTTGGCCTTGGTCTTCTCCCGGACCTTGTTGGCCGCCTTGATGAAGTCGGTCCAGGTCCAGGTCTTGTCGGGCGAGGTCGGGTAGTCGACGCCGGCCTTCTCGAAGAGCGACTTGTTGATGAACATGCCGGACGCGGTGACGTCCGAGGGGATGGACAGCACCTTCCCGGACGAGTCCTTGGCGACGAAGTTGGCGTTGATCTTGTTGGTCTTGTTGTTGGCGATGTCGCTGAGATCGATCAGCTTGTTCGACCAGATCGGGTCCAGCGCCGGCACGGCCGCCACGTCGGGCAGCGAGTTCGCCTGCGCGGAGTTGCGCAGCTTCGTCGCGTAGCCGTCGTAGGGGATGTTGACGAGCTTGACCTTGACGCCGGTTTCCTTCTCGTACTGCGCCACCATCTTCTTCCAGCCCGCGTCCTGCCCCGGAACCGTGGAGATCCAGAACGTCAGCGACTTGGAGGTCCCGCCCGAGTCGGATCCCCCTCCGCAGGCGGAGAGCAGCAGGGCACCTGCCGTGGCAACGGCAGCGAGGGGAGCCAGGCGGCGCATACCGCCGCGGCCGAGTCGGCGAGAGCGCCGCACACCCACAGTGGTCATCTTCGATCCCTTTTTTTCGGTAGGGGACGGAGCACGGCGCCAGCCGAGGCGGCACGGGTGCATTTTGCAGGGAATATCGCTTTCCGGAGCACGGCCTCGCCCGGCCGCGCCATCCTGACGGGTGGGATCCCCGGCCGCCATGGCCGTCGTCACGCGAGCACGCCATCGCGCGGCTGCCGTACCTCGGGTACGGGCGGGACGCTCACCCCAAGCCGGTGTCCCGACCGGCTTAGAAAGCGCTTGTCCGGACATTGGCAGACCGAGTCCGAAGCCGTCAATCCTTCTCCCCCGCGGCCTCGGTCACGGTTTGGACTCCCCGGGCGACGGCGAGCCGGGACGCGCCCACGACGGTGCCGAGGTCCCCGACCGTGCTGCTGACCACCTCGGTGGGCCAGCTCAGCCGTGCCAGTTCGGCCCGCACACCGGGCAGGAGCTGCGGGTACGCTCCGGTGCTGCCGCCCAGGACGATCAGTCCCGGGTCCAGGACGGCGGTCACGGCGGCGGCCAGGCGGCCCACGTCCGTGGCATGACGGCCGACGACGGCGCGAGCCGTGGCCCGCCCCTCGCCGGCTGCGGCGAAGAGCCGCTCGGCGGTACGGGGACGCGGCCCGTCGGCGTCCTGCCAGGCCTCGGCGGCCCGCCGCAGCAGCGAGCGTGCGCCGATGTAGTCCTCCAGGGCCTCCTGGCGCGGCGCGCGGTCGTCGTCCCAGGGATAGGGCAGCCGGGCCATCTCTCCGGCGGCGCCGTTGGCTCCGCGCAGCACCTGACCGCCGACCACGATGCCGAGGCCGATGCCCACGCCGATCCGCAGATAGCCGAAGGTGTGGTGGCCGCGGGCGGCGCCCTCGTGCAGTTCCGCGAGGGCGGCGCAGTTGACGTTGTTCTCGAGGTGGACGGGAACACCGGCCGGCAGTGCGACGGCCATGGCGTCGAAGACCGGGCCCGCCTTGGCGGTCGCGGGCCGCATACCGGTGCCTCCCTCCTCCGGCGCGGTGACGTCACCGACGGCGACGACGATGCTGCGCAGCGGGGCCGCGGCGGGCAGGGCGAACAGTGCCTCGCGCACGACGTCGGCGGCCTCCTGCCGGGAACCGGTGGCCTGGGCGAGCAGGGTGCCGTCCAGGGCGCAGCCACGCACCCGGGTGAGGGCGGGCCCGAGGTCGACGGCGAGCACGGCCCCGGCCGCCGGACCGAGACCGTATACGGCGGCGCTGCGGCCCGTGCCGCCGGAGGCGGTGCCGGAGCAGGCGGCGAGCCGGGCGTTCTCCAGTTCCGCCACGGCGGAGGACACCGTCGGCTTGGACAGGCCCGCCAGGCTCGCGAGCTGCGGGCGGGTCGCCCTGCCCGCCCCGGCCAGCACGGCGAACACCGCGCTCGCGCTCTCGGTCAGGCGAGGGGCTTTCGCCACGTCGTGTTCCACAGTTCTCCCACACAGGTCGAAGGCCGCGCTCCCGGGTCGACAGGGGTCGGTGGGATGCGGCGATGGGATGCCCTGGCGTCGCGGATTCCCCGCCTCTCGGCGGCCCGGACGGGCCGTTCCGGTGGAGTGCGCGATGCCTCTTGACACGCACTGTACTTCGTTAGTTAACTTCCTAACGAACGTCACGGTACTCGCCTGCCGTGATCCGTCAGAGGCCCGTCCCGGGGCTTCCCGAGTTCGTCAACTCCCCCTGTTCCAGGCACGGTTCGCCCACCGTCGCAGCCAAGCGCAACGACGAAAGAGGATCCGTGCAGGACTCTCCCCCCTCGTGCCCTCTCGTGGTCGGGATCGACGTGGGCGGTACCAAGACGCATCTGCGCGCCTTCGCGGGCGAGCGGTCCGTCGCCGATCACGTCCGGCCGAGCAGCGGCTGGCGGCCGCACGACCCGGTGGCCGCGGCCGCCTGGCTGGCCTCCCTGGTCGCCGAGGCACTGCCGGCGGGCGTACGCCCGTCGGCCGTCGCGGTGGGCGGGCACGCCTGCGAGACCCCCCGGCAGTGCGCCCAGATCCGCACCGCTCTGCAGCTCCACTTCGACGCGCCCGCCCTGGTCATGGGGGACGCCGAACTCCTCGTCCCCGCGGCGGGTCTGGACCGGGGTGTCGGCCTGGTCGCCGGCACGGGTTCGGTCGCGGTCGGCCGGCTCGACGACGGCAGCCCCGTCCAGGTCGGCGGCTGGGGTGCGGTGCTCGGCGACGAGGGCGGCTCGGCCGGCCTCGTCCGTGAGGCGGTGCGGGCCGCGTGGGCGGCGCACGACCGCGGCGAGGAACCCGACGCGCTGGCCAAGTCCCTGGTCGCCGCGTTCGGTGTCGCCGAGGTGCCCGCGCTCGGGGCGGCACTGGAGAGCGCCGAGGACGTCTCCGCCGAGTGGGGCCGGCACGCACCCGTGGTGTTCGCCGCCGCCGAGGCGGGCTCACCGCTCGCCCGTACGGTCATCACCGAGGGCGGCCGCGCGCTGGCGGCGCTCGTCGGACGGCTCGCCGCCCGCGGGGTCCCGGTCGACGACGTCGTGATCGCCGGCAGCACCGTCCTGGCCCAACCCGCCCTGTACGACGCCTTCGTGTCGTCCCTGGCCGAGCGCGTGCCGGGAGCCCGGACGAGGCCCCTCGGGGTGGCGCCGGTCGAGGGGGCGGTGGCGATGGCCCGTTCACTCGTATGACATGCGGCGGATGCCGGGTCATCCCCGATCCGACACAACCCGCCCGTAGATCTTCGCTCGTACGGCTCGGGAAAGCGCGTTCGACCCCTAGGGTCTTTCGTTTGGATCAGGCCGGGTCAGGGACCCCGCGAGCCCGGCATGATCCAAACGAGAGGCCCTAAGCCACCCGCCGCACCGCCAGCCGCAGCCGCAGCCGATCGCACCACCTCCTTCCGCCGGCCGCAGGGCCGATGAACTCAAGAGAGGCAGACGCATGCCGTCAGCAGCCGGGCACAGCTCCCCCTCGTCGGTCCGTGAACGCGCCGTGAACCGAAGGGGGTTCCTGAAGACGTCCCTGGGCGCCTCGGCCGGTGTTCTGGCCGCTCCCACGCTCGCCACCTGGCTGGCCGCCACGGATGCCAAGGCGGCCACCGCCTTCGCCGCGTTCGTCGACGACTACAAGACGAACGTCGTGGCGAACCTGACGCCCGAGACCAACGCCGTGGTCCGGATCCTCGGCGGCATGGCCAAGGTGTGGAAGACCGGCGACGCCTGGAACACCGGCACACCACTGATGCCCGAGGTGCTGCGCGCCAACATGCGCTACTGCGCCCGCATCACGGCCGCGCGGACGGAGGCGCAGGCCAAGGAGGCGTTCGTCTACGACCGCCAGCACCAGAGCTACGCGATGATCGCGGCCCTCGGTCCGCTCGCCGACCTGTACAAGGCGGGCGCCAAGGCGGTCACCTCGATCACGAGCGCGCCCGAGGACACGCCGGCCACCACGATCAGCGACGCCGTTCCCGCCGGCGCCCCCGCCGGCTCCGCGGTCGGTGCGGGCTCCTACGACTCGGCGCTCGGCCAGGTCGCCAAGCTGGTCGACACGGTGCGCGGCCCGTTCGCCTCGGGCAACCCCGGCAAGTACGCCTTCCAGTACCCGCGCCCGTGGCGCATGAACGAGGACAGCGAGGTCGTCGACACGGGGGCGAAGGACGCGCTCGGCTACCCGGTGTACGACTCGAAGGTCGTCGTCGTGAAGCAGCTGCTGCGCCAGCGCAGCACCGCCCCGGTGGACGACGGCGGCTTCCCCAGCGGTCACACCAACGCCTTCCACCTGGCGTCCCTGGCCTTCGCCTACGCGGTGCCCGAGCGGTTCCAGGAACTGGTGACGCGCGCCTTCGAGCTGAGCCACACCCGGATCATGTCGGGCATGCACTCCACGGTCGACGTCCTCGGCGGCCGGATCATGGCCACCGCCCTGGCCGCCGCCGCACTGGCCGACCCGGCGAACGCCGGCCTCAAGGCCGCGGCGCGCACCCAGGCCCTGGCGTACTTCCAGGAGAAGACCGGCACCACGGCGGACACGCTGTACACGTACGCCCACGCGGACGGCTCCGACCCGTACGCCGACCGGGACGCCAACGAGTGTGCCGTCAAGCCCCGGCTCACCTACGTGCTGACCCGGCGCGGCCGCAACGAGCCGCTGACCGTGCCCAAGGGCGCGGAGGTGCTGCTGGAGACGCGACTGCCGTACCTCGACGCGGCGCAGCGCCGCGACGTGCTGCGGACGACCGCGCTGCCCTCGGGTTACGTCCTGCTGGACGGCTTCGAGCAGTGGGGGCGGCTGAACCTGTTCGCCGCGGCGGACGGTTACGGCGCCTTCGACTCCGACGTGACCGTCACGCTGGACGCGGCGGCCGGCGGTTTCCGGGCGGCCGACAGCTGGCGCAACGACATCGACGGCGACGGCGGCCTCACCAAGCGCGGCAGCGGCACGCTGACCCTGACGGGCCACAACCGGTACACGGGCGGCACCGTGCTGGAGGACGGTGTGCTGGTCGCCGGTTCGGCCCACGCGCTGGGCCACGGCGACGTGCGGGTGACCGGCGGGACGCTGAAGCTCGGCAAGTCCTTGCAGGTCCACGGCACGTACGCCCAGGAATCCGGCACCCTGGAGGTGACGCTGCGCTCGGGCCAGGAGCCGGTCCTGCAGGTCACGCGCCGTGCGGTGCTCGGCCGGGGCAGCGCGCTCACCCTGCGCCTCGACGCCAACAGGCCGCCGGTCGCGGGCAGCACGGTCCGCGTGCTCGGCGCCCCGGTGCTGCGCGGCCAGTTCGACCGCGTCGAGCTGAACTCCGACACGCTGCGGGCCGTACCCGTCTACACGGCGGACGGTCTGTCGGTACGACTCCTGAAGCGGTAACGCCCTCGGTGGCGGGAGCTGATGCAGAGTAGGCGCATGAGACGCCGCCCGATCGCTCCCGCCACCACCCGCCCGGTGTCACCGCGGGGCGGATGATGACGCGCGAACGGCACTCGCTCCTGGACCCCGCCCCCGGAGTGCCGGACGTCCGGCCCCCGGGGCGTTCACGGGCCTACGGACGCCGGCTGGTGCCGCTCCTCGTGGTCGTGCTGCTCGCCCAGATGGCCGCCGCGATGGTGACCACCGCCGTCCAGCAGACGCCCACCATCGACGAGCCGGTGTACGTGGCGACGGCCGCCGACTACCTGCACGAGCACCGCGTGCGCTTCAACCCCGAGCATCCGCCGCTGGGGAAGCTGGTCGTCGCCGTCGGGGTGGCTCTGGCCGACCCGCACGTCGATCCGTCCTTCACCGGTGGCCAGGGCCGCCTCGGGCGGCACCTGTTGTACGAGTCCGGCAACGACCCCTGGCGGCTGATGCTGTGGGCCCGGCTTCCGGTGATCGCGCTGACGCTGCTGTTCGGACTCGTCGTCTTCGCCTTCGCCCGTGAACTCGCCGGGACGGTCGGCGGGTTGGTGGCTCTCATCCTGTACTCCTTCTCCCCGGACGTCATCGCCCACGGCTCGCTGGCCACGCTCGACGTGCCGATGGCCGGGTTCCTGCTGACGTCGGTGTGGCTGCTGTGGCGGGCGCGCAGGAGGCCTCGCCTGTGCCTGCCGCTCGCCGGAGCGGCGCTCGGAGCGGCGATGGCCACGAAGATGAGCGCGCTGGCGGCCTTTCCGGTGCTACTGGTGCTGGCTGCTGTGTCGGTGTGGTGCGCGGACGCGGGTTCGGCGGATCGGCGCAGGAAGCTGCTGCGGGCTGCCGGGGGCGCCGCCGCCGTGGCGCTGGTCGCCGTGGCCGTCGTATGGGCGTCGTATCTGGCCGTCGATCCACGGCTGCGCTGGTCGCCGCAGCAGTACGTGCCCGTCGTGCACGGGCGACGAGGGCTGCTGGTGGAGTTGCTGCCGTTCCCGGACGCGTACCGGGACGGGATGCGGATCCAGTTCAGCCTGGAGAACCGTCCGTGGGAGGGCTTCCTGTTCGGCCGGGTGTACGAGGGGTCCCTGTGGTACTACCTGCCGGCGGCGCTGCTGGTGAAGACGCCGCTCGGCATGCTCGCGCTGTGGGCGGCCGGTGCCCTCGTGGTGGTGGCGGTCCGCCGGCTGCGGCCCGCGGCGCCGTATCTGCTGCTGCCGGCCGCGGTGCTGCTGGCCGCGGCCATGGAGGGGGCGAGGGACCTCGGCACCCGGTACGCCGTCTTCCTGCCGATGTTCCTGGCGGTGGCGGCGGGCTGCGTCCTGGTCCCGCGGTGGCGGTGGACGCCGGTGGTCACGGGGGCGCTCTTGCTGTTCGTCGCCGTCAGCTCCGTGCGGACGTACCCCAGCTATCTGCCGTACTCCAACGAGGCGTTCGGAGGTCCGGCCAAGACCCGGCTCAGGCTGCACGACTCCAACGTCGACTGGGGCCAGGACCTCGGCCGGCTCGCCGACCGGCTGCGGGAGCGGTACCGGGGTGAGCGGATCTGGCTCGTGTACAAGGGCAGCGGTGTGCCGTCGTACTACGGCATCGACGCATCCGATCCCCTTGCCGCGCCCCCGCGCGAAGTGCGCGGACTACTGGCCGTGTCGGACTCCTCGGTTGCCAAAGCGAAGGGACGACTGGCCGAGCTGATCGACAGCAGTCGCGCGGTCGACCAGGTCGGTCATTCGATCACGATCTACCGCCGCTGACGTCCGCTCCTAGTGAGCCGCGTACTGGAAACCGTCGGCGCACACATGCGACATCACGCTGCTGGCCAGCCGGTAGCGGCCGTTGGGCACATGCGCCGACCTGGTGATGTGCACGGCGAGCGGACCGGCCCACTCGTAGCCCTTGTCTTCGGCGTGCCGCATGAGACTGTCGGTGAGCGCCTGGCCGACGTTGGTGCCCCGGCGCGAGAGCTCGTCGTGGACGGAGTCGGCGAGTTCGATGTCATAGGCGTTGGGGACCACGACACGGGTCTCGCTGCACACCACCGCGTTGCTGTCGCACTCGCGTCGCAACGCGTCGAGGAGCTCGACGGGTTCCTTGTCGAAGACCCGCGCCCACAGCGCCTCCCACCGGTTCTCCAGGGCCTGTTCCACCGCGCTGAGTGCGCTCATTCGCCTCTCACCTGCCGAAGAGTTGGTGCGTTCGCCCGCTTCGAAGGTCGTCGTCGAAGGGCTTTCACGGGGGCGGGTTCCCGGCCGGCGCGCCCGTATCCGTCCTTTCGGCGGCTGGATTCGTCGTTCCGCGGCCGGTCGTCCGGGGCTGGTGCTCGAGCCGCTGGTCACCACGGTGCGTGAGCTATGTTGAGGCACTGTGGGAGACAAAGGAGGCGCCGTGCCATCGCCGCAGCAGGCACGCGCCCAGGCATCCGCGATCACCTCGGGGAAGACCGCACCGGAGGCGGAGGTCTCCCCGACTTCCCAGCTCAGGGGCCTGTTCGACCGGCCCCGGCTGTCCCCTGGGCAGCGCCGCATCGCCCAGTATCTGATCGAGCACATCACCGAGGCGGCCTTCCTCTCGATCACCGATCTCGCGGAGCGGGTCGGCGTGAGCCAGCCGTCGGTGACGCGTTTCGCCGCGGCGGTGGGCTTCAGCGGTTACCCCGCGCTACGGGAGAGGCTCCAGTCGATCGCGCTCGCCACCCTCGCCGGCGGTCCCCCCGCGGCGGAGGAGAACGGCAGCAACGAACTCCAGGCGGCGGTCGACGCCGAGATCGACAACCTGGAGAACCTGCGGCGCGACTTCGCCGACCCCGACCACGTGATCGACGTCGGCCGCGAGCTGTCCCGGTCGACCCCGCTGACCATCCTGGGCCTGCGCATCTCGGCCTCCCTGGCCGAGTACTTCGCGTACGCGGCACGCCGGGTCCACCCGGACGTGCGGCTGGTCACCCGGGGCGGCAGCGTCGCCTACGACGCCCTGCTCCAGTCGCGCGAGGCGGGCGGCACCTGGGTGCTGGCGTTCTCGATGCCCCGGCACGCCCAGGAGACGCTGACCGCGGTACGGGTCGCGCGCAGCGCCGGACTCAAGGTGGCGCTGATCACCGACCTGGCGCTCGGACCGGTGGCCGACGAGGCGGACGCCGTCTTCGCCACCGGCACCGGGTCCCGTCTGGTCTTCGACTCCTATGCCGCGCCGGGCGTGATGGCCGCCGCGCTGCTGCAGGCCATGACCGACGCCGATCCGGAGCGCACGCAGGCCCGGCTCGAGGACTACGAGCACATTTCCGACCAGCACCAGTTCTTCCTGCGGGACTGACCTCCCCCCACCCCTACATCGGACACACGGGGACCATCCGTCTCATAGCGCGCATGAATGTTTTCATGCTTCTTGCAAAGCGGACGGCATATATAAATACTGCTCACGGATCGCACCCCCGGTCATTCCGGGACACACGTTCCGCACCCGCATCCGCCCGTACAGAGACGACGGTCCGCTCATGCGCATGCCGCACCACACGCCGCGTGGGCACCGTCCGACGTCGCGGGCCCCTGCACGGACACCTGAAGCCGCCGGCTCCTACCCGCTTCGGCGCCCAGGGTGTTCGGTCGGGCATCGCCTGCGCGAGCGCCCGTCGTCGCGGCCCCGGTCATCCCCTGGACCGGGGCCGCGCCAACCCGTCGGACCACCCCGCACGACGACGCACACCCGGAAGCGATGACCATGACCCTGACGACCACGCGAACCACCAAGCGGCTCAGCCCGGACTGGCCGTGTCAGGTGAAGAACCCCGGCAGCTACGACTGGGAGCGCTCGGCCGCCAAGTGGCTGCGCGAACTGGTGCCGGCGCGCTACGCCAGCTACCCGGCCCTCATCCGTCATCCCGTACTGCTCGCCCGGCATGCCCAGATCCAGGTCCAGCAAGAGGTGCGGGTCGCCCGCACCGCCCTGCAGACCGCACGCGCCGACCTGCCGGGGCTCGGTCTTCCGGAGTCGGTCATCGAGCACACGATCAAGCTGTACGCGGCGGAGGTCCTGCAGCTGCAGCACATCGCCCGCAGCGTGCGGGCGGTCACCCAGGCCCTGATCGAGCACGGGCACGGACGCTGACACGGCGCGATCCTCGGCTGCCCGGCGCGTGACCCGGTGCCTCACGAGCGGCCCGGGGGCATGAGCCGCGGCTCGCGTGGCACCCGTGGTGAGCATGAGCACCACCGACGTACGGCGAGGCGATCCGGTCACCACGGTCCTCACCTGGCGGGTACGCCCCGGCCACGAGCAGGAGTTCGAGCAGTGGACGCACGGGATCACCCGCTGCGCCAGACGCTTCCCCGGCAACGAGGGCGTCTCTTGGCTGCGGCCCGAGGACGGGCACCGCTTCCACGCGGTGCTGCGCTGGTCGGATCCGCACCGGCTCGCCGCCTGGCTGGAGTCGGACGAGCGGGCCACGTGGCACGAGCGGATCGAGGGCGTCGCGACGGAGATCGGCAGTGAGCGGCAGTCGACGACCGGGATGGAGACCTGGTTCGGCCTTCCGGGCACCACCGTGCAGGCCCCGCACCGGTGGAAGATGGTGCTCACCACCTTCCTCGGCGCCTATCCGTGCACGCTCCTGATCCAGTGGCTGGTGGCCCCCCACACGATGACGTGGCCCCTTCCGTTGCGCGCCGCGGTGTTCCCGGTGGTACTGCTGCCGGTGCTGACGTACCTGGTCATGCCACTGCTGAGCCGCGTGTTGCGGCTGTGGCTGTACCCACCGCCGGACCGCTGACAGGGGTCCGGCCCCGCGGGGCGGCGGGCCGGCTACCGGGCCCGGCGTCGCCGGTGCGTGCGATCTGCGGGCACAAGTCCGCGATCGACACACCCACGGTGTGCCATGCTCAACACGTGACCAGCGAGCCCGCCAGCCCAGACCCCGGCGCCGCGCCCGACATGGCAGCGCTGGCGAAGGTTGTCGCCCGTCAGCGCGCCGAGATGGACCGGCTGCGTGACCAGGCGGCGACGTCGGCCGTTCTGGAGCGGGCCAAGGGTGCGCTGATGGCGCTGACCGGCTGCACACCGAACGCCGCCGGCGAGGAGCTGCAGCAGCGCGCCAAGGCCGGGAACCGCTCGCTGCTGGAGGAGTGCTGGATCACCCTCGGCGAGGTGGTGCCCCCGCTGCAGCACGCCGGACCGCAGCCCCAGGCCACCGCGTCCGCGGCCTCCGCCACCGCCACCTTCCCCGTCGACGGCTCCGCTACCGGATTGCCGGCCACCCGGGACAGGCTCGACACGGATGATCCGGACAGTACTGACGACACCTACGTCGCACTCGGCCGGCTCGGCGAGGCCCTGGTCCGCGTCGGCACCCCGCAGGACCTCGCCCGGTGTCTGCTGGACCACCTGAGGCCCGAGGTGGGCGCCGACGCGGTCATGATCTTCCGGCACCTACCCGCCGGGGGGCTGGAACTCATCGGACACTCAGGGATCGACGACACCCTGGCGACGCAGTGGCGTCAGGTGCCCCCGCTGCCCGGGGTCGCCGCCCTGGACTCGCTCCGCGCACGGGAGCCGCGCTGGCTGGAGGATTTCGACTCGGACCGGCAGCGGTACCTGCTGATCGGGGACCCGCCGGAGCGCTGGCGCTCCCGCGCCTGGCTGCCGGTGCCGGCCGGGGACACGGCCGAGGTCTGCATCGGCGTCCTGCGCGACCGCGGCGGGCCGTTCACACCGTCGGCCCGACGGCTCCTGCGGGCGGTCGCCCGGTTGTGCGCCGGCCGGCTTCGGGCCTTCGGAACCCGGCGGGAGCACGCCGCGGACGGCGCCGTCCAGGCGGTGTTCGACGCACTGCCGGGTGCGGCGATGCTGTTGTCTCCGCTGACCGCCGTCTCGGGGGAGGTGGAGGACTACCGCATCGACGCGGCGACGCAGGACGCGGCCGACATCGTCGGACGAACCGGCCACGAGCTGGTGGGCCATCGGGTCCTGGAGTGCTTCCCCAGCATGGCGGGCGAGGAGCTGTGGCAGGGATGCCTGCGCACGCTGGCGACCGGGGAGCCGTTCGAGGGACCACCGTTCGCCCATCATGAGGTGGTGGCCGGCAGCGCCGAGCTCTCGACGTACTCGGTCCGGGCGGCGCGGTTCGGCGACGGGCTGGTCCTGGCCTGGGTCCGGCAGGACTCCTCGGACCGGCAGGAGCAGCGGCTGGCGGACGTGCAGCGGTTGGGCAACCTGGGCTGGGCGACCTGGAACCTGGTCACACACGAGGTCAACTGGTCGTCCCAGGTCTTCGACATCCTCGACCGGGACCCCGCGCACGGCCCGGTCCAGCTCACCGACCTCCCGGGCCTGGCGCTGCCCGAGGACGTGCCGGCACTGATCCGTTCCGTCCGGGAACTCGTGCACGACGGGTGCCGGTGCGACGTCCCTTTCCGGATCAGGACGGCCGACGGGGTCCGGCATCTGCGGGCCGTCGCCGAGACGGTCCCGGCCGTCGACGGCACACCCGTCGAGGTGCACGGCTTCGTGCAGGACCTCACCGCGCAGCGCAGCGCGGAGCTCGCCCTCCTGGAGAGCGAGCAGGAGATTTTGACCCAGCACGGCGTCCTGCGCGCCGAGCGGACGCTGGCCGCCCGGCTGCAGCACGCGTTGCTGCCGCTGCCCACCCGGCCGGTGCGGCTGGCCGGCCTGCGCGTCGAAGTGGCCTATCTGCCCGCCCAGTCGGGCATCCATGTCGGCGGCGACTGGTTCAGCGCCATCGAACTGCCCGACGGCGACGCCCTGTTCGTGGTCGGCGACGTCGCCGGGCACGGCATCGGCGCCGTCGCCACGATGGCGCAGCTGCGCTTCACCGCGAAGGGCATGGTCATCACCGGTTCGTCACTGACCGGTGCGCTGGCCCGCCTCAACACGCTGCTGCTGCACTCCCGCGACTCGCACGGCACCGCGACCATGGTCCTGGCCCGCTACACCCCCGGCGAGCGCCGGCTGGTGTGGGCGCAGGCGGGCCATCCGCCGCCGTTGCTGCTCCGCGACGGCGAGGTGCGCTATCTGGACCGCCCGCGCGGGATGCTGATCGGGGCGAGCTCCTCGCCGGTCTACCAGGAGGCGGAGTGCCACCTGGAGCCCGGGGACCGGCTCATCCTGTACACGGACGGGCTGGTCGAGCGGCCCGCGGAGGGCATCGACCTGGGCCTGACGCGGCTCGCCGAGTCGGTCGTCGCCCACCACACGGACAAGCCCGGCTCCTTGAGCCCGCTGCTCGCCGCGGTGTTGGAGGGCGAGCGGCGGGACGACGTCTGTGTGGTCGACATCCGGGTGCCCACCGAGCCGGAGTGAGCGGCGGCCGGGGCGGACCGTGTCGTCGTTCACTCGTCCCCGCGATGTCGCCAGTACCAGAACGCGCCCACGACGAAGGCCAGCAGGAACACGGCGGGCAGTACCAGGCCCGGGATACGGGAGCCGCTCATCGGCGTGGCCTTCGGTTCAGGCGGTGCAGGGTCCCTCGCACAGGGAGTTCCCCATGGTGATGCCACCCGCTCCGCGCTCACCACCACTTTCCCGACGCGTTGCCCGGTGTTCGAGTAGCGGTGCGTAACGTCAGTCCACCGGGTGACCGGGTGCGATGGTGAGGGCGTCGTCGAGGCGCAGCAGGGGTCGCTCGCCGGCCCCTTCGCGCTCGCCCCAGGCCACCGGGGCGAGGACGAAGCCGACGTGGTCGCCCCCGTCGACGTCCCGCACGACCGCGCCGACGAACCAGGCCGCCGCGTCGTCCAGGACGACCGCCCCGCCGTGCTCCTCCCGCCAGCCGACGTGCTGGAACTTGTCCGTCGTGTCGCCGGTCCGGCCGCCGAACAGCTCGGCGAGTTCGCGCTGTTCGCGGGTGAGCAGATGCACGGCGAGGAACGGCGCGTCCCGTGCCACGCGGTAGGTGCGGTTCGCCTGGGACAGCCACACCACGAACCGCACCGGCCGGATGGAGCACTGCGAGGCGAACCCGACCAGGCAGCCCGCCCGGTCCCCGCCCGCCGAGGCGGTCACCACACACATGTCCGGGTCCAGCCGGTCGGTGAACGCGTCCATAGCCGCCATGTTCGCATCGCTCCCGTTCGGTGGGTGTCACGCGGTGGGTACCCCGGTTCCAGGTGACCACGGCACGACCGCCCAGGCCGTCCGGACACGTGGACGAACCGTCCGAACGGCCTCCCGTCATCCGCCCGTACGGGACTCCAGTGCGAGTCGGGTGTCGTCGCCGTAGACGCCGGTCTCGTCGCCGCGGATGCCGTACCAGACCTGGAAGCGGGCCACCGCCTCGGTCAGGTCGGCGTCGTAGCTGCCGCTGGTGGAGCCCTGGTCGTAGACGTCCGGGATGCGCAGGAGGCGTTGCTGGAGGTCGGTCACCTCGGGCCCGGCGGCTCCTTCGCGGAGGGTGCCCGGGCCGTCGGGGTCGGTCGCGGCCGAGGCGGTGGGCGTGGGCGCGGCGGAAGCGGACGCGGTCGTGGACGGGAGCGGGGGCTGTGCCGCCTCGGCGTCGCTCCGGTCGGGCAGCAGGAACGCGCAGCCGAAGCCGACCAGCGCCGCCGCGGCCACGGCAGCCACGACGGTGGTGCGACGCAGGCCGGGCACTTGTCCGACGGGGCCGCCGCCCCGTACCGGTCGGCCACCGCCCCTCAGCGGATGACCGTCTCGCGGCGCCGGGTGACCGCCGCGCGGCGTCACCCGCCCGTGGCCGGTGACGGGAGGCAGTTCCTGAGTCTCCGCCTCGGGGCGAGGCAGCGCCACCACTTCATAGCCGTCGACGGGCTCCCGGTACCCCCCGCTCTGCTCCCGGAACTCCCTGATGAGCTCCGCGAGGGCGTCGGTGTTGCGTGGTCGCAGCACCCGTACCGGTTCGAGCGGCTCGCCTCCGGGTCGCTCGGGCGGCTGCCCGCGCTCGGTAGGTGTCGGCATACAGCTCTCCTTCCGTCCCCTTCGCAGGGACCGCCGGCATCCCCCGGGAAGTGATACGCGCCTGCCGCACGGGGAGTTCAGTGCCCGGGGCTTTGACAGCTGCGCCGGGAGGAGAGCACGCGGCGTCAGGCCGGGGCGACCGCGGGCGGTTCCGCGGCGAGGAACCGGTGCAGGGACGCCTTCATCGCGCTGACGAAGGCGTCCCTGTCCCTGTCGCTCAGGGCGTCCAGGGACAGGTAGGGGTTGAGGTCCTCCAGCTCGACGAGCAGGAGTTCCCCGCCAGGGGCACGGCAGGCGTCGACCCGCTGGATGCCGTGGTCGATGGCGTTCCAGTCGATGAACCGCTGGGCGAACTCCAGGTCGTCGGCGGTGGGTCCGTACGGTTCCAGCTGCCAGCGCCGGTCCGGGTGGGGCGCGTACAGGGCGTACTGGAAGCGGTGGTCGACGAAGTAGAAGGACACCTCGTAGGCGAAGTCGATGCACGGCTGCACCAGGACGCTCCCGTCCACCAGGTCACGCACGCCGTCCGCGGGGACGATCCGCAGGCCCACGGAGTCGGCGCCGAGCTTGGGCTTGACGACGTACCGCTCCGTCTCGGGCAGCCGGTGCAGGTCCTCCGGGCGGTCGACGGTGGGGATGACCGGGTGTCCGGCGGCGCTCAGGTCGAGCAGGTACTGCTTGCCGACCATGTCGGCCCGGCCGCAGAGCTGGTTGTAGACGCGGGCACCACTGGCGAGCGCCCGCGCACGGAACGCGTCGTACGCCTCTTGGTGGGTGAGGACCGGACCGCTGTTGCGGACGACGACGACGACGAAGGCGTCCATCAGCGCGGCCGCGTCCCGCGGGTGGCACAGAGCCAGGTCGAAGTCCTCGCGCAGACGGGCGGTGAGGAAGATGTCCTCGTCGCAGTAGCGCCGCCCGCGTGCCTGGTACGCCAGGTCGGTGACGTACAGAAGGCGGGGGCGGGCGGCCGGCATGGGGGACTCCTCGGAGGCGCGGGGAGCCGATCGTATGCGACTGGTGTATGTCGAACGAAAAGGCGCCCCTTCCGGCGGCCGCGATCCCGGCGGGCGATGCCTCGACGGCGACTTGGCGAATACGCAGAGCACTCAGTTCCCCCATATCTATGCACTGAGTGCCATCCGTCGCGGTCAGGTGCTACTTTCCCGTCCATGAGCTCCAGCAGCGCGGCGTCCCGTCGCGGCGAGAAGGCGGAGGCGGCGGTCGCGAAACCGCCCATGCGGGACGCGCTGGTCGCGGCGGCCTTCCGGCTGTTCCTGGAGCGGGGGTACGAGCAGACCACGGTCGACGACATCGTGGCGCTGGCCGGAGTCGGACGCCGGTCCTTCTTCCGCTACTTCCCCTCCAAGGAGGACGTGGTCTTCCCGGACCACGAGCGGTGCCTGGCCGACATGACGGAGTTCCTGGCCGCCGGCGACGACGAGGAGGAACCGGTGGGGCGGGTCTGTGACGCGGCCCGCATGGTGCTTCGGATGTACGCCGAGAACCCGACGTTCTCCGTGCAGCGCTACCGCCTGACCAAGAAGGTGCCGGGCCTGCGCGCGTACGAGCTGTCCGTGGTGTGGCGCTATGAGCGGGCCCTGGCCGAGTATCTGCGGGGCCGGTTCACCGGCCGCCGCGACGGGACCCTGCAGGCCGACGTGATCGCCGCCGCCGTGGTCGCGGCGCACAACAACGCGCTGCGCTCCTGGCTGCGTTCGGACGGACAGGGCGACGCGAGCACGACGGTCGACCACGCCCTCGGCTATGTCCAGTCCGCCTTCGGCAGCCCGCCCGCCTCTCTCGCCGGCGAGCAGCCGGAGGACGTGGTGGTCGTCGTCTCCCGGCGCGGGGCGCCGCTGTGGCGGGTCGTCCAGGAGATCGAGACGACGCTCGCGCGCGACTGACGTCAGCCCCGGCACGCGCACCTCCGCGCCGACGCCCCGCGGATCAGCCGAAGCTCTTCAGATCAGGGGTACGGAGTGCCTTTACGAGTGGCACTGAGTGCCATACGCTGAGGGCGTGCACGGTGGCACGGCGACCGGGCACGTGCGTGCACGGTGATCCGCGCACGTGGGATTCCGGCCGAGCGCAGGGAGTTGACCAGCGTGTACCACCCCTCAGGAAGCGTTGTCCGTCAGTCAGCCGGCTTCGCGACGGGCCTACTGGATCCGAGGACGCCGGATCGCAGGAGCGCGGACACGGACGCCATCCTCTTCCAGCGCTGCACCTGGTGCGGCACCGCCATGTACCACCGCCTGCTGTGTCCGGTCTGCCAGGGCAGCGACCTGCGGACAGAGCGCAGCGAGGGCACCGGGACGGTCCGCCACTCCACGGTGGTGCACCGCAACACCCCCGCCGCCCGGAACGTGTCACTGATCGAGATGGCCGAGGGCTTCGTCCTGCGGGGCCGGGTCATGGGCCCGCCCATCGGCATCCACAGCGGGGACCGGGTCCGGCTGTCCACCGCGAAGGACCCGGTCCGGGGCGAGCCGGTCTTCCAGCTGCTCGACGAGCCCTATCGCGCCTGGAGCTGACGAGCGTCGACCCCGTCGGGAACCACCCGCCGGCGGGAAGCGGCGGCGGGGCGGGAATCTATGGCCGGGCGGGATCCGCGGCCGGATCAACGCAGGCGGTGCCCACGCCGCACCGGCCGCCGGGCCTCCCCGACGCAGCGCCGCACCGCGCTCACACGCCGGGTACCACCTCCTCCACCCCCACCGGCCGCCCCGTCTCGAAGCACCGGTTGGCGGCCAGTCCGACGGCCAGCGCGAGAGCACCGTCGCGTTCGGTGGCCGTCGGGTGTCCTGCGGCCGCGATGTCCGTCGGCGCCCCAGCGGCCACGGACCCGAAGAGCGCGTCGAGCATCCGCGGATCGCCTCCGCCATGGGCTTCGTGAGCGGTTTCGAGCGGAACGTCGACCGGGGGCCGCCACAGCGGACGCAGGGTGAGCCGTGCCCCGCCCGCGTGCTCGGCGGCGCTGTCGCCGTGCAGGGCGCCGCTGCCGGAGGTGATCCGGATGCGGGGCGGCTGCCAGCGGCTCTCCTCCACCTCGAGCTCCAGCCGGCCCGCGCTGCCGTTGAACATCACCCGGTAGCCCTCCCACGGGGAGTAGGCGGTCAGGTGGTACGTCATCGTCGCGCCGCGGGCGTAGCGGACGAGGACCGCCATGTCGTCCTCGATGGTGACGGGGCCGTCGAAGACGTTGCGGTCGCGGACGTAGCCGTCGTCCTGCTCGGCGTCGAGGTAGAGGGCGCGCAGGGTGTCGTCGGCCGCGAGGTCCAGGGCGAAGGGGTCCTCGGCCGCCGGGGCGGCGCCGTGGGCGCGGTCGTACTCGCGGCGCAGTCCGTGGCGCCCGCCCGCCTCACTGCCGTAGAACGCGAGCCGGCCGTAGCCGAAGACCTCCTGCGGCCGGTCGGCGAGCCACCAGTTGACCAGGTCGAAGTGGTGGCCGGACTTGTGGACCATGAGGCCGCCGCTGTGCCGCTTCTCGCGGTGCCAGCGGCGGAAGTAGTCGGCGCCGTGGCGTACGTCGAGCAGCCACTCGAAGTGGACGGACAGGACGTCGCCGATCGTGCCGTCGGCGAGCAGGGAGCGGACCTTCTCGTGGGCGGGGTTGAAGCGGTAGTTGAAGGCGACGGTCAGGGTGTTGCCGGTGGCGCGGACGGTGTCGAGGATGCGGGCGCAGCGCTCGGCGTCGACGGTCATGGGTTTCTCGGTGACCACCCGGCAGCCGGCTTTCAGAGCCGGGACGATGTAGCGGTCGTGTTCGGCGTCGACGGTGGTGACGACGACCTCGTCGATGTCCTCTTCGGCGAGCAGGTCGGCGAAGTCGTCGGGTTCCCACTGGGTGGCCGCGGGTTCGCCGGCCTCGGTGAGCAGCCGGTTGTGGAAGGTCATCCGGGTCGGGCTCGGGTCGCACAGGGCGGCGACGCGGTGGTCGGGGCGTTCGGCGAGAGCCCGGGTGAACATCTGGGCGCGGTGACCGGTACCGACGATCGCTGCGCGGTGGTGGGTGGTTCGGCTCATGGAAAGCGCTTCCCCCTTCGCGCTGCCCACTAGTCCTCCCCCTCCCACTGGCTTGATCGCATCGCTCGGCCGCCGACTGCTCCGCTTCACAGACAACCCACAGCCCCTCCCTTCCGTCCTTTGTGACGCGAGAGGCTCCCGGGACGAACGGGGCGCCTGCGCTTGGGTTTTGAGGAGGGGAACCATTGATCCGTGCCCGGCGAATATGTGTGACCGCCGTGGCGGTGCTGGCGGCCCTGGCGGGATCGCCCGGACTGGCACAGGCTCGACAGCCAACGGAAGCAGGGCCGTTGAGCGCGAACGCCGACGGCGGGCTGCCGCCGGGCTGGCGGCTCGGCGGGGAGGGTGCCGCCCGTGAGCTGGTCTGGCGGGCGCCGAAGCCCGTGCCCATGGGGGACGCTCGTGTCGAGTTCCATGCCGAGGGCCGGCTGCTCGGGGTGCCGAAGGCCGGGAAGGACGGCCGGACGTTCCGGCTGGACCTCGGCGAGGCCCCCTCGGAGCGTCTGACCGACCTTCAGGTGCTGGCGAGCGGGCGCCGGCTGGATACGGCGCCGGCCGACGGGCCCGCCCAGCCCCGTGAGCGGGAGTCCCTGGCCGCCAGGCAGCCGCCGGCCGCACTGCCGGCGGGCGGTGTCGACCCCGGAAAGCCCGGCTCGTACCGCACGGTCACCGGCGCATACGACCTCGACCCGGTGAAACTGCCCGGGTTCGCCGCTCCCGTCGAGATGCGTGCCGAGGTGGTGGCCCCGCGGGGCGCCACCGGCAGTCGCCCGCTCGCGTTGTTCCTGCACGGCCGTCACGCCACCTGCTACAAGCCCGGCGCCGAGGACGACGTGACCGGTGACTGGCCCTGCCCGGTCGGCACGAAGCCGATCCCCAGTCACAAGGGCTACCTGCGTGACCAGAAACTCCTGGCCTCGCAGGGCTATGTGACGGTGTCGATCTCGGCCAACGGCATCAACGGACAGGACTGGACCGCCGACGACGGCGGCGCCCAGGCCCGTTCGTCTCTGGTGCGCCAACACCTGGCCCGATGGGCCGACTGGTCCGCGCACCGGGCCACCGCCCCGGCCGTCGTGCGCGAAGCGCCGAAGGCGGACCTCTCCCGCGTCCTGCTCGTCGGCCACTCGCGGGGCGGCGAGGGTGTGAACCGCGCCGCCATGGACAGCCTCTACCCGCCGCCCGCCGCGCAGGACGGCTACCGAGGCCCGGTGCGCTGGAAGGTGCGCGGCACCGTGCTCATCGGACCGACGATCTTCGGCCAGAATCCGGTCGCCGACGTGCCCTCGGTGACGATCCTGCCGGGCTGCGACGGCGACGTGTCCGACCTCCAGGGCGAGGTGTACGTCGACGGGACACGTGGCATCAGTGGGGGCACCGCGCTGCACAGTGCCGTCTACATGGTCGGCGCCAACCACAACTACTTCAACAGCGAGTGGACGCCGGGCCAGGCCGAGGCGCCCGCCGGGGACGACTTCTGGGAGGACGAGGAGCAGCCGGACCCGGTGTGCTCGGCGGGCACCGCGACCCGGCTGACCGCCGACCAGCAGCATCGGGCGGGGGCCACCTACGTCGCCGCCGCGGCCAGGCTGTTCGTCGGCGGGGACGACCGGGTGCGTCCGCTGCTCGACGGCTCGGGCAGGCGGGCCCCCTCCGCCGATCCCGCCCGCGTGCTGACCCACGCGGTCGGTGCGCGCCGCGGTGCCGGGTTCCTGCCGGACGGCCCGGTCAAGGTGACCGGCGCCAAGCTGTGTTCGGCGATCGACCCCGACCCGGCCGTCGCCTGCCTGGACCCCGAGGCCGCCGGTTCCTCGCCGCACTTCGCGTGGTGGGAGACGGGGCGGGAGACCGGCCGCCGCGCGGTCGCGCTGAAGTGGTCGGCGCCGGGTACGGCTGCTCGCGTCAGCCCCGCGAAGCCGCTCTCCCTCGCCGGTTCCAAGGACCTGGCGCTACGGGTCTTCGTGCCGCCGAACACGACCGGCACCAAGCTCGACGTGTCCGTCACCGACGCTGCCGGACGCCGGGCCACGCTCGGCCGGGTACAGGTGGACGGGCTGCCCGGCAGCAACCGCACCGCCTCGTACTGGGCGCGCGAGGTCCGCGTCCCGCTGACCGCGGCCACCCGGGCCGGTCTCGACCTGCGGCACGTCAGGGCCCTCGAGCTGACGCCCCGTTCGCAGTCGGGACAGGCCTGGCTGATGGACGCCTGGGGCTGGGCCCCCGGTACTCCGGCGGTGAAGGCGGCCGCGCTACCGCGCGTCGACGTCGGCCGCACGCTCGTCAAGGAGGGCGACTCGAGCACCCGCACCTACCGCGTCCCGGTCGAGATCTCCGGGCGCGGCAGCGGCCAGGTCCGGGTGTACGTCCTTGATCCGGACACCGACGTTGTCACGGACCAGCTGGTGACGGTACGGCCCGGCGGCAACGCCATCGACGTACCGGTCGAGGTGAAGGGCAACACGCGCTTCGCCGACGACGTGCGGCACGACATCGTCGTGAAGGCGGTACGCAACGCGGTGGTCGGCTCGCACCGGGGCGGCGTGACGGCGGAGAACGACGACCCCGAACCCGAGATCACCCTGACGCCGGTCGCGGACCGGGTGACCGAGGGGGAGACGCTGACCTGGCGGATGTCCCTGGCCGAGCCCGCCGACGTGGAGATCTGGCAGCCGGTCCGGGTGCTTGCGGTCTCCGAGGGCGCCGAGTTGTCCACCAAGGACGTGGACCCGCAGTGGCTCCTCGACCACTCCGGTGACTCGCCGGACCCGGAGCGCCCGCTGTCCGACGCGAACCTGTGGGTGTGGATGAGCATCCCGGCCGGGAGCACGAGCATCGACTTCACCGTGAAGACGGTGCGGGACCAGCTGGCCGAACCGACGGAGTCCATGCGCCTCGTGCCGACCGACTTCGACGCCGAGCCGCTGCCGGACCGCCCGGTGTTGACGGGCACGGTGCTGGACGCGTCGTAAGCCGCTCGCGTACGGGGCACGGGCCGGGAGGTCCGTGTCCCGTACGTCAGAGCGTCACGCGGATCCCGACCGTTCCGTCCAGACCCCGGCGCAGCCGGCTGCCGAGGAGGGTGAGGCGGCCGACGATGCCGTACTTGCGGGCGATCAGCCGCCGGTAGCGGGCGGTGGTCTCAGCGTCGGCGATCTCGGCGGAGGCGGGCATCTGGTCGCCGGTCGGGTTGCCGCGCACGTCGCAGGGACCGACCAGGACGTCACCGCGCGCCCGGATCCGCTTCACCTTCCAGGCGTCGGCGGCCGACCAGGCACCGAGCGCGTCCCCGTCGCGGACCACCCACACGGGGGTGGCGACTCCGGTGCCGTTCTTCCGATAGCTGGTGATCAGCAGATACTTGCCCGCACCGAGCCGCTCCAGCGGCGTGTCGTCCATGGCGGGCAGTCTAGGCCGTCGCACCGGGCGGGGAGAGGGCGGAGCGGCACGCCGAGCGGTCCACGGCATCCCGCGGCCGCGCGCGGCCGCGTCAGCGCAGCGCCGCCGCCATCCGTCGCACACCCCGCTCGATGATCTCCGGCGAAGTCGCCGCAGCCAGGTGTGCGTGTCCGGCCCCGCCGGTGCCGCACGGGAGCCCGGAGTTGAGCGCCGCCCGGCCGCGCCGCTGGAACACGTCCGCCGGGTCGCCGAGATCCAGTGCACGGCAGTCGAGCCGGGCCAGTAGGTGGCCTCGCCGGGGCGGCACGCCATCGCGGGCAGGTGCCTGGCCGACACGTCGGGGTCGGTCCAGCGGACCGGGGTCGGCCCGGCACGTCGGTGTCGGCCCGGCGGACCGGGGTCGGCCGGCGGGGGTGCGGATGGTGATCGCGCGTCAGGATCCGGGGGTGTGGCTCGCCGGCTTCCTCGCGGGTGTCGCCCGCAGGATCGGTTCGGACGAGCCGAACGGACGCGGCGATCTGGCGCTCACCACGCCGTTGCGCCCCGACGTCGGTACGGCGTCCGTGAGGAGCGACGAGCTCAACTGGGCGCGGCTCCGGCCCGAGCCGGGCGGCGCACCCGTCGACTCCGCCGTCCTGTCGGCCGGTCGAGGCCGGTGGGGGGAGGGGGGCGCGCCTCGGCGGATTCGGAGAGATCACGTGTGCCGTGAACACGGCGGTCTCCGGCCGCGTATGGATGGTGGGTGCTCAACGACCGGAGGGCCCCGCGGTGTTCACACCGTGTGTTCGGGTTCGGGAGCCATGCATGAGGCACGCACGACGACGGGTCGTCCGGCGAGTGACACGGCTGGCGGCCGTCGGCGGACTCCTCCTGGGAGGCACGATGGTCACACGGGCCATGGCGAGCGAGTCTCCGGACGCCGCCGTCCCGCGGACGTACGCCCAGGAGGCGGCCGACACGGGGGCCGGTCTCGTCTCGCGGCTCGGGAGCTCCCGTACGGCGGGCACCTGGATCGGCGACGACGGCCGGCCGGTCGTCGCGGTCACCGACCCGAAGGCCGCCGCCGAGGTCCGCAGCGCGGGGGCCGAGCCGAAGGTCGTCTCGCACAGCATGAACGAGCTCAAGTCGGCGACTCAGACGCTGCGTTCGGCGCCCCGGGTGGCCGGCACGGCCTGGGCGATGGACTACCGGACCAACCAGATCGTGGTCCGAGGCGACAGCACCGTCTCGGCCGCCGACTGGTCCAGGATGACGCGGGTCGCGGACGGCATCGGCGCCTTCGTCCGTATGGAACGCACCGAGGGCACGTTCACCCCCCGCCTCAACGGCGCGCTGCCGATTCTGTCGACGGCCGGACGCTGTTCGGCCGGCTTCAACGTGACTGACGGGCAGCGCGACTTCATCCTCACGGCCGGGCACTGCGGACCCACCGGTTCCGTCTGGTTCGCGGACAACGGGGGCAACGAGCAGGTGGGCAAGACGGTCACGCAGAGCTTCCCGGGCGACGACTACTCCCTGGTGCAGTACGCGGACGGCCGGGCGGGCGACGGTGCCGCCGTGGTGGCCATCGGTGACGGCAAGGGAGTGCAGATCACGGGCGCGGCCGATCCGTCCGTCGGGCAGCGGGTGTTCCGCAGCGGCAGTACGAGCGGGCTGCGCGACGGCCAGGTGACCGCGCTCAACGCGACGGTCAACTACCCCGAGGGAACGGTCACCGGCCTGATCGAGACGAACGTGTGCGCCGAACCCGGGGACAGCGGGGGGCCGTTGTTCTCCGAGGGGATCGCGCTCGGCGTGACCTCGGGCGGCAGCGGGGACTGCCAGGCGGGCGGTACGACGTTCTTCCAGCCGGTGACGAAGGCGCTGACCGAACTCGACGTGCAGTTGCTCGTGGCGACCCCCGCCGCGGGCGGCAGCGCGGCGCCCTCGCCGACACCGTCGGCCTCGGCCACACAGAGCTCGATCGCCCCCGGCGCGGCCAATCCCGGGGCGTCGGCACCGGTGGCGGGCGGGACGGCGGGCGAGCCGCTGCTGTCCCGGCTCACGGACAGCAGGAACGTCGGTCCCGGGTTACTGGTCATCGCGGGCAGCCTGATCGCCTTGGTGGCCACCCGGTACATCCGGGCGGAGCAGGACCGCAAGGCGTACCGGCGGTACTACTCGGCCACGTGGAGCTGACCGGCCCGGCTCATCCGACGGTCAGCAGAACCGTGGCCGCGGCCGACCCCAGCAGGCCGGCCGTCTGTCTCCGGGTGACCTTCTCGTGCAGCAGAGCGAGTCCGAGGACGACCGGGAGAGCCGGATAGAGGGAGGCGAGGACCACGGCGACGGCCAGCAACTGCCGTTGGGCGGCGAGGAGATACAGGATGAGCCCGAGTGCGGCTCCCGAACCGACCAGGAGCGCTTGGGCGCACAGCCGCGGCGGGATCCGCAGGCGGCCGACGTGCCTTACCGCGCCGGGCAGCAGGACGAGTACGGCGGCGGCCCGGCCCGCGGCCACCGGCCACAGCCCGCTCGACGGACTCGCCTGGGCGAGCGCGATGTACTGGACGGCGACGCCGGCGCTGGCGAGGAGACCGTCGGGCACTCCCCCGCCGGCCTCCCTGTCACCCGCGGAGACCAGCCAGAGCGCGGGCACGGTCACAGCGATGCCCACCCACGCCAGGGGCGTCGGCCGGTCGCCGAGGAGCACCCCGCACAGCACGGACAGCGCGACCCCGGTGACCGCGCTCACCGGCACCACGACGCTCATCGCGCCGCGGCTCAGGCCGCGGTTGAGGCAGTGCATGGCGGTGCCGCTGCCCACGCCGGACAGTGCGCCCCAGACAAGATCGGCCGACCGGACGGTGTCGGCGGGACGGAGAAGAAGGGCGGCCGCGAGGGCGAGCAGCAGTCCGCCGACCTGGCCGAGGAAGGTGACGGCGGCGAAGTGGGCGCGCCGGGACAGCAGTCCGCCGGCGAAGTCGACGATGCCGTAACAGGCGGCCGAGGCCAGTGCCAGAAGGGGGCCCATCCGGGCAGGAGTGCCCCGGACGGACGCGGTGATGCCCGGCGGGCTCCGCCGGGAGGCGGGAGCGGACTCCGGAACTCAGAAATAGCGGAGGGATTTCGAGGAGGGGCGGCGGGACTTCGAGGAGCGCTCAGGCCGCTTCCGAGGACTGCGGGGCCGCGGCGGCCCACTCGAGGACGAGCCGCCGGTACTCCTCGCGCTGCTCGCCGTTCAGTGTCCCGCCCGACCGGAGCCACAGGGCCCTGATCTCCTCGTTGACCTCGTCAGCCGAACGTTCGGTAGCGGGTTCAACACTGGTGGACATGATGTGAAGCATACGACTCCGGACGTGAAGGCGATGTGAGTAATCACGAGCCAATAGGGCATTTCGGACCGTGTCGCTGATCACGTCCATATGCCAAGCGCCGTGGCGGACTTCACACTTGCGCCGCTCCCAGCACCAGCACCTGGATCGCCAACACGGCCGCCCCGCGTGCCCAGTCGTGAAAGTCGGACACCTTCGTCTCCAGGTCGATCGGGGCGGCCAGCGGGTGCCGGTGGGCACGGATGGTCTCCTCGACCGTCTTGCCGGCCACGTCCATCACGCCGACGCCCTCGCCGGCGAGCAGGATCTTCTGGGGCAGGACGAAGTTGGCGATCTGGGCCACCAGGGTCCCCAGGGCGCGCCCGGCCTCCTCGATGACGCGCGCGGGCATCGGGTCGGCCGCCGCGGCGAGGGCGAGGATCTCCTCGTAGGTGCGGTCGCGGCCGGTGGCGGCCTGGACCTGGTAGCGGATGTTGGGGATGGTCAGCAGCGAGACGGCACTGCCGCGTTCGCCGTCGGGGGTGAGCGGACCGTTGGGGTTCACGATCCAGTGGCGGCCGAAGCCGCGGTCCTCCTCGGCGTACGGCACCCGCTTGCCGCCCAGGACGAGGCCGTAGCCGATACCGGCGCCGATGGTCAGGACGACGAACCGGTCCAGGCCGCGGCCGGCACCGAACCAGGTCTCGGCCTCGACGAGGGCGGCGACGTCGTTCTCGACGACGACCGGCAGCCCGGTTCGCTCTTCGACGAGTGCGGCCAGCGGGACCTCGCGCCAGTGGAGGAAGGGGGACTCCCCCACCACGGCCCGGTCCTGGACCAGGCCCCCGACCCCGATGCCGATGCCCGCGGTCCGGGG
Source organism: Streptomyces sp. NPDC058678 (assembly GCF_042714835.1). Taxonomy (NCBI): domain Bacteria; kingdom Bacillati; phylum Actinomycetota; class Actinomycetes; order Kitasatosporales; family Streptomycetaceae; genus Streptomyces; species Streptomyces sp. NPDC058678. The sequence goes on along the minus strand of NZ_JBHXSG010000004.1, from coordinate 69,171 downwards.
GTGGGAACGGGTGAGCTCCCCGGTCATCTCGGCCAGCAGGTCCGCGACCCGGGCGGGTTCGTGGGTGGTGAGCGGACGGTCGTGGCGGGCGACGATGTCGCTGCGGAGGGTGGTGACGACGCCGTAGACCATGTCGTCGGTGATCTTGAAGCCGAGGAAGGAGCGGGACTCGGCGACGACGTCGAGCGGCTGCGAGGGGCGCCCCTGGCGGGCCTCCGCCGGGGTGCCCGCCTCGGGGACCTCGACCAGCAGGCCGGACTCGATCAGCGGCTTGGTCAGCCGGGTGAGGCTGCCCGCGGAGAGGTCGAGCCGTCGGGCGAGGTCGGTACGCGACAGGGGCCCGTGGACGAGCACCTCGATCGCCACCGAGCGTTCACCCGGGCTCAGGGGAAGCCAGCTGGCGGCACCTGCGGTCATGTAGGTCAGACTCCCACAGAGATTTTCTTTCGTTGTAAAAGCAATGTGGCCATCCTACGACCTCTCGCCAGGCCTGGAAAAGATGTTTGCATGCCTCTTGACGCCTGGTTTATTCCGCGACAAAAGTAAGTGCCCGAGGACGAGCCGCCGCGGACGAGGGAGTCTCCCGATGACCATCGCCTCCAGTAGCCCTCCGTCGCGTCTGCCCCTGGGCAGCGCCGAGAGGGCAGGGACCAAGCCGAGGACGGACCGGGCGAAGGTCCACGAACGCGGGGGCGACGGGCGGCTCGCCGCAGTGTTCATCGCGCCCGCCCTGCTGGGTTTCCTGGTCTTCCTGCTGTGGCCGACGCTGCGGGGCATCTACCTGAGCTTCACGCGCTACAACCTGCTCACGCCGCCCGAGTGGGTGGGCCTCGACAACTACGTGCGCATGGTGCAGGACCCGATCTTCTGGGCCTCGCTCAAGGTCACCGTCGAGTACGTGCTGATCAACATCGGGGTGCAGACGGTTTCGGCGCTCGCCATAGCCGTCCTGCTCCAGCGGCTGACGCAGTCGGCGGTGCTGCGCGGAATCGTGCTCACGCCGTACCTGATGGCGAACGTCGTCGCGGGCATCGTCTGGCTCTGGATCCTGGACACTCAGCTCGGCATCGGCAACGAGATCATCTCGGGACTGGGTTTCGACCGCATCCCGTTCCTCGCGGACGACACCTGGGCGATCCCGACGATCGCTCTGATCAATGTGTGGCGGCACGTCGGCTACACCGCGCTGCTGCTGTTCGCCGGGCTCCAGGCCATCCCGGGCGACATGTACGAGGCCGCCAAGATGGACGGCGCGAGCGAGTGGCGGATGTTCTGGCGGATCACGATGCCGCTGCTGCGGCCGGTCCTGGCGGTCGTACTGATCATGACGGTGATCGGTTCGTTCCAGGTGTTCGACACGGTCGCCGTGACGACCCTGGGCGGACCGGCGAACGCCACCAACGTGCTCCAGTACTACATCTACGGCGCCGCCTTCGGCCGCTTCCAGTTCGGCTACGCCTCGGCGATGTCCGTCGCCCTGCTCGTCGTGCTGAGCGCGATCACCTTCGTCCAGTACCGGCTCACCAGGGCCGGCCAGACCGACCTCGGCTGACGGGGAAGGAGACACCGACATGGCTGCCGTGGCAACCACGACGACCGTACGACCCACCACCAGGCGCCGGCCTTCCCTCGGCCGGATCATGGCCTGGGCGGCGATGGCCGCGATCGTGCTCATCACCCTGCTGCCGTTCTACTGGATCCTGCGCACCGCGCTGTCCACCAACACCGCGCTCGCCGCGCACCCGGGCGATCCCCTGCCCGTGGACCTGACGTCCGGGGGTTTCGAGCGAGCCCTGGGTCTGCAGTCCACCAAGGAGGCGATAGCCCAGGGCGGGGCGGGCGGCGGTCTGAAGTTCTGGCGCTACCTGATCAACTCGGTGATCGTCTCCACCCTGATCACCGTCTGCCAGATCTTCTTCTCCGCCATGGCCGCGTACGCCTTCGCGCGCCTGCGGTGGCGCGGCCGGGACAAGATGTTCGGGCTCTTCCTCGCCGGGCTGATGGTGCCCGCGATCTTCACCCTGCTCCCGAACTTCGTGCTCATCAAACAACTGGGCCTGGTGGACACCCTGTTGGGTATCTCGCTGCCGACGATGTTCATGACGCCGTTCGCGGTGTTCTTCCTGCGGCAGTTCTTCATGAACGTGCCCCGCGAGGTCGAGGAGGCGGCTCTGCTCGACGGCGCCGGAAAGATCCGGATCTTCTTCCGGGTGATGCTGCCGATGGCGTCCACTCCCGTCCTCACCCTGGGCGTCCTGACGTACATCACCTCCTGGAACGACTACTTCTGGCCGCTGATGGTGTCCTACAGCGACAGCTCGCGCGTGCTCACCGTGGCACTGGCCATCTTCCGCGCGCAGACGCCGCAGACCGGCTACGACTGGTCCGGCCTCATGGCGGCCACACTCATCGCCGCGCTGCCCATGGTCGTGCTCTTCGGCATCTTCGCGCGCCGCATCGTCAGTTCCATCAGCTTCACCGGAATCAAGTAAGGGGACGGGCATGCGAATTCGTACGGTCGTGGCGTTGACCGGAGCTTTGGCGCTGTCCCTGACGGCCGGCTGCGCCAAGGGAGGCGGCGCGGGGTCGTCCGCGAACACGGTGTCGTACTGGCTGTGGGACGCCAACCAGCTGCCCGCCTACCAGGCCTGCGCGAAGGGCTTCGAGACGGAGAACCCGGGACTGAACGTGAAGATCACGCAGCTCGGCTGGGACGACTACTGGACCAAACTCACCGCGAGCTTCATCGCGGGCACCCAACCGGACGTGTTCACCGACCACATCCAGAAATTCGGCCAGTTCGCCGATCTCAAGGTGCTGGAACCACTCGACGACCTGGGCATCGACCCGTCCGACTACCAGTCCGGGCTCGCCGGCAACTGGACCGGCCAGGACGGGAACAGCTACGGCGCTCCCAAGGACTGGGACACGGTCGCCCTCTTCTACAACCAGAAGATGGCCAAGACCGCCGGGCTCACCGCGCAGGAGCTGAACACCCTCTCCTGGAACCCGAAGGACGGCGGCACCTTCGAGAAGGCCATCGCCCGTCTCACCATTGACAGGAACGGCAAGCGCGGTGACGAACCGGGCTTCGACAGGCACCACGTCAAGGTGTACGGCCTCGCGACGGGCGGCGGCGGGGACGGCGACGGCCAGACCCAGTGGAGCAACTTCGCCGCCTCCGCGGGCTGGACCTACACCGACAAGAAGCGGTGGGGCACGAAGTACCAGTACGACAGCAAGACCTTCCAGTCCGTCGTCAAGTGGTACTTCGGCCTGGCCAAGAAGGGCTACCTGGCCCCCCTCACGGACTACAGCGCGGGCGCCAATCCGGCGAACGCGCAGGTCGCCGCGGGAAAGGCGGCCGCAGCATTCGACGGTGCCTGGATGATCTCGACGTACTACGGCGTCAAGGGCCTGAAGGTGGGCACCGCCTTCACCCCTGTCGGTCCCACCGGCAAACGGGCCACGATGATGAACGGCCTCGGGGACTCCGTCACCAAGAACGCCCCCAACAAGCAGGGCGCTCTGAAGTGGGTGAAGTACCTGTCGTCCGACGCGTGCCAGAAGACCGTGGGCAGCTACGGCATCGTCTTCCCGGCCACGCCCGACGGCACGAAGGCCGCGGTGGCCGCCTACAAGAAGAAGGGCATCGACGTCACGGCCTTCACCGAGCCGGTCGCCGACAAGAAGGACTTCACCACCTTCTCCTTCCCGATCACCAACTACTCGGCGGACATGTTCGCGTTGATGCACCCCGCCATGCAGGACATCTACGGCAACAACAAGTCCGTGAGCAGCCTCGACCAGACCACCGATCAGATCAACCTGATTCTCGATCAGTGAACCGACCAGTCAATCGACCAGTGAAGGGCACGCCATCCATGACGTTCTCCCTCGGCATCGTCGGCGCCGGACAGTTCTCGGGCCAGTTCGCCAAGCTGTTCCTGGCCCATCCCGGCGTCCGCGACGTCTACGTCACCGACCTGCTCCCCGAACGGGCCGAGCAACTCGCCGCCGCGGAAGGCCTCACCGGCACCTTCCCGTCGTACGAGGCCATGCTGGAGTCGACGGCCGTCGACGCGGTCGCGATCTTCACCCAGCGCTGGACGCACGGGCCCCTGGTCGTGGAGGGCCTGAACGCCGGCAAGCACGTGTACTCCGCGGTCCCGATGGCGATCACCACCGAGGAGATCGCGGCCATCATCGACACGGTCAAGGCGACCGGACTGACGTACATGATGGGCGAGACCAGCCAGTACAACCCGGCGACCGTGCACGCCCGCAACCAGATCGCCGAGGGCGCCTTCGGGCGGCTCTTCTACGCCGAGGGCGACTACGTCCACGACATGGACCTGGGGTTCTACGAGGCGTACCAGTACAGCGGCGGCGAGGCCTGGAAGTCGACCGCCAGCTATCCCCCGCTGCTCTATCCGACGCACTCGATCGGCGGGGTGCTGGGTGCCTGGCAGACGCACGCGGTGAGCGTGTCGGCGATCGGCGTCGTCGACGACCGCGGGGACGGCGTGTTCGACAAGGAGGTCAGCCAGTTCGGCAACGACGTCTCCAACGCGACCGCCCTGTTCGAGGTGGCGGGCGGCGGCTCGTTCCGTACCAACGAGTTCCGGCGGGTCGGCTATCCCTCCCACATACGGGAGTCGCGATTCCGGTTCTTCGGGACGGAGGGGAGCATGGAGCAGCTCGCCACCGTCGCCCTGTGGCAGGACAAGAAGGGGGTGAAGGACATCAGTGAGCTCCTCGAGCCCAAGCCCACCATGTCCCCCGACGATCCCTCGCTCCAGCACATCGCGCCGGACCTTCGGGCCGCCTTCACCTCGGGGTCGGCTCCGGTGCACGACCGGGCGCGGCTGCCGCGGGAGTTCGACAACCTCCACAACGGTCACGAGGGCAGCCACCACTTCCTGGTGGACGACTTCGTGACCGCCGTGAACACGCGGACGCTGCCCTCGGTGAACGCGTGGGTGGCCGCCCGCTACACCCTGCCGGGCATCGTCGCGCACGATTCCGCACGGCAGGGCGGGGCCAGGCTGGAGATCCTGGACTTCGGGGACGCGCCCGAGTAGCCGGGGCGCGCGCGGGCCGGGTGCCTTCCTCAGGTGCCCGGCTTGCGGCCGTACACGAAGACGTCGTCGCCGTTCTTCAGCAGGGACCAGTACTTCTTGGCGGTGGCCGAGGTCATGTTGACGCAGCCGTGCGAGCCGGGCGGGTTCCACATGCTGACGCCGACCGAGTGGAAGGCCTGGCCGCCGTCGAAGAACTGGCTGTAGGGCATCGGCACGTCGTAGATGCTGGAGACGTGGTCGATGTCCCGCCAGTAGATCTTCTTCAGCCCGGTGCGGGTCTCGTAGCCGTTGCGGCCGGTGCGGACCGGGACGGGGCCGTAGACGAGCTTCGTGCCGTCCTGGATCCAGCTCAGCTGGAGGGTCAGATTCACGCAGGCGATGCGGCCCTTGTTGACCGGACACTTGCCGTCCTTGTTGGGCTTGGTGCCGACGGCCTTCTGCTTGTTCATGAGGTCCATCACGCCCCAGGTGACGGGGCCCGCGTACCCGGCGTTCGGCGTGATGCCGTGCTTGTTCTGGAAGGCCTGGATGGCCTTGCAGTCGGCGGCGGACTGCTTGCCGTCGACCGGCCGGCCGAGGAACTTCTCCACCTGCTTCTGGTAGGGGCCGGTCTGCGTGGTGCAGCTCGCGGCCTGCGCGGGCGTGGCGCCCAGCGCGAGCGTGAGCGGTGCCACCAGTCCGGCTACCCCGAGTGCGACGGCTCCCCGTCGGCGTATGTCCCCCATGGCGGTCCTTCCCTTTTGCATGAATCTGCCCGGTTTTGCTCAAGCGTTCCTATGTTCTTCGCCAGCTAGACCCGTGCCCGGCGCCGTCGGTTGTAGCGCCGCTCACGCTGCGACGAAACGGTGACATTCACTCGTGGACCGGGTGCTGTCACTTCGGTGCCGACGCACCGACGGCCGGTGCCTGCTGCCGGGTCGGGAGTTCGCGGCGGGTGCGTACCGGGGAGAGGTAGACCGGCAGGAACGCCGTCGCCAGCACCGCCCCGCCCACCCAGAGCGCCGGGCGTACGCCGGCCAGCTCACCGATCAGGCCCGACACGGCGGCGCCGACTGCGAGGGACCCCGACAGGACGAACCGGAATGTGGCGTTCATACGGCCGAGCAGGCCGTCGGCCGTCATTCCTTGGCGCAGGCTCACGCCGAGGACGTTGTCCATGCCGGTCTTGAACAGCGCGAGGACCCAGCCCGCACCGGCGATCCACAGCCAGGGGCCGTGGCCGATCAGCGGCACCAGGAGTCCGGCGGGCGCCAGGAACACTCCGGCCAACCCGAGGGTACGGCCGTATCCCAGTCGCCCGGAGACGGTTCGGGCGCAGCGGGCGCCGAACAGCAGGCCGAGGCCGCCCGCCGCCCAGAACAGTCCCAACGCGCTTGCGGGAAGCTCGAGTTCGCGCACGAAGAGGACGGGCAGCATGGTGTTGACGATCTGCATGCCCAGGTTGGTCAGCGCGGCCGTGAGGGCGAGGGCGCGCAGTTCCGGGTTGCCGAAGACGTGCCGCAGGCCTTCGACGATCTGGGCGCGCAGTCCGGCGTGCCCGGCGCTGCGACCGGGCGGGGTCTCCTCACGGCGGACGAAGGTGAGCTGGAGGGCCGAGGCGAGGTGGGCGGCCGCCGCGCAGAACACGGCCACGGGCGCGCTGAGCAACTGGACGAGGGCACCGCCTGCGCTGCGTCCGGCGACGTTGCCCATCGCCTGGAGGCTGACCATGGCGGTGTTCGCCCGGACGAGGGCTCCGTGGCCCACCAATCGGGGCAGGGTGCTCTGTGAGGTGACGTCGAAGAAGACAGTCGCGCACCCGTTCAGCAGGACGACGGCGTACAACTGGCCGAGCGTGAGCGTGTCCGCCCACCAGGCGAGCGGGACGGAGGCGAACAGGAACGCGCGGGCCAGGTCCGCCCCGATGAGTACCCGGCGGTGCCGCATCCGGTCCACCCAGGCCCCGGCGGGGAGCCCGATCAGCAGGAACGCCAGGGTGCTCAGCGTCGCCAGGGCCCCGACCTGGCCGGGACCGGCGTCGAGCGCGGCAACGGCGAACAAGGGGACGGCGACGTAGGTGACGTTCACGCCGAGCTGGCTGAGCGTGCTCGCGGCGAACAGATTGCGGAAGTCGGCGTTGCGCCATGGGGAGTCGGACAGCACGGAAGAACGTTGCCCGACACCGTCGTCGCAGGACAAGTGAAAAGATCTACAGAGACCGTTAAGCGTTCCTACGTCGTCCGGTCGCCTGGCGGAACCCCGTGTTGACCGCGGTGAGGCCGCCGTCGACGGTGAGCGTCGTGCCGGTGATCCAGGCCGCGTCGCGTGAGGCGAGGAAGGCGACGGCCGCCGCGATGTCCTCGGGTTCGCCGATCCGGCCGAGGGGGTACTGCCCGCGCACCGCGTCCAGCTCGTCGTCCCGGCCCTCCCAGGCCGTCGTGCGTACGGTGCCCGGAGCCACGAGGTTGACGCGGACCCCGCGCGCGGCGGCGTGTCCGGCGAGGGTGCGGGTCAGGGAGCCGAGGCCGGCCTTGGCGGCGCTGTAGGCGTGGTTGCCGAAGTCCTGCAGTCCGTTGACGGAGCCGATGTTGACGACGGCGCCCCGTCCGGAGGCCGCGAGGTGCGGAAGGGCGGCGCGGGCGCAGCGGTACGCGCCGGTCAGGGTGACGTCCAGGTCGGCCGCCCACACCTCATCGGACTCGTCCTCGAAGAGCGGGGCGTCGGGGGTGCACCGGAAGGCGTTGTTGACCAGGACGTCGAGCGTGCCGAAGGCGGTGACGGCGTGTACGACGGCCGCGTCGACGGACGCCCGGTCCGCCACGTCGCACCGGAACGCCTCCGCAGTGCGGCCCGGTCGGCGCAGGGCGGCGGCGGTCCCCTCCGCTGCCGGCAGGTCCACGTCGGTGACCAGGACCTGTGCCCCTTCCTCCGCGAACCGGCGGGCGGTGGCCGCGCCGATGCCGCGGGCCGCGCCGGTGACGAGAACGCCGTATCCCTCGAAGCGCTGTGTGTGCGTCATGCTGCCGAAGGTAGTGCCGGAACGATCAACCGGGCAGGTACCGTGCCGCCATGTCCGCGTTCCTGCAGCAACTCCCCGCCCTGTTCGGTGTCGTGATCGGCGCGCTCGGCTCGTACTTCGCGGTCGTGCGCAGCGACCGGGCCCGGTTCCACCGTGAGCAGGCGGCCCGCTGGGAGGAGCGCAAGCTCTCCGTGTACAGCGAGTACGCACGGACGTTGAAGAAGTCCGTCACCCTGACGTACCGGGTCGCCGCGCAGCTCGGCAACGACCCGCACCCCCACCCGTTGCCCCCGCAGGAGGCGGCACCTTTGATGGCCGAGGCCACGCTCGCCCGGGATCCGTCCGGGGAGGCGCTGATCCTGCTGGGCAGTCCGGAGGTGGTGGAGCGAGCCCGGACGTGGGTGGTCACCGTGATGGAGATGGAGCGGTTCCTGCGCGAGGGGACCCGTGATCCGCAGGCCTGGCAGGCGCTGCTGGAGCGGCAACGCCAGGGACGCGAGGGCTACTACGCGGCCGTACGCGACGATCTGGCGCTGCCCCCGGGGCACTCGGCACGCTGGCCACTGCCCGCACCGGTGCGGGACACAACGCCTCAGCGGTAGCCGGTCGTGTCCGCCGGCTTGTCCGCGTCCTGGACCTCGACGAGGTAGCGCCAGGCGTCCGGGCGGCTGCCGTCGAGGTCGGTGAAGCCGTACACCTGGGCGAGGCCGCCGCTGGAGAGGGACTGGCCGTTCCACCGCGCCAGGTCGGGATCGGCGGCGAGGGCGGCCACGGCGCGGCCCACATAGCGGGGCGTCTCGGAGATGGCGAAGTGGGGGACGTGGGCGGTGGCGTCGCGCCAGTTGTCCTCGCGCACACCGAAGGTGTCGAGCATCATCTCCGACCGCAGCCAGCCGGGCGTGAGGGCGACGGCGGTGGCGCCGCGCGGTCCGAGTTCGTGCCCGAGCGCGAAGGCCATCCGCAGGACGGACGCCTTGGCGAGGTCGTAGAAGAAGCTGTTGCGGTAGGTGTCGCGGTTGTACTCGGCGGTGCCGTCGGTCATCTCCACCACCAGCCCGCCGGGGTGGCGCAGGAGCAGCGGCAGGGCGTGGTGGCTGGTGATGGCATGCGTCTCGACGGCGAGCCGGAGCAGCCTGAGGCCCTTGTCTAGGTCGTGCTCCCAGAGGGGGGTGTCGAAGGCGAAAAGGTTCTCGCCGCCCCAGACGTCGTTGACAAGGACGTCGAGGCGGCCCTGCTCGTCGGTGATGCGGTCGACGAGCGTGCGGACCTGCGCGGGGTCCAGGTGGTCGGTGGGTACGGCGATGCCGTGGCCGCCTGCTTCGGTGACGAGGTCGGCGGTGTCCTCGATGGTCTCGGGGCGGTCGTACTCCGAGCGGCGGGCCCGGGTGCTGCGGCCGGTGACGTACACCGTGGCGCCGGCCGCCCCGAGTTCCACGGCGATGCCCCGCCCGGCTCCCCGGGTCGCCCCGGCTACCAGTGCGACCTTGCCCGTCAACTGTTCCGGCATGTCCGGCCTCCCGTTTCCCTGTGGGTGCGATCGGTCTCGCTATCAGGGTGGCGGGTAATCCGGACATCTTCTGTCGTCTTTCAGGGCGAGGTCACCCGGCCGCACGCATTTTCTTCTCCACATCGCCGATCAGGCCGAGCGCCGCGCGTTCGCCGTCGAGGGCCGGTCCGTCGGGGGCGCAGCGCAGGACGCCCAGCCGTTCAGGCGCACGACTTCGTCGGCGGACACGGCGGCTTCGTCAGTGGCCACGGGCGATCCACTCCTGAAGGTGCGGGGCCTCCGCTCCGATGGTCGTCGGGTCGCCGTGACCGGTGAGGACCTTCGTCTCGGGCGGGAGCGCCAGCAGGCGGTCGCGGATCGAGTCGATGATCGTCGGGAAGTGGGAGTAGGAGCGTCCGGTGGCGCCGGGGCCGCCCTGGAAGAGGGTGTCGCCGGTGAAGACGGTGGCGAGACCCGGGTCGTACAGACAGACCGCGCCGGGCGCGTGCCCGGGTGTGTGCAGGACGCGCAGGTCGACACCGGCGGCCTCGATGACCTGGCCGTCCTGCAGCCAGGCATCGGGGTCGCGGTCCGGGTGGGTCTGCTTCCACAGCGGCAGGTCGTCGTGGTGGAGCCAGATGGTGGCTCCGGTGCGCTCGGCGAGGGCGGGCGCGGCGTCGATGTGGTCGTTGTGGGCGTGGGTGCACACGATGGCGGTCAGCCGGCGGTCACCCACGGCCTCGGCGATGGCGTCGGCGTCGTGGGCGGCGTCGATGACGATCACCTCGTGGTCGTCGCCGACGATCCACACGTTGTTGTCGACGTCCCAGGTGCCGCCGTCGAGCGCGAACTGGCCCGAGGTCACGAGGCGTTCGATGCGAAGGGCCATCAGAGCACCACCACCGAGCGCAGGACGTCGCCGTGGTGCATGCGCTCGAAGGCCTTCTCCACGTCGGTGAGTTCGATCGTCTCGGACACGAACGCCCCCAGATCCAGGCGGCCTTGCAGATGCAGGTCGATCAGCATGGGGAAGTCGCGGCTGGGCAGGCAGTCGCCGTACCAGGAGGACTTCAGGGAGCCGCCGCGGCCGAAGACGTCGAGAAGCGGCAGTTCGAGCTTCATCTCGGGGGTGGGCACGCCGACCAGGACCACCGTGCCGGCCAGGTCGCGGGCGTAGAAGGCCTGCTTGTAGGTCTCCGGGCGGCCGACCGCCTCGATCACGACGTCCGCGCCGAAACCGCCGGTCAGCTCACGGATCGCCTCCACCGGATCGGTCTGGCGGGAGTTGACGGTGTGGGTGGCGCCCATGGAGCGGGCGGTCTCCAGTTTGCGGTCGTCGATGTCGACCGCGATGATCTTCGCCGCGCCCGCCAGGTTCGCTCCGGCGATCGCCGCGTCACCGACGCCGCCGCATCCGATGACGGCGACGGTGTCCCCGCGGCCGACCTGTCCGGTGTTGATCGCGGCACCGATGCCGGCCATCACTCCGCAGCCCAGCAGGCCCGCCACCTGGGCCGACACCGACGGGTCCACCTTGGTGCACTGACCGGCCGCCACCAGCGTCTTCTCGGCGAACGCCCCGATACCCAGGGCCGGGGACAGCTCCTGGCCGGTGGAGGCGAGGGTCATCTTCTGCTCGGCGTTGTGGGTGTCGAAGCAGTACCACGGCCGCCCGCGCAGACAGGCCCGGCAACGCCCGCACACCGCACGCCAGTTGAGGATCACGAAGTCGCCGGGGGCGACGTCCGTGACCCCCGCGCCCACCGACTCGACGACACCCGCCGCCTCGTGCCCGAGCAGGAAGGGGAAGTCGTCGCTGATGCCGCCCTGCTTGTAGTGCAGGTCGGTGTGGCAGACCCCGCAGGCCTGCACCTGCACCACGGCCTCACCGGGGCCGGGGTCCGGTACGACGATCGTCTCCAGTCGCACCGGCTCGTCCTTGCCCGGTGCGATCACGCCGCGTACTTCCTGCGCCATGGTGCCGGCCCCTTCCCTCGGCTCGTGTCTGTCCCTGACCCCGACCCTACGTCTGACTGATCAGTAACGGGACGACATCACGAGGCGCCGCCAACGGGGAGGCGCCTCGGGTCAGGGCCGACGTAGCCTGAACGCTCCGCCCGCAGGCAGGCCCGAGGGAGCGTCGTGAGCATCGCAGAGACCGAGACCGGACCGCCCGCGTGGCGGCTGATCCTCGGATACGTACGGCCGCACCGGTGGGCGCTGCTGTCAGGCGCCGTGCTCTCGCTCGTCACGGGGGCGACAGGGCTGATGCTGCCGTTGGTGGCGCGGGAGCTGATCGACGACCTGTCGCACGACCGGGCCATCACCGGCTGGTTGGTCCTCATGTCGGCGCTGGTGATCACCAACGCGGCGCTGGGGGCGCTGGGTTCGTTCGTGCTGCGGCGCACGGCCGAGTCGGTGGTGCTCGGCGCGCGGCGCAGTCTGTCGTCGTATCTGCTGCGGTTGCGGATCGCGGCCGTGGACCGCAGTGAACCGGGCGACCTGATGGCCAGGATCACCTCGGACACCACGCTGCTGCGGGAGGTCACCACGGACTCGCTGGTGGGCCTCGGCACCGGCGGGCTCACGCTGGTCGCGACGGTGGTCATGATGGGCCTGGTGGATCCCGTGCTGCTCGGCGTGACGATGGCCGTGATCGCGGGCGCGGGCACGGTCCTCGGGGTGATCGTGCCGCACATCAACAAGGCGAGCCGGCAGGCGCAGGACGCGGTCGGCGTGATGGGGGCCTCGCTGGAGCGGATACTCGGCGCGCTGCGCACGGTGAAGGCGTCCGGCGCCGAGCACCGTGAGGAGCGGACGCTGCACGCGGCGGCCGAGGAGTCGTGGCGGCAGAGCGTGCGGGCCGCCAAATGGTCGGCGGCGGCGGGCAACACGGCGGGACTGGCCATGCAGATCGCGTTCATCACGGTGCTCGCGGCCGGCGGGGCGCGGGTCGCGACCGGCGCGATCGACGTGGGCACGCTGGTGGCGTTCCTGCTGTTCGTGTTCTACCTCATGTCGCCGATCCAGCAGGTCGTCGGCGCGATCACGCAGTACCAGACGGGTGCCGCGGCCCTCACCCGCATCCAGGAGGCGATGCGGCTGCCCGCCGAGCCCGCGGCGGCCCCCGCGCCGCTGCCGTCCGCGGGCGCGCAGCCCGCGTCCGTCGCCTTCGAGGACGTGCGTTTCCGGTACGCGGAGGATCTGCCCTACGTCCATCACGGGGTGACGTTCGCCGTGCCCGCCCAGGGCATGACGGCGTTCGTCGGGCCGTCGGGGGCGGGCAAGACCACCGTCTTCTCGCTCATCGAGCGGTTCTACGACCCGGAGTCCGGGACGGTGACGCTCGACGGCCGGGACCTCGCGGACTGGGATCTGCCCGGGCTCCGTTCCGCCATCGGGTACGTGGAGCAGGACGCCCCCGTCCTGTCGGGTTCGCTGCGGGACAATCTGCTGCTGGGCAACCCGGACGCGGACGAGGAGGCCGTCACCCGGGTGGTGAAGACGACCCGGCTCGACGGCCTGGTCTCCCGCCTGCCCGCCGGCCTCGACACACTGGTCGGACATCGCGGGACCAGGCTGTCGGGCGGTGAGCGGCAGCGGGTCGCCATCGCCCGTGCCCTGCTGCGTCGCCCGCGGCTGCTCCTTCTGGACGAGGCGACGTCGCAGCTGGACGCGGTGAACGAGGCGGCGCTGCGCGACACGGTCGCCGATGTCGCCCGCACGACCACGGTGCTCGTGGTCGCCCACCGGCTGTCGACGGTGACGATGGCCGACCGGATCGTCGTGATGGACGCGGGGCGGGTGCGGGCGGTGGGCACGCATCGGGAGTTGGTCGCCGCGGACCCGCTGTACGCGGAGCTGGCCGCCACGCAGTTCCTCGCCACGGCCGGGTGAGCCGCCCGACCGCTCAGTTCTCCAGTCGGCGCAGCCGTTCCGCGTCGCCGGTGCGGGGGCAGGTCACGCAGGCCTCGGCGGGCCGGATCGCGTAGAACATGCAGCAGCCGGCGCGGGTGCGGGTGACGTGCCGTCGGCCGTCGTCGCCCACCAGGTGCCGGAAGTCGGCGCCGGAGGGGTACGGCGGCACGGGGGCCGGCAGGACCTCGGTGGCGGCCCGCAGGGCGGCGCCCTCCTGTCCGAGCATCCGGCCGAGGTACCAGATGCCGGAGACGAGGTCGTCGGAGACCATGCCCCACAGGGTGCGCGCACCCCGTCGTGCGGTCGGGCCGATCGCGGCCAGCAGCGGACGCATGTGATCGGCGACCGCCATCCGCAACGCGGCCCGCAGCTGCTCCTCCTGAGGCAGTGTCAGCACCCCGGGCAGTGCGGCCACGGAGTCGCCGGGGAGACAGGCGAGATCGGTGCCCGGGGTGATCACGTACGTGGCGGAGGCGAGGTCCAGCCGGAGATCCTCGGGCCGGATCCGGGGCACCCGCCGTTCCAGGTACCAGACGCCGCTCATCAGCAGTCCGACGGTCCAGGCGTAGTCGTGCAGGGCGCGGGAGGCGGCGACGTGGCGGCGGGGGGTGGTCCCGTAGCGCTCCTCGATGCGGGCGGCCTCGGCGTCGACGAAGGCGTCGAGCACCTGCTGATCCGATGTCAGCTCCCGTGCTGTCACGCCCTCTTGAGCCCCCGTGCCGCCCGGCTCCGCGATCCGCACGTCGAGCGCTTCGCAGACTCCGCTCAGGCGCCGGTACACGTCGGCCAGAGCATGGGCGACGGCACCGTCCGGCGAGGTCTTCAGGGCCACGGACATCGGCGCTCCAGAGCAGGCAGATCGGCAGAAGCTAGGTAGGCAAGGCTTACCTTATCTGTAAGATCTTGGAGAGGTGATCAAGGGGGTTCCCATGCACGCCCGAAAAAGCCGCACGTCACAGCGGGGCCACAGCCATTTGGTCACCAAAGCAAGCCTCACCTAAGCTCACGCCCCGTGACCGCGACCAGGCACGGACCTCTCTTCCTCGCCGGACTCGGAGCCCTGCCGCTCTGTGCCGCGCCGAGTCTCGCCCTCGGCGCCCACCCCGCGCCCCTGGCCACGGCGGCCGAGGCGCTCGTCGCCCTCCTCGCGCCGGAGCTCACCGCCACCCCGCTGGTCGTCACGAACGGCAGCGCGATACGGCACTCCGCCACCGCCTGACGCGCCCGCAGCGGGCCGCCACCACGAGCGCGGCCCGCACTTCGACCCCCCGCCCGCTAGCGGAAGTTCCTGCCCAGTCATGCGCCTGTACCTGCTTGCCCTCAATCCGACCGACTCCGTCACCGAGGGCTTCCTGCCCGCCGCCGCCCGGCTGGGCCTGGACCTCACCGTCCTCACCGACCAGCCCGACGCGCACCGGGCCGCGTATCCGGACGTGGAGATCCTGGAGTGCGACGTCCGTGACTTCCGGGCCGTGATCACGCGGATCTCCACGCACCACCGGCCCGACGCCGTCTTCACCAACAGCGACCACCTCCAGACCCAGGCCGCCCTGGCCGCCGCCTACCTCGGCCTGCCCGGCAAGGACTGGCGGGCCACGCTGCGCACCAAGGACAAGGCCGAGATGCGTCGCCGGCTCGCCGCGGCCGGCGTGGACAGCGTGTGGTCGGCCGAACTCACCGCGCCCGCCGCGCTCGACGCGCCCTATCCCTGCGTGCTCAAGCCGCGCGAGGGCGTGGCCAGCGAGGACGTCGTCCTCGTCGAGAGCGCCGAGGAACTGGTGTCGTGCTCCGAGGAGATCTGGGGGCGGCGTCCGGGTGCCGTGCTGGTCGTCGAGGAGTACCTCCCCGGCGAGCTGTACACCCTGGAGACCCTCGGCGACGGCACCGCCCGCCATGTCCTGGGCGGCTTCCGCACCGAGCTGTCGCCGCCGCCGTACTTCATCGAGGAGAGTCTCACCTTCGTCCCGGCACACCCCGAACCGGTGGTCGCGCAGGTCCTGGAGCAACTGGACGCGCTGGGCGTCGGGTTCGGCGCCTGTCACACCGAGTTCGTGGTGCACGCGAGCCGGGCGCGGATCATCGAGGTCAACTACCGTGCCATCGGCGACCAGTGCGACCTGCTGCTGGCCCGGCTGCTCGGGATACCGCTCTTCGAACACATCCTGCGCATTCACCTCGGCGAGCCGCTGCCGGCCGGCCTGGGCGCCCGCCGCGACGGGGCCGCGCGTCTGGAGTACCCGTGCGCCGACCGCGCCGGAACCCTCGTCGGCGCCCCCGCGGCCACCGAAGTGACCGTCGACGGCGTTCACCTGACGTACCGTCCGCTGCGTGCGGTGGGCGAGCGGCACGAGCTGTACCGCACCAACCGCGACTACCTCGGTGTCCTGCGGGCCGCCGGCGCCGACCAGCCCACGGTGGACCGCGTCTCGGCCGAGTTCCTGGCCGCCCGGCGCTGGGAGATCCAGCCGTGACCGCGCCGAGCACCACGGACACCCGCGAGGCGGAGCTGCTGACCCGTGTACTGAGCGCCCTGCTGCGCGAGGACGTGGTGGGACTGCGCACCCGCAGCACGCTCGTGCCCCGGCCGGACGGCGACTGGCTGCGGCTGGCGGCACCGGAGGGTGACGCCCTGCTGCTGCCCGTCGCCGAGGACGGCTACCAGTGCGTGTACGCCGCGCGGCTGCCCCTCCTCGTACGCGAGTCGGACGGCAGCGGGCTGACCTCGTACGAGAGCGTGCTGGGCGCGCTGCGTGCGCTCGCCGAGCCGGAGGACCGGGGCGGTTTCGACGCGTTCACCGAGGAGTGCCGGCAGACGCTGGCCACACTGCGGCTGCACGCGGCGACCCGGTCACAGGTGGCCGGGCGGCTGACCGGCCGGTACGGCGACGACCCGGCGCGCTGGACCGGCCCGACCGCCGGCCTGGCGTACGACACGCTCGCCGCCCGGCTCGACCATCCCGTGTATCCCACCGCGCGCGGACGCGCGGGGCTGGGCGAGGACCAACTACGCCGGTACGCCCCGGAGTTCCATCCGCGGTTCGCGCTGCGCTGGCTCGCCGTGCCGCGGGACGCGGTCGCCCTGACCGGCACCCTCCCGCGGTTCTGGCCGACGCCGAAGGCGCTCGGTCTGCCCGAGGTGGAGCACACGCATGTGGCGCTGCCCGTGCACCCGTTGACCGTCGGCGCCCCGCTCGACGCGGCGCTGCGGGATGCGGGCCTCTCGGACAGCGCCGTGCTCGCCGACCGGGCCCACCTCGACGTCGTGCCGACGCTGTCGATGCGCACGGTGGCGACGGCCGCGGACCCGTCGGTGCACCTGAAACTCCCCTTGGTCACGGCCACGCTGGGCCTGCGCAACAAGCGTTCCATCAAGCCCGGGACGCTCGTGGACGGAGCGGTGGGGCAACGGCTCCTGGAGGCGGTGATCGCCCGTGAACCCCGTTTCCGGGACACCATCCTGCACGCCGACGAGACGACGTACGCGCACGCCGGTCACGAGCTGCTCGCCGTCCTGTGCCGCCGGCACCCGGCCGGGCTCGACGACTCGGCGGTCGTACCGATGGCGGCGCTCCTCGCCGAGGCCCCCGACGGACGGCCGGTCGTCGACCACCTCGCCGACCGATTCCACGACGGGGACCCGCTCGCCCTCCTCGACGCCTGTCTGACCCTGCTGTTCGACTGGCAGACCACCCTGTTCGGGTACGGCATCGCGCTGGAGTCGCACCAGCAGAACATCTCGCTGGTGCTGCGACCGGGCAGTGTGCGGCTGCTGTTCAAGGACAACGACGGCCCCCGGGTCAACACCGAGCGGTTGCGCGCCGCGCTCCCCGGGCCGTGGGCCTTCGACGACGTGCGGACCTTCGTCCGGGACGACGGGCCGGTCGCCGACCTGTTCGCCACCATCACGGTCCATCTGTGCGCGGGCGCCTACGCGTTCGGGCTGGCCCGGCAGGGTCGCGCCCCGCTGCCCGCGCTGCTGGGGCTGGTGCGGGACCGGTTGGCGGAGGCGGTCGGCCGGCTCGGCGGGGAGGCCGGGGCCGTGCTGCGCGCCCGGGTCCTGGACGCGCCGACGTTGCCGGTGAAGGCCATGGTGACCGCCGGGACGCTGCTGACCAAGGAGCGTTCGGGCGCCGTCGACATCAACAAGCACTACACCACCGGCCCCAACTACCTGCGCGGTGCGGGCGGTTCGGCATGAGCGCCGAGGCCCTGCGGATGCCGGGCTCCCCGTTCGGCGGAGGCCGGGTCCACGCGGTGGCGGGCTGCCGCTTCGTCCCGTCCGTCGCGGCGCCCGGACTCGCGGCGCTCGAGGTGCACTCCGCGTTCCGGAACCGCCCCCGCGCCGGCCTCGCGTTCGGCTTCGTCTGCACAGCCGTCGGACTCGCCGGACCCGGTGTCACCCGTTCCCTGCCCGCGCTGATCGCCGTACGGCTGCCGCTCGGCGCCGGACTCGCCCTCGGGCAGGTCTGCCTCCGGGTACTGGCCGCCGACCGCGCCCGCGGCCGGGCACCCGGCGGGCTGTCCGGCGCGCTGGAGTCCCTCTCCGAGGCCGGCGCGGTCGCCGCCGGCACGGCCGCGGCGGCGGGCAGTGCCCGCTTCGGTCCGGCCGCATCCGTACGCACCGGCGGTGCCGCCGCCTTCGCCGTCCTCGCTGTCACCCGCCCCCCGCTGAAGTTCCGCACCCGCTGGAGCCGTTGATGCCCTCCCTGACCCACTCACCCACCCGCACCGCTGCCCCCGCCGAACTGCCGACCGCCGACGAGGTGGTGGCCCACACGCTCCTGAACTGTCTGCTGCGCGAGGTGTCCGGACCCGAGCGCCAGTCCGTCGTCACCGACGGGCGCCTGCTGCTGCGGCTGCCGCGCCGCGGGGTCCTGCTGCGCGTCGCCCTGCGCCGCAGCTCGCTGCTCGGCGCGCACCGGTTCACCGGCCCGGTGAGCGAGCAGAGCGAGGGCGGCTGGGCGGAGATGGACTGGCGACGCCTGGCCGAGTACACGCACGACGAACTGTGGCTGCGCACCGGCGTTCGCAACGAGGAGTTCCTGGAGCAGATCGCCTCCAGCCACCAGGCGGTCCTGACCGCGCTGAGCACCGTACGAGCCGACCCGGCTCCCGACGACCTGCTCTCGGCGTACCTCGTCTCCGAGCAGTCGCTGCTGTTCGGGCACCGCTTCCACCCCACACCCAAGGCCCGCACCGGCGACCCGCGCGCCTGGTCCGCGTACGCCCCGGAGGTGAGGGCCGCGTTCCCGCTGCGGCACCTCGCCGTCCGCACCCACCTGATCGCCGAGGAGTACACCGACCCCACGGCCGTCGCCCCGCTGGACCGGCAGCGCGCGGACGTCCCGGACGGTTACCGGCTGCTGCCCGCCCACCCCTGGCAGTACGAGACGCTCAGGGAGCATCCGGCCCTGCGCGCGGCCCTCGCCGACGGCGACGTCCTCGACCTCGGCCCGGGCGGACAGCCCTTCGCCGCCACCGCGTCCGTGCGCACCCTCTACGACGGCCGGACCTTCCTGAAGTTCAGCCTGAACGTGCGGATCACCAACTGCCTGCGCAAGAACAGCAGTTACGAGCTGTCCGGCGCCGTCGCCCTCACCCGCGCCCTGGCCCCGGCACTCGCCGACCTCGCCCGGCGCTTCCCCGGCAGCGCCGTGCTCCGCGAGCCCGCCTACCGCACTCTCGCCCTGCCCGGCCCCGACGGAACACCGGACCGCGCACTGTTCGAAGGCTTCGGCGTCATCGTCCGCGAGGGGCTGCCGCGCCGGCTCGCTCCGGGCACCACTCCGCTGCTCGCGGGCGCCGTCGCCGACGAGTACCCGACCGGCCCCGCCCACATCTCCCGCCTCCTCGACGGGGCGGACGAACAGCGGACCCTGGAATGGTGGTCGGCCTACCTCGGCCTCCTCCTGCCGCCCGTCCTGGCCGCCTACTTCGACCACGGCCTGGTCCTGGAACCACACCTGCAGAACGTCCTGATCTGCGTCGACGGCGACGGCATGCCCGCCCAGGTCCTCTTCCGCGACCTGGAGGGCACCAAGCTCGTCCCCGAACACCACGCGGAAGCCCTGGCCGCCCTGCCGCCCGAGGTCGCGGGCCCGATGACGTACGACGCACAGCGCGGCTGGGACCGGGTCGTGTACTGCCTGCTGGTCAACCATGTCGCCGAGCTGCTCGCCGCCCTCGCCGACCTCCACCCGCGGGCCGAGGCCGAGCTGTGGGGCCGGGTTCGGGACACCCTGCGGGCGTACGCCGACCGCACCGGCTGTCCGCCGCGCCTGGCCGCGCTGCTCGCCGGGGTGCCGCTGCCCGCCAAGGCCAACCTGCTCACCCGCTGGGAGCGCAAGGCCGACCGCGAGGCCGGATACGTCCGGCTGCCGTCGCCTCTCGTCGAGGACATCCTGCGCGACACGACCGGGAGCATCCGATGACCCGCACGACGGCCGCGGTCCACGATCGCGCCCTCTCCCTTGCTTCCACCGAACTCCCCGCCTACTTGTACGACTTGACGGCACTGCGCGCCCATGCCGCCGCCGTGCGGGACGCCCTCCCCGAGCAGGTCGAGCTGTACTACGCGGCCAAGGCCAACCCCGAGCCGGAGATCCTCGCCGCACTCGGTCCGTACGTCGACGGCTACGAGGTCTCCTCGGGCGGTGAACTCGCCCACGTCACCGGGGCGGTCCCGGGCCGCCCGCTCGCCTTCGGAGGCCCCGGCAAGACGCCGGACGAGGTGACGACCGCGCTGGAACGGGGCGTCGAGCGCTTCCACGTGGAGAGCGAGTACGAGCTGCGCATGCTGGCCGAGTTGGCCCGACGGTACGCGCCGGGGCGGCGGGTGGCGGTGCTGCCGCGCGTCAACCTGCCCGTTCCAGACGGCTCGTTGGCGGGTGGTTCACTGGCCATGGGAGGACGACCCACGCCCTTCGGCATGGACCCCGCGCGGGCTGTCGAATCCGTCCGTGCGCTCGCCGACGGCACCTACCGCCACCTCGAACTGCGGGGGGTGCACGCCCACTTGGCGAGCGGCCTGGAAGCTGGCGAGCAGCTAGCAGTGGCCGAGACCGTCGTCTCGTGGGCGACGGGTCTCGGCGTGCCGCTCGCCGAGGTGAACATCGGCGGCGGCATGACCGTCGACTACGCCCACCCGGAGCGCCGCTTCGACTGGGCCGCCTACGGCAAGGGCCTCGCCCGGCTGACCGAGACGCACCCGGGCCTCACGCTGCGGATAGAGCCGGGGCGGGCGTTGACGGCGTACTGCGGCTGGTACGTCACCGAGGTGCTGGACGTGAAGCACAGCCACGGCGAGGAGTTCGCCGTCGTCCGCGGCGGCACGCACCATCTGCGGACCCCGGCGACGAAGGGGCACGACCAGCCCTGTTCCGTACTGACGGTGGACGCGTGGCCGCACCCGTGGCCCCGGCCGACGGCGGAGGGCGAGCGGATCACCGTGGCCGGACAGCTGTGCACACCGAAGGACGTACTGGCCCGGAACGTGCGCGCCCCCGCGCTGAGGGCCGGGGACCGGGTGGCGTTCGCGCTGGCGGGTGCCTACGCGTGGAACATCTCGCATCACGACTTCCTGATGCACCCGCGGCCCGGCTTCCACTTCCTCGACGCCGAGGACTAGTACCCCGACTCGTGACAGCGGGCAACGGAAAGGGCCGCTCCGGTGGTGCAGTTCGATCAGGTCGTTGAGGCGGTCGAGCCGGCCCGACCGCTGCGAGACGCGGCATCTCCGCCTTGTGCTCAGCGGGCAAGCCGCCCGTGGCGATCGAGGCGAAAGTGGTGATGGGGTTCGGCCGACCGGCACTCGGGGCAGCCGCGTCGACCGCGTTGGTGAGAGGAGCGGCGAGGCCGGTGACCCCGACGGCGAGGCCCACGGCGGCGACGACACGTCGTGTCGAGATCATGCACCCAGCGACGCCGTGGGGGCCCTGACCAACACGGGCGGGGGCCGGTGTCGCTCACCCGTCAGGCGCGCGCGGACTGCGCTTGCCGAGCCCGCCGGGGCGGAGGAGTCTCGAAGGGAGAGGCCCCTCGCGGCCCGCTCCTCGCCGGGCCGCGGCCTTCGAAGGAGGTCACCATGGGCAGTGCGGCACGTTCCGGGTTCGACGCCGAATCCCTGCGCCGGGCCATCGAAGGACACACTGCGGCGAGTCTTCTGTCGCTCTACGCGGACGACGCGGAGATACGCGTCGTGGACCGCAACACCCAACCCAGCAACCCCAAGGTCCTGCACGGCCGGGACGAGATCAGCGAGATGCTCGAGGACGTGTACAGCCGCGACATCAAGGCGCACAAGCTGGAGCAGTGCGTCGTCCAGAACGACCGCGTCGCCTTCACCGAGAGCTGCGAGTACTCCGACGGGGTACGCGTGTTCGCCGAGTCGATGGTGTCGTTGCGGGACGGGAAGATCGTCGACCAGACCATGATCCAGGCCTGGGACGAGTAGTCAGGAGCAGGAGGTTACGCTGGTGGCGGGCCGTGACTGGCGCTGAGGTGGAGCACCACCGGGGAGCGGCCCGCGAGCAGCTGCCGTGCGCCTGGGCGATCCCGTCGACTCGGCTCAGGAGTGGATCATGTCTCAGGCCCGGCTCATGGACGGCACCGCGATTGCCCGGCGCACCCTGGAGGACACCGCCAAGCGGGCGGCCGACCTCACCGGACGCACAGGGCGGGCGCCCTGCCTGGCAACCGTGCTGGTCGGGGAGGACCCCGCTTCCGTCACCTACGTCCGCATGAAGCAGAACCGCTGCCGCAAGGCCGGCATCAAGTCGCGGCACGTGGCGCTGCCCGCAGCCACGACCACCGACGAACTGGTCGCCGCACTGCGGTCCCTGTCGGACGACCCCGCCGTGCACGGCATCCTGCTCCAGCACCCGATGGGTGCCCACGTCGACGAACGGGCCGCGTTCGAGGCGATCGCGCCCGAGAAGGACGTCGACGGCGTCACCTTCGCCTCCTTCGCCACCATGAGCTTCGGCCTGCCGGGCTTCGTGTCCTGCACCCCCGGCGGGATCATGCGCCTGCTCGACGAGTACGACGTCGACCCGGCCGGCAAGCGGGCCGTGGTCGTGGGCCGGAGCGCCATCCTCGGCAAACCGGTCGGCATGCTGCTGCTCGCCCGCGACGCGACCGTCACCTACTGCCACTCCCGCACCCGGGACCTGTCCGCGGCCGTTCGCGAGGCGGACATCGTGGTCGCCGCCGTCGGCCGGCCGCGGCTGATCCGGGGCCAGGACATCAAGCCCGGCGCCGTGGTGATCGACGCCGGGTACAACGCCGGGAACGTCGGCGATGTCGACTTCGACTCCGCCATGGAACGAGCCTCGCTGATCACGCCGGTGCCGGGTGGCGTCGGACCGATGACGATCGCCACGCTGCTGGAACAGACCGTGGACGC
This sequence comes from Streptomyces sp. NPDC058678, assembly GCF_042714835.1. Classification (NCBI taxonomy): domain Bacteria; kingdom Bacillati; phylum Actinomycetota; class Actinomycetes; order Kitasatosporales; family Streptomycetaceae; genus Streptomyces; species Streptomyces sp. NPDC058678. The sequence goes on along the minus strand of NZ_JBHXSG010000004.1, from coordinate 46,282 downwards.
GGCCACCCGGCAACTCGGGCGGTGATCAGCGCATCCACGCGCTGTACTCCATGACGTCGCCCGCCCTGACCCCGTACTCGGGCTCGTCGACCGTGAAGGTGGCCTCCATCCCGAGGACGGCGCCGGTGGCCGGGTCCATGATCAGCATCCGGCGGGCGCCGTCACCGTCGTACACGTACGCCTGGCCGCTCCGGCCAAGACGGTCGGTGACCCGACCGACCGGCCGCAGCCCTTCGGTGTCCGCCAGGAGTCGGGCGATCGCCGCGTCCTCGCGGGCGCCGAGGGTCCAGTGGTCGAGCAGTACACCCACGGCGTCGAGCAGTTCGGGCGTGGTCAGCGGGGAGTCGATGTACTGCGCCTCCTGGAGATAGGCGCGCAGCCGCGTCGGGTCGTGCGGCGGCGGCGACTGTGGCGGCGCGTCGCTCCAGCTCGGCCCGAAGGTCTGCCTGCTGACGACGTGGCCGTCCTCGACCAGGCGGGGCTCGCCGTCCTCGTCGGACATGACCGGCCGACCGGGATGCCGCGGGTCGGTCGCCACGACCAGTTCCGTGTGGCTGTCGTCGGCCTTCCAGCGCACGATCCGCTCCTCGGCGAGGGTGACCGGGGGCTTGTCCTCCGACATGCCCATGCTCCACGAGAGGACGTGCGTGCCCTTGCGCAGCCCGGACGAACCCTCGTCCGCGTCCTGCGCGGCCCGCTCGGCCAGCACCCCGAGGGGTACGGGGCTGGAACCGGACTGCACGACCAGCGGGCGGGGGGCGGCGACCGCGGGAGGCGTGTCCGGACCGCCGAGCACGAGGGCCAGCGCGAGGGCGGCGACGACCGCGGTGGCGACGAGGCCCCAGGCCAGCCGGGCGCGGCTCCGGGAGCCCGGGGTCTGCTCGTGCAGCAGCCGGTTGAGATGCCGCTCGGCGTGATGGTCCAGAGGGCCGTCGCCGAAGTGGGCTGCGCCGACCGGGACCGGGTTGGCGCGGCGCAGGAGTTCCAGTTCGTCAGCCATGGCCGTGTTCCTTCGACGAGTGCAACGGGTGCGACGGGGCGGGCCGGTTCGAATAGGGCTCCGCATTCGACGAGGTGGCCCGGTTCGACAGGGGCGTTGCATGCGACGGGGCCACCGCGTCCGACGAGGCCACCGCGTTTGCCGGGGCCGCCACAGTCGACGAGACCGCCGCATCCGACGAGACGGCCGCGTTTGCCGGGGCCGCCACAGTCGACGAGGCCACCGCGTCCGACTTGACCGCCGTATCCCACGAGGCCACCGCGTCCGACGGGGCCACCGCGTCCGACTTGACCGCCGCATCCCACGAGGCCACCGCGTCCGACGGGGCCGCCCGGCTTGACTGGGCACCCGCATCCGACGAGGCCACCGCGTTTGCCGAAGCCGCCGCAGTCGACGAGGCAGCCGCGTCCGACGGGATCGCCCGGCTCGGCGGAGTCGCCCGGCTCGGCGGAGTCGCCCGGCTCGGCTCGTGCGGGTCCGTTGTGGTCGCGGGGCACGTGCGGTCGATCTCGGCTCTCAGTCGGCGGCGGGCGCGGTGCAGCCGCATCGAGGCTGCGCGTCGGCCGCAGCCGAGGGCGACCGCGACCTCGTCGATGCCGAGTTCCTCCCAGGCCGTCAGGCGCAGTACCTCCCGGTCGGCCGGGGAGAGCCGGGCGAGCGCGTCGTGCACCCAGCCGCCCGGTGTCTCGGCGTCGGGGCCTGCCGCGATGTGCCGCCCGTGCGCGGTGTCGTCGTTGCCGAGCCGGTCGACGAGCCGGCGGCGGCGCCCGTGGCCCCGTACCGCGTTGGCCAGGCAGTTGCGTGCCACGCCGTACAGCCAGGGCAGCGGGGACACCGGCAGGTCGGCCCGGCGGCGCCAGGCGACCGTGAACACCTCCGCCACCACTTCCTCCACCTCGCTGGTCCGCCCGTCCAACCGTCGCGCGACGTAGCGGCTGACCGCCCAGTAGTGCTCGCGATAGGCAGCGGCGAAGTTCTCGTCGTTGCTCATGTTCCGTTTGTGTCCGGCACCTTCGTGATCGTCACACCCGTCTTTTTGACGCTCGTCGATCCCGTCGAGTGTGGGCTCCGGGCCGGGCGCGAAGGGACATCGAGGAACACCTCCTCCTCGCCGCCGCCCCCACGGAGGGACGTACCGCCGCACTGGCTGACCGACGCCCAGCGGGGGGAGGTTGAGCACCGGTTCGAGGCGGAGTACCTCGCACTGGCCCGCGCCTCCTGGCGGCGCACGGTCGCGCGGGCCGGGGAGTTGCGGGCCGGGCACGGGGAGGCGTAACGCGGCGTGCGGCGCCGCCTGCTGACTGCTGGGCGGCGCCGCGGTGGCTGTGCTGGTGGGTCTCTCCTAGTGAGCCGGTCCGGAGATGTGTGAGCAGTAGCGGCAGATCCGGTCGAGGATCTGGTCGGCGGTCTTGGTCCATTTGAAGGGCCTGGCCTGGTCGTTCCAGACCTTGATCCAGTCCTCGAGTGCGGCCTTGAGGTCAAAACCGGCTCACCAGGGGGGTGCTACGTCAGCGTCCACTTCTGGTTGTCGCCGCCGTTGCACGACCACAGCACGAGCAGCGAGCCGTTGGCCGTGCCGTTGTTGTTCGCGTCCAGGCAGAGACCGGCGTTGACGTTGGTGAGGGTGCCGTCGCTGTTCACGTTCCACTGCTGGTTGCTCTGGCCGTTGCAGTCCCAGATGACGACCTTGGTGCCGTTGGTGGTGCCGCGGTCGTAGGCGTCCAGGCACTTGTTGCCGTACACCACGAGTTCCTTGCGGGAGGTGGAGGTCCAGGACTGGTTCTGGCCGCCGTTGCAGTCCCACAGCTCGGCCTGGGTGCCGTTGGTGATGGTGTTGTCGTAGATGTCGAGGCAGCGGCCCGACTGCTTGCCGACGGCCAGGGTGCCGTTCGCGCCGGGCAGGGGCCTGACGGTGATCGAGTCGATGCCGGACGCTCCCGAGAAGGCGAGCGTGTTGGCGGAGCCCTTGGACAGGGAGGCCGCGACGGAGATCGTGCCCGGGCTCGATCCGGTCGGCGGGAAGGAGACCTTGGTGGGCGTCTGACCGTTGACCTGGAGGGTGGCCGTGCGGGCGGCGGAGGTGTTGTTGGTGTAGGAGACGTCGACCGTCTTCAGGCCCGTGCTCCCGGCGACCACGCCGGTGAAGCTCGACGTCCCGGTGTACGTGCTGCTCGCCGCCTCGGTGCCGCCGGTGACCGTGAGCATCACCGAGCCACCCGCCGGGACGCTCGTCGTGTAACTCGTGCCGTACGTACCGACGTCGGCGCGTGCCCACAGGTCACGGACGGTGGCATTGGCATTGGTCAGGCCCAGGTCCGACCAGCGCACGGTGATGTTCCTGGCGGCGGAGGTCCGGTTGAGCAGGACGACCGCGCGGTTGCCGGCGCCGGACAGGACCTTGCCGTAGACCTGCGCCCCGGTGGTGTCCTCGGCGACCTCGACGCCCTGGAGGCCGCGCGGGTCCTGGTCGACCGCGATGACCTCGGGGTTCTTCAGGATCGCGGCGGTCTCCGCGGTCATGGTGGCCAGGTTGTTGCCGGCCAGGAGGGGGGCGCCGGAGATCGCCCACAGGTTCATGTGGGTGCGGTTCTGGGCGGCGGTGAAGCCGTCCATGCCGACCATCAGCATGTCCGGGTCGTTGTAGTAGCCGGTGTGCTGGGACGTGGGGTGCAGGTTGGTGTCGTAGTTGGTCAGCAGGCTCGCCATGGAGGGCTTGTTGCCGTAGTAGATGATGTCGGTGTTGGTCCGCCACATCGCGCCCTGGCCCGGAGCCCAGTTCCAGGGGTTCTGGTAGCCCCAGTTGCACAGCGAGAGGGTCAGCGGCCGGCCCGTGGTCGCCGTGGCCTTCGTGATGGCGTCGCTGATGGCCTGGTACGTGGTCTTCGCGTCGAGGCCCTCGACATCGCCCCCGCACCAGTCGACCTTGACGAAGTCGAAGCCCCACTTCGAGAACTGGAGCATGTCCTGGTCGTAGTGGCCCTCACTGCCCGAGCCGGGCGCGGCGGGCCGGCCCGTCGGGAAGTAGTAGCCGCAGCCGTCCTTGCCGGCGTCGGTGTAGATGCCCGCCTTCAGGCCCTTGCTGTGGATGTAGTCGGCGATGGCCTTCATGCCGCCCGGCCACTCGGTCTCGTCGATCGTGATGTTGCCGGCGGCGTCCCGGGTGCCCTGCCACCAGCCTTCGTCGATGTTGATGTACTTGTACCCGGCCGCGGGCAGGCCCGCCGCGACGAACGCGTCCACCTGCTGCTTGATCACGTTGTAGTCGATCTTCGCGACGAAGCTGTTCCAGGAGGCCCAGCCCATCGGGGCGGTGGTCACCGGTATCTGACGGGTCGTCGCCGCCTGCGCCGGGGTCGGCTGGGCGAACAGCAGCGCGGCGGTCGCGGTCAGGGCGAGGACGAGGGCGCGGACGGCGGTGGCTCTGCAGCGCTGTGCGAGACCTCTGAGGGTCGGGCGGGATGATCGCGGCGGGGGGTACATGCGGCTCCTTCATGCGGGAGGAACACCGAGGTTGGTCGATATCTCGAACGAAGATCGATGTTCCGAACACTGTGCGCGCCGAACGTAGGGCCACCGGGGTGTCAAGTCAACGGATGTGACAGGCGTGATCTCGTCTCCCTGCACGGCCGTTGGGCCGGGGCGGCGCGGCCCGCCGCCATACTGGCCCTCGTGCGCGTAGCGATCATGACGGCGGGATCCCGGGGCGACGTGGCCCCCTACACCGGCCTGGGGCACGGTCTGGCCCGTGCCGGACACGAGGTCACCCTGGTCACCCACGCCCGGTTCGAGCCGCTCGCGGCGCGGGCCGGGCTCCGGTTCCATCCACTGCCGGTGGACCCGCGGGCGGAGTTGGAGTCCTCGCGCGGGCGGGGGCTGCACCGCAGCGCGTCCGGTGTGGGCAAGCTGGTGCGGGTGGTGGCGATGGCGCGGGCGCTGGCCGGTCGGATGACCGACGACCTGGTGGCCGCGGCCCGCACGAGCGACGCACTGCTCCTGGCCGCCTCCCTCGGCCCGCTGGGGCACACCATCGCCGAGGGGCTGTCCCTGCCGAGCATCGGCGTCCACCTCCAACCCCTCTCCCCCACCCGGGAGTTCGCGCCGCCGATGCTGGGCGTCGGCTCCTGGGGCTCCCTCGGCAACCGCGTCGCCGGGTTGGGCGTGAGCCTGGCCGTCGAGCAGGTCTTCGCCGCGGCCGTACCGCCCCTGCGTGCCCGGCTGGGGTTGCCCCGGGCCCGCACCACGGCGGCACTGCGGGCCCGGGAGCGGCAGGGCTGGCCGGTGCTGCACGGCTTCAGCCCGCTGGTGGTCGCCCGACCGCGCGACTGGCGGGCGGGACTTGACGTGGCGGGCTACTGGTGGCCGTACGACGGAGCGGACCGGCTCCCGAACCGGCTGGAGGAGTTCGTCGACGCCGGACCGCCGCCGGTCTTCGTCGGGCTGGGCAGCGCGACCGTGCCCGATCCCCGGCGCCTCGGCGCCGAGATCGTCCGCGCGCTTCGGGCGGCCGGGCTGCGGGGCGTGATCCAACGGGGCTGGGCCGGGCTGGAGGCCTCCGGCGACGACATGCTGACCATCGACGAGGTCCCGCATTCGCTGCTCTTCCCCCGGATGGCGGCCGTCGTCCATCACGCCGGCGCGGGCACCACCGCGGCCGGGCTGCGGGCGGGAGTTCCGGCCGTTCCGGTGCCGATCCAGTTCGACGAGGCATTCTGGGCGGCCCGACTGGTCGGTCTGGGCGTGGCCCCACGCGCCGTACCCCTGCGCCACCTGACGACCGACGCGCTGGCCTCGGCACTCGTCCGGGCCACCCGCGATCCCGGGTACGGGGAGCGGGCGCGGGCCCTGGGCGCGCGCATCCGCAGCGAGGACGGGGTCACGCCGGTGCTCGACGCGGTGAACCGGCTGGCCGGCTAGGCAGGCCCTGACAAGAAGCGGACTCCTCGCCTCGGATGGGCCGGCCGCCACGCGTCCACCGCGTACGCGCCGGCCCCCTAGCCGTCCCTCGGCGTCCACCCCGGCGGCCGCAGAATCCCGAGCAACTGTCTGACCAGTTCGTCGACCACCTCGTCCAGCGTGGCCTGGACCCACCCCGCGTTCCAGTCGTGCAGCAGGCCGTTGACGCTGCCGATGAACGCGGTCGCGGCGAGCCGGTAGTCACGGGGCGCCGCCTCCCCCCTCACGGCGAAGGCCTCCGCCTCGGCGCGGACGAGGTCGACCCAGCGGGCGCGGCGGGCCAGGCGCTGTTCCTCCAGGCGCGGGCTGACGCCGATGATCTCGACGAAGGTGATGCGGACGCGGCGCGGGTCGGCGGTGACGTTCGCGGCGTAGGCGCGGAAGATGGCGGCGGTGCGTTCGGCGATGGGCAGGTGCTGCGCGTCGGCGACCGCCGTGAGGACGGCCTCCTCCGCCCAGTCGTTGACCTGGAGGTGGAGGGCGGCGAGGACGTCCTCGAGGGTGCGGAACTCCTCGTAGAACTGGCGTGTGGACAGCCCGGCGGTCTCGCTGAGCGCGGCGACGGTCGTGCCCCGGTATCCGGGTGTGTCACCGAAGAGCTGGAGCGCGGCGTCCAGGAAGCGGCGGCGCCGCTCGGCCTGCCGTTCCTCGGCCGACTTGCCGCCGTAACGGCCGCTCGGCGCCCTGAGTCTGCCCGCCACCGTGCCTCCCCACTGCCTCGCCCCGTCCTGGGACACCAAGTTTGTCGTGTACGCGGTCTTGTCGAGAAGGCCACCCCTTCCTTACTTTCGAGTAAGTCAACTCTGAATGCACCCGTGTTCAGATTCATCGCCGCGCCCCGGCACCCGCCCACCCCAGAGGAGAGAGCACTCATGCCTGCTTTCAGACCCAGGCACCTTTGCTCCATGGCCGCCGCCCTCGTCCTGACCGTCACCGCCCCCGCGACCGTGGCCGGCGCCGCCTCGGACTCCTCGGCCGCGGCCCTGCGCGAGGTGATGTTCGTGGGCAACAACTGGGAGGGCACCGCCGACGTCATCAAGTCGTCCGGGGACTTCGCGAAGGTCGGCCGGATCAACGTGATTCCCGACAAGGACCAGCGGATGGCGGAGATCAACGCCGATCCGATCCGGTGGATCGCCTACATGACCATCCGCAACAGCGTCGGTGAGGGCCACGACCAGTACGTCGACGACATGTACTCCACGCCGGACGGCACGTCGGTGGTGGTCTCGCGGCCGAGCTTCGCCGACGTCGTCTCCATCGACCTGGCCACCGGGAAGATCAACTGGCGCTTCGCCGTGTCGGGTTACCGTTCGGACCACATGGCCGTCTCTCCCGACGGCAAGCGGGTCGCGGTGTCCGCGTCGACCGGGAACACCGTGCACGTGCTGGACATCGTCACCGGCAAGCAGCTCGGCTCGTTCGGCACGGGCGACAAGCCGCACGAGAACATCTTCACCAAGGACGGCAAGTACATCTGGAACATGGCCATCGGCGACGTGACCACGGCGACCGACGCGCCGTGGCTGGACTGGACGAAGGGCAACCGGCGCATCACCGTCGTCGACGCGACCACGTACCAGCAGGTCAAGGTCATCGACATGCGGGAGCGACTGGACGCGATCGGCCTCAAGGACCACTCCGACGCGGTACGGCCCGCCGTCTTCTCGCCGGACGAGTCCAAGCTGTACTTCCAGGTGTCGTTCTTCAACGGGTTCTTCGAGTACGACATCGCCACCGACAAGATCACCCGGACCAAGACCCTGCCGAAGAACCCGGCGACGAGTGACGACCGCACCACCTTCGTCAACGACTCGCGCCACCACGGCATTTCGATGAAGCCGGACGGCTCGAAGCTGTGCGTGGCGGGCACGATGGACGACTACGCGACCGTCGTGGACCGCGCCACCCTTCAGGAGGGCCCGCTCGTGCCCGTCGCCAAGCCATACTGGGCGACCGTCAGCGGTGACGGGAAGAGCTGTGTCGTCTCCGAGAGCGGTGCCGACCAGGTCACGGCCATCGACTTCGCCACCGGGCGGAAGACGGTGTCCGTCCCGGTGGGCGACCACCCGCAGCGCGTACGCGTCGGCCACGTGACGGCGGGCTGGACGGGCGCCACCTCCTGAGCCTCAACCCGTCAGCCGTCAAGGGCCTTGCCCGCCCCGTCCTCGGTCGCCATGTGCTGTGCGGCGACCGAGGACGGGGCGTTGGCCTGGGCCTGCCGCTTCACGACCAGGGCGACGGTGGCGGCGAGCCGTTCGGCGGTGCGGCCGAATCGGCCCCCTTGATGGGCCTCGGTGGCGTAGCTGAGGCCGAAGTCGATCTCGCCGGCGACCTCGAAGCGGTCCTGCGGGGTCAGGGACACGCCGGTCTACCGGACCTCGATGGCCCGCTCGGCGACCTCGGTGGCCCGCTCGGCGACCTCGGTGGCCCGCTCGGCGACCTCGGCCCTCCCCTTGCGTCGGGGTCAGGCTGAACCCCGACGCAAGGGGAGGTCAGGCGCGGTCAGCGGACACGCTGTGCCGCCCATGCGGACAGCTCGGAGCGGGCCGCGCTCAGCAGGGTCGACGGGGGTGCTGTCGTCCCGTTGGTCACCAGCGCGTAGTGCAGGACACCGTTGTCGGGTGCGGTGAGCAGGAGGCGGCGGCTGCCCGTGCCGCCCGGTTCCGCGGCCGCCGCGACCGGGGTCGTCCGGGTGTACGCCGGCGGGGCGTAGGAGGTGCCCAGGTCGGAGACGACCGTGGTGGTGGACGTGGGGAAGGATGCCGGGAGGTGCAGTTCGGTGGGGGCCGAGGTGCCGTCGGAACGCCACAGCAGCAGCCCGTACTGTCCGGAGCCCACCAGCCGGGAGACGTTCGGGAGTGAGCTCGGTACCGGGTTCCAGGTCAGGGTCGTGGAGCCGTCGCGGGAGCGGTCCTCGTAGGTGAAGGCGACGGTGGTACCGGCGGTGGCGCTCGGATAGAGACGGTCGAGGAGCCGGGCGTCCTGGCGCAGTTCGGCCGTCCCCGAGTCGTTCAGGCGTACGGCCGACAGGTCCTCGTCGTTCCAGGCGTCGCCGGTGGTGAGCACCTTGTCGGGGTTGCCGTTCATCAGCTCGCGGTGACGTCCGTTGTAGATGTCCCACTGCCATTGAGAGCCGGAGAGGACCGGGCCGGACGCCGTCGGGTTCGACCACCAGCTCGAGCCGGGAAGGCGGGAGTCGAGCGCCTGGTACATCGCCTTGAGGACCGTCGGGGCCTTGTCGGAGACGCTGCCTGCCAAGGGGTGGCCGAACTCGCTGATGATGCCGGCCGTGTCCGTGGCCGCGGCCCGGTCGCGGACCGTGCCGAAGTCGGTCGAGTACTGACCGTCCCCGGCCTTGCCCGGCATGAAGATCCCGGAGATGGCCTTCTGGTCGTAGAAGTGGGTGTTGAACACGTAGTCCGGACCGAGGGTGCCGGAGTCGAGGAGTCCGCCCTCCTGCTTCTGGAAGCTGATGTTGGCGTTCCAGAACAGGTTCGGCTCGACGAAGGCGGGCTTGTCCTGCCAGCCGGCCGTGTCCATGCGGGCGCGGAACTTCTCGTAGAACGGCCACAGCACGTCGCGCTCCCAGGCGCGGCTGGTCTGCCCGGAGTCGTACACGCCGGCGTGCGGCTCGTTGTAGGGGTCGAAGCCGACGACACCCGCGAACTCGGCGGTGCTGACGTGCTGTTTGACGTAGGCCATGGTCTTCTGGGCAGTGGTGAGGAACGCGTCCTGGAGGCCGTACGCGTTGTGCCAGAAGTCGTACGACGCCTGCTTCACGGCCTCGTTCTGGGTGATGTTCTGGCCCCAGAACAGGCAGATCCCGCAGCTCTCGTCCGGGTAGTTCCCGGCGTCCACGGCCCACTTGGGGGCGCCGTCGCCCGTGTACCAGCTGTCGGGGTCGAAGAGGTGGCGGGAGTAGAGGTCCTGGTGAAAGTCGGGGTAGACGCGGATGCCGGCGCCGAGGAAGGCGCGCATCTGGTCGGTGGCGGCGGCCAGGTAGGCCGTGTCGACCTGGCCGCGCACGGGTTCGGCGTAGGCCCAGGAGAGCAGGAAGCGGACCGTGTTGCCGCCGCCGAGGGCGCGCAGCGCGGTCGCGGACTTCTTCGCGTCGGCGACGGAGGCGAAGGGCAGGCCGTTGTTCTCGGCCAGTTTGGTCTCGCCGGAGACGTTGTAGCCGCGCAGGACGACCTCGCGGCCGAGGCCGTCGGTGAAGCGGCCGTCCTGCACGGTGACGGGGGTGTCGTCGAACCAGAGGGAGTCGGGCAGGGCTTCGGCGGTGGCGGGTCTCACGCCCGTCGCCGTCAGGAATCCGGAGAGGACCACCAGAACAACGAGCAGACGCGCGCGTATATTCGGCATGTCCATTACAGTCCGGTGATTTCCTGACAACGTCAACACCATCTGACTGATGAGTAAGTTTCTACTTCGGTGACCGCGTCGGAGACAGGGGCCTCACCCGCCCACCCGGCGTGTCACGTTCAGCAGGTACTCCTTGCGGTTCAGCGGGTTGTTGTCCGTGCGCGGCCTGCGCGGCAACGTGCCCTGCGTGACGGGCGCGTAGTGGTCGAAGGCGCTCTCCAGCTCCCCCTCACCCCGGGTCAGCCCCGGAAGCCGCTGCTCCAGTTCGTTTACCCGGTCCGCCGGAACGACACCTTCCAGAACGCAGGTCTCGCTCCGCGTCTCGGTGGTCTGCGGGACGGCCCGCACGGCGGCCAGCACCGGAAGCAGCGCGCCCAGGGTGTCCGCCGGGGCCTCGACGCGGAAACGGTGCATCGGCTCGTACACCCGCGTGCCCGCACGCCTGAGCGCCTCCACGAGGACCAGTGGGGTCAGCCCCCGGAAGTCGGCGCCGGTGCTGGACATGCTCTTGTCGAAGCCCTGGTGGGAATGGCTCTGCCGGGGCCAGTAGCCGCGGTGGGTCATCGTGACCGTGCAGTCGGTCACCTGCCAGCCGTGCAGGCCCTGGCCGAGGGTGTCGCGCACGGTGTCCTCGACGGCCTTGAAGAAGGCGTACGGCATGGAGCCGAGCTCCACCTCGAGACGGAAGCCGACCCCCGTGCCCGGCGACGCCGGGTCGACGCGCAGGCCGACGGTCGCGAGGAAGGGGTTGGCGTCCTTCTTGATGAACTCGACCGCCGCCCCGGTGCCGGCCGGCCGCTCGATGCACAGGGGTGTCGTCTCCCGGAAGGTGACGTCGAGTCCGAACTCGTCGGCGAGGGTGGCCTGGATGACCTCCTTCTGCACCTCGCCGTACAGGGACACGGAGGTCTCCCGCCGTACCTCGTCGTGCCGCAGGCCGATCAGCGGGTCCTGTTCGGCGAGCTGGGTGAGCGCGAGGTGAAGGGCTCTGCCGTCCGTGCCCGGGCCGGGAACGACGACGGTTTCGAGGGTCGGCGGGGCGAAGAAGTGGCCGTACGCCTTGCGGGGTTCGCCGAGGGAGTCGCCGATCCTGATGTCGGCGAGGCCTCGGAGCCTGGCGATGCGGCCCGCGGGGACCGTGTCCCGGCGGACGTCGGTGCCGTGGTCGAAGACGCTGATCGCGGTGATCCTGCCGTCCTCGCGGGCGTCGGCGAAGGAGATCCGGTCACGGGTGCGCAGGGTTCCGGAGAACATCCGCGCGTACGCCACCTTCTCCCCCGCCGGGCCCCGTTCGACCTTGAAGACGGTGCCGGAGAGCGGGCCGTCGGGGTCGCCGCCCGCCGCGGGCAACAACTCCTTGATCCCGCCGATCAGTTCACCGACGCCCGCGCCCGTGACGGCGGAGCCGAAGAACACCGGGTGGACCAGGGCCTGCCGGGTCCCGTCGGCGAGGGCGGCGCGCAGCCGGGCGTCGCAGACGGTGCCCTCGACGTAGGCGGACAGCAGGTCGTCGTCGTGGTCGGCGAGGACGTCGAGCGCGGCCGGGCCGAGGCCGGGAACGAAGTGGGCGCCAGGGGTGCCGAGTCCGGCGGCGGTGCCCATCGGTACGGCGGCGGGCGTGAGCCGTTCGGAGATCGCCCGCAGCACGCCCTCGTACCCGGCGCCCCGTCGGTCGATCTTGTTGACGAAGACGAGTGTGGGGATGCGCAGGCGCTGCAGGGTCCGCATCAGGACGCGGGTCTGCGCCTGGACGCCCTCGACCGCCGACACGACGAGCACGGCGCCGTCGAGGACGCCGAGCACCCGTTCCACCTCGGCGATGAAGTCGGGATGGCCGGGAGTGTCGATGAGGTTGACGGTCACGTCGTCGATCGCGAAGGAGACGACGGCGGACTTGATGGTGATGCCGCGCCGGCGCTCCAGCGCGAGGGTGTCGGTCTGCGTGTTGCCGTCGTCGACGCGGCCGATCTCGTCGATCACCCCGACCGAGTGCAGCAGCCGCTCGGTCAGGCTGGTCTTACCTGCGTCGACGTGGGCGAGGATGCCGAGGTTGAGCAAGTGCACGAAGCGTCATGTCCTTCGAAGAGGGGGTCATTCCTTCCGGGGCGGACATGAACGGTGCGCGCATGGGTGCTCCTGAATCGTGCGGTGAGGCGGTGACAAGGTCACCTGAAGTGCAACAGGTCCAGGGCCTCGGCGGCAACGGATTAACGCTCGACCGGTGGCGGCCAGCAGGTGCACGACCGGCGCCCGGCTCACCCGGGTGACAGGGTGAGAGGTGCCGACGTGGCTCGCGTGGAAGGAGCGGATCGTGCGTGACATTCTCCCGGTGCTGAGCGGCTGGTACGCGGCCCGTGCGCCGTTCGGCCTGGCCACGGTGGTGGCGGTCAGCCGCAGCACGCCGCGCGATCCCGGCGCGGCCATGGCCGTGGGTCCGGCCGACGAGGTCGTGGGCAGCGTGTCCGGCGGCTGCGTCGAGGGGGCGGTCTTCGAGCTCGCCCAGGAGGTGGTGGCGAGCGGGGAGGTCCGCCTGGAGACCTTCGGGTACAGCGACGCGGACGCCTTCGCGGTCGGGCTCACCTGCGGCGGCGAGATCACCCTGCTGGTCCGGCCCGTCACCCCGGGGTCGGATCCGTCCTTCGGCGCGGTCGCCGAGTCGGTCGCCGCCGGCCACCCGGTCACCATGGCCACCGTCACCGACGGGCCGGCGCCGCGCGGAGCCACCCTCGCGGTGTGGCCGGACCGGGTCGCCGGCACGCTCGGTACCCCGGGCCTGGACGTGGCGGTCGCGGCCGACGCGCGCGGCGAACTCGCCCTCGGCACCACGGGCCTGCGGCACTACGGCCCCCACGGCGAACGCCGCGAGGACGCGGTCAGCGTCTTCCTGCACTCCTTCGCGCCCCAGCCGCGCATGCTGGTCTTCGGCGCGATCGACTACGCGGCCGCGGTCGCCCGCATCGGCGACTTCCTCGGCTACCGGGTCACCGTGTGCGACGCCCGCCCGGTCTTCGCCACCCCCCAGCGCTTCCCGGAGGGCGCCGAGGTGGTCGTGGACTGGCCGCACCGCTACCTCCGGGGCACCGGCACCGACGACCGCACGGTGATCTGCGTCCTCACGCACGACCCGAAGTTCGACGTGCCGCTGCTGGAGGAGGCGCTGCGCCGGCCGGCCGCGTACATCGGGGCGATGGGCAGCCGACGCACCCACGACGACCGGCTGCGGCGGCTGACGGAGGCCGGCCTCACGGCGGGCGAGCTGTCCCGGCTGCGCTCCCCCGTGGGCCTCGACCTCGGGGCCCGCACCCCCGAAGAGGTCGCCGTGTCCGTCGCCGCGGAGATCGTCGCGCTGCGCTGGGGCGGCAGCGGCGCCCCGCTGACGGCGACGGCGGGAGCGATCCATCCGTCCGGGTCCTAGACCCCGTCCCGCGTCGGTGACTCCTGGCGGGCGCTCCGGTCGTCAGGAACCGTGCCGGCGGTGGTCCTCGACGACCGCGTCGAGGTGACCCAGCGCCGCCGTCACCCGGGCGGGGTCCGCCTGGAAGTACGGGTCGTCCGGCACCGGCAGGGACCCGGCCACCGCCCAGCCCCGACCTCGCGCCCAGGTCGCGTCGTCGAGGTCGACCGCCTCCCGGAAGGCGTCCCGCGCCGGGGCGGGCAGGAACTTCCAGGCGGGCTGCAGGTCCACCGCCGGGTCGGCCACGGCCAGCGTCCCGAAGTCGATGACCGCGCTGAGCGTGCCGTCCACGGTCAACAGGTTCCCCGCGTCGAGGTCGCCGTGGATCCACACCGGCGGCCGGTCCCACGCGGGGGCGGCGAGGGCGGCCTCCCACACCTCCGTCACGGCGTCCGTATCGACCAGTCGCGCCTTCTTCAGGGCTTCGATCTTGACTCGTACGAGTGAATCCTCGGCCACGGAGTCCCGTGGGTCGCCCATTGGCACCCCGCGGAACGCGTTGCTCTGCTCGGGACCCGGCCCGCCCGTGGCGTCGATCGAGCGCAGGGCCTTGATGAACCCGCCGAGGTCACGAGCCGCCCGGACGGGGTCGGCCAGACCCTCCGTCGTCGCCGTGTCTCCCTCCAGCCAGCGGTACACCGACCACGGGTACGGGTAGCCCTCGCCGGGTTCGCCTTTGGCGACCGGCTCGGAGACGGGCAGCGGCAGCTGCGGGGCGAGGTGCGGCAGCCAACGGTGTTCGCGCTCCACCTGGCCCACCCAGTGGGCGTAGCGCGGCAGCCTCACGGACAGGTCGGTGCCGAGCCGGAAGGTGGCGTTGTCCATGCCGGACCGCCCCACCGGGGCTACGGGCAGATGCACCCACTGCGGGAACTGGGCGGCGAGCAGACGGCGTACAAGGGGGGTGTCGATCAGCACGCCGTCCAGTTGATCGGGGCCAGGCCCTGACGTCCAGTGAATTGGCGGGCGGAGCCACTCCGGAAGGCCGGCGCCGCGCAACCGATGGGTGCCCGGTTCCTACCGCGGGGGCAGACGGTGCAGTTGTACGTCCGTGAGGCGGCCGTCGGCCACCGTCGCGGTCATGTAGGTGCAGTGGGGCTGCCTGCGGCGATCGGTCGGCGAGCCCGGGTTCAGCAGGCGCAGGCCGGTGGGCGCGGTGGTGTCCCAGGGGATGTGGCTGTGCCCGAAGACCAGGACGTCGGTGTCGGGGAAGCGGGCGGCGCAGCGTGTCTCACGGCCCTGGGCGGCGCCCGTCTCGTGGACGACGGCGAAACGCAGGCCGCCGAGTTCGGCGTACGCCACCTCGGGGAGCCGGGCGCGCAGATCCGGCCCGTCGTTGTTGCCGTACACGGCGACGAGCCTTTCGCTGCGGGCCTCCAGCAGGTCGAGGGTGGCGGCGTCGACCCAGTCCCCGGCGTGGAACACGACGTCGGCGCGCGGGAGTTCGGCCAGCAGCGGCGCGGGGAGCTCCTTGGCGCGTCGCGGCAGATGGGTGTCGGACATCAACAGGAGGCGCACCGCGCCAGGTTACCCGCGCGAGGACGACCACTTCCGCAGGCCCGCCGAGGCCCGTTCCGGCGGGACACGCCACGCTTGCCCGCCGGTGGGCCGACGATGGACAAAGGGCTCCGTGGCGTTAGCATCTGCCAACGCGTACCAGCGACATCATCACGGCAAGCGAACTGAGGGGGCCCGGAGCCCGATGCCGGTGAAGGTCAGCGTCATCGTTCCCGTCTACAACCCGGGGACCTACATCGAGGACTGCATCGCTTCGTTGCTGAGGCAGTCACTGCCTCCTGACGAATACGAAGTGATCTTCGTCGACGACGGTTCCACCGACGGCACGCCCGCCCGACTCGACGAGGTCGCCTCGGCGAACCCCCGGGTCGCGGTCGTCCACCAGGAGAATTCAGGTTGGTCGGGAAAACCCCGCAACGTGGGGATCGCCGCAGCTGAGGGCGAGTACGTCATGTTCGTCGACAACGACGACTACCTCGGCGACGAAGCCCTCGAGCGGATGTACGACTACGGGGTGGCGAACGGCGCCGACGTCGTCGTCGGCAAGATGGCCGGCAAGGGCCGGCCGGTGCCGGTGGAGCTGTTCCGCCGCAATCACCCGCGCGCGAGCGTGGCGAACGCCCCGCTGATCGACAGCCTCACCCCGCACAAGATGTTCCGCCGCAAGTTCCTCGACGACATCGGGCTGCGCTTCCCGGAGGGCAGACGGCGGCTCGAGGACCACGTCTTCGTCACCGAGGCGTATTTGCGCGCGGAGAACGTCTCCGTGCTCAGCGACTACGTCTGCTACTACCACGTCAGGCGGGACGACGCGTCCAACGCCGGCTTCCAGCGCTTCGATCCGGGCGGGTACTTCAAGAACCTCCGCGAGGCCCTCGACGTCGTCGAGCAGTACACCGAGCCGGGACCGCTGCGTGACCGGCTCCTGCGGCGCTGGCTGCGCAACGAGATGGTCGAGCGCATGCGCGGCCGACGGCTGCTCAAGCTGCCCGCGGACTACCGCAGGGAGATGTTCGACGAGATCCACGGCGTCGTCGTCGAGCGCTTCGGGCCCGGTGTCGCGGCGGGGCTCCAGACGACGCAGCGGATCGTCGCCGCGCTGATCGCCGCCGACCGCTACGACGACGTGGTGGCGTTCGCCGAGTGGGAGGCCTCCGTCGCCCTCAAGGCGGAGCCCGGGGGCGTGCGGTGGGAGGACGGGACGCTGCGCGTCGACTTCGCCGTCGAGTACACGGTCGGCGGTGAACCGATGACGTTCCCGGCCGACCCGGCCGGTACCCCGCCGTCGGGCCCGCCGCAGGACGTCGCCGAGGCGGTCGCCCGGGTGGCCGCCGACAGCGTCGCCCGGTTCGGGACGGCCACGGCGGACCTGCTGCTGCGCGACCGCGCCACCTCCGCACAGTACTTCCAGCCGGGCGAGGTCACCCGGGAGATCATCCCGGTGGAGGAGGGCGAGCGGGTCCGGCTGGTGCTGCGCGTCACGGCCGTCGTCGACCCCGCCACCGGGGCCGACGGCGCTCCGGTGAACGCCGGGCTGTGGGACTTCTTCGTCCGGGTCAAGATGGGCGGCTGGACCAAGGACTGTCGTCTGGGTCCGGTCCGTCCGGTTCCCCGCAGGGACCGGACGGCGGCCTCCGGCGGTGTGGTGGCCGGCCGGGTCGTGCTGCCGTACTGGACCGACCCGCACGCCAACCTCGCCCTGGCCGTCGACAGCGCGGACAAGCGGCTGGGCCTCGGCAGTGTGGCCGCCGGAGACGTCACCGTCACCGACGACCGGCTGCACGCGCCGCTGCCGCTGTACGTGCCCGGCGACGCCGACGTGCTGCTGCGGCTCACGGGCTCGGCGTCCCGCGACATCCCCGGCACGCTGTCGCCGTCCCCGGACGGCTCCGGCGCGCTGTTGGAGGCCGCGCTGCCGGTCGGCGACCTCAAGGGCAGGACCTGGCGGGTCGCGCTGTGCGCGGCCCCGGCCGCCGGCGTGCCCCGTTTCCTCTCGCTGTCACCGGCTCTGCGGGTCGGGGCGGGCGGAGTACAGGTGGTGCGTCCGCCCGGGCCCGGTCTCGTGGAGCGGCTGGTGCGCAGGGCGCGGCCTCTGCTCGGAAGGATCCGGAGGAAGGCCGCCGCCCGGGTCAGGGCCTGGCGGGCGTGAGAAGGGCGATCGCCCGGCTGAGGGCGCCCCGGAGCTGAATCACGGGGCTTTCCGGAGCGGGGCGTCGTGCCCGGCACCGGCGCTCGCGGAGGCGGAGCGGGTCCGGGACCACTGTAGTGGGGGCGGACCCCCACCCGTGGGGGGGCGCCCGGCCTGTTTCCCTGGGGTTTTGGGGGGGGGGGGGGGTGGGCCGGTCCGGGGGGGCGGGGGGGGGGGCGGGGGGGGGCAACCGTGGGGGTGCTGCCCCACCCGCTCCGCCTTCTACGAGGGCCTGAGCGGCTCGGTATCAGCGGCTGCCGGTGACCTTCTCCAGGGCCGTGCGCAGCGGCTCCCAGCCGCGGGAGCGGCTGACGCCGAGGTTGCGGGCCTTGGCGAGCGGGACCCAGAAGGGGGCTTCCACCAGGGCCTTCGGCGGCACCGCCCGGACCCGTTCCAGGATCGCCTCGGGCACCTTCTGCGGGTCCGGCACGTCGAACTCGGCCATGATCTCGTCGTACTTGTCGTCCAGGACCCTGTTGTCCGGGTCGGCGCCGAACACGACGAGCTGACCGGTGGGCTGGGTGTCGACGAAGACGGTGACCAGGTCGGGGCGGTAGCGGCCGAGGATCTCGGCGACCTTGTAGACGTCCCCGGTCCAGGCACCGGTGTGCCGGTCGCGGGCGGCCTCGTCGATGTTGCGGGGCAGCATGTCGTCGAGAACGATCACGCTCGACCAGTCGGAGTGCTTCTCCACGTTCATGAAGTCGCGCAGGGCGAACTCGAACAGGTGCATGCCGTCGATGAACGACAGGTCGAGGGTGGTGCGCCGCCAGTAGCCGATCGGGCTGCGGCCCCGGCGCAGGTTGCGCATCGGGTGACGGCCGCCCTTGAGGTGGCCCAGCGGGTTGTCCCGGGCGAAGAAGTCGTCGCTGGTGGCCTTCACCAGGTGGACGTCGCACCGGATTTCTGTGACCACCTTGAAGGCGGGGTCGATGGCGATGCTGGGGACGCGGGAGAGGGCAAGACTGCGTCCGTCGTTGACCCCGATCTCGAGGTAGTTGCGGTTGGCGCTGACCTTGTGCAGCTCCCGCAGGAACTCATGGCGTTTCACGCAGGGGACTCCTTGCGGATCCGTGGAAGGGCTTCATTCAGGGTGGGGCGGGGTGCGGGCCGGGGAAAGGCCTCGCCGCCGACGGGGCGCACCCGGTCGGGGCCGGCGCCGAGGAGGCGGAACGCCTCGCGGGCCGGGTCGTACCGGGTGGCCTCGCCGGAGCTGGGGGCGGGCGGGGAACCGCCCGCTTCGCGGCGGGATGGGAACGCGGTCGTCGTACGGACGGAGTTGCGGCCGGGGGCACCGCACGCCTTGGTGACCGGCCGCCCGCCCGTGCGGTCGGTGAGGTGGTCGACGTGGTCCCCGTCGGCGCCGCGGGCCTCCGGCAGCAGGCCGGTCGGCTCGCTGTCGTCGGTGGAGAGGTGCACGAAGGTCTCCACGCCCTGGCACAGGGCCGAGTCCAGGAGGGTCTGGGTGCCCACCACGTCGGCGGGGTCGAAGTCGTTCGCACTTGCGATCGAGCGATCGGTGTGCGACTCCGAGGCGACGTGCACGACATGGTCGGCGTCGGCCATCAGTTCGTCGACGAGTGGGGCGTCGCGGATGCCGCCCTGCGCGAACTCCAGCCCGGGACGGGCGAGTTCGAGGTACCCGGCGGCACCGGTGACGAGGAGCTTCATGCGTGGATCTGCACCTTGCTGTGGTTGCCGAGGCGGTGGGCGCTGGGCGCGCTGGGTGCCGGAGTCACCTCGACACGGTGCTGGATGGCGTGGGTGATCTCCAACTCGCCACGCCAGGGCGGCGCGATGGCGCGCATCCGCCGGTGCGCGCGGAACTCGTCGATGAGGTCGGTGATGCCGCCGACGACGAACTTGTCGTCCAGGTACGTCACGAAGTCGTCGTCACCCGGACAGTCCCGTGCGATCAGCACGGCGTGGGCGAGTCCGAAGGGGTGTTCCTGGCGGATGCAGGTGATCTTCAGGCCGAACTTCGAGCCGTCACCGAGCACTTCCCGGATCTCGGCGGCGGTGTCGCCGACGATCATTCCGACGTCGGTGACGCCGGCCGCGGCGATCGATTCCAGGCCATGGAACAGCACTGCTTTGTTGGCAACTGGCACCAGCTGTTCGGCCGACGGGTGCGTGATCGGCCTCAACCGTGTACCGGCGCCGCCGGACGACACGAGAGCCTTCATCTGCGTCACCATAGCCCGGCAGAACGGACCATGGCGAGCGCATGGCCTCGGCGTTACGGCCTGCGCACCGGCGGCTCAGTCCTCGCCCCGGAAGATGTTCCCCTCGCGCTCCGGCTGCGCTGTGCGCTGTGTGCTCTCGTCCGCCACGGCGGGCAAACAGGTCCGCAGGGCGCGTCCCCCGCGCAGGCGGCGGGCCCTCGACCAGCCCGTCTCGGGCCTGCGGGCAACGGGTTTCTCACTGATCTGCGCGGTCACAGCGCTTCATCTTCCTTCTACGTCCGATCCTTCCCCGGACCGCTCCGCGGCCGGGCGCTCCGTCCTTCCGAGCTGTGCCACCGGGTCCCCCGAGACGGTCCGGTGAAACCGGCGCCCCCCTTCCCGGGCGCCGGCTTCGCACTTCCGTGCGGGCTGTCGTCCTCAGGTGTTGGGCCGGGCCGCGCTGATGTCGCCCAGGGCCGAATCGGGGTCGCGTTCCAACGCCAGATCGGCGAGGGCGACGATGCCGACGGGGCGGCCGCCCTCGACGACCGGGAGCCGGCGTACGGCGTGCTCGCGCATGAGCTCGACGGCGCGGTCCACGTCGTCCTCGGGGGTCAGGGTGACCAGGTCGCCGCTGCAGGCGTCGACCACGGTGGTCTGCTCGGGGTCGCCGCCCTCGGCGAGCGAGCGCACCACGAGGTCCCGGTCGGTGACCAGGCCGCGCAGTTCGTCCCCGTCCGTGACGATGACGGCTCCGAGGTCCTGGTCGCGCATGATCCGGGCCACCGCCGTCACAGAGGTCTGCGGTTCCACGGTGACCGGCGCGCTGGTCATGATGTCGCTGACGTGCTGGGTCATGGCATGCCTCTCTGCTCGGGGTTGTGCGCCCCGGGTACCCCCGTGGCCGGAACGTCGTACCCCTCCAGGGGGATCTCGCTCCAGACCTGCTTGCCACCGCTGACCGGCACGGTCCCCCAGGTCGCCGACATGGCCTCGACGAGGAGGATGCCGCGGCCGCCGGTGGCCTCCCAGCCGATGCTGGTGGGCTTGACGGGGGTGCGCGGGGAGGAGTCGGCGACGGCGACGCGCATCCGGTGGTTGACGAGGGTGAGATCGAGACGGACCCGGCCGTCGGTGTGGACCAGGGCGTTGGTGACGAGCTCGGAGACGACGAGCAGGACGGCGTCCATGGCGTCCGCCGGGACGCCCCAGGCACGCAGGGTGCGGCGGGTGAAGCGGCGGGCCTGTCCGACGGCCTGGGGGACGCGCCACACCGTCCAGCCCTCGCGCCGCGGGCGGGAGGCCATGCCGTCGTAGCGCAGCAGGAGCAGGGCGACGTCGTCGCTGCGGCGGGCGTTGCCGAGCAGTGCGTCGGCGACGAGGCCGAGGTGGGCGGGGTCGGAGACGGCCAGCCCGTGGGCGAACCGGTCCATGCCCGCGTCGATGTCGGCCTCGTGGGACTCGACCAGACCGTCCGTGGTCAGGGCCAGGACCGTGCCGGGCTGCAGCCTGAGCGGGCTCATCGGGAAGTCGGCCTGCCTCACCACGCCGAGCGGTGGGCCGCCGTCCGCCTCGGGGATCTCGGTGCTGCCGTCCGGGTGACGCAGCACCGGCGGGAGGTGTCCGGCGCGCACGTACCAGGCGGAGCCCTCCTCCAGGTCGACGTCGACGTAGGCGCAGGTGGCGAAGAGGTCGGTCTCCAGGTCCATCAGGAGGCGGTTGGCGTGCGAGACGACCACGTCCGGGGGGTGGCCCTCGACGGCGTAGGCGCGCAGGGCGGTGCGCATCTGGCCCATGAGGGTGGCGGCGCCCGCGCTGTGCCCCTGGACGTCGCCGATGACGAGGGCGACGTGGTTGTCCGGCAGGGGGATCACGTCGTACCAGTCGCCGCCGAGCTCAAGACCCGCCGTGCTCGGCAGGTAGCGGGCGACGGCCACCGCGCCGGGCAGCTTGGGCAGGCGGCGCGGCAGCAGCTGGCGCTGGAGCATGCCGACGAGTTCGTGCTCGGCGTCGAAGGCGTGGGCGCGCAGCAGGGCCTGCCCGGCGAGGCCCGCGGACGCGGTGAGCAGGGCGCGTTCGTCGGTGCCGAAGTCGTGTGGGCTGTCCCAGCCGATGAGACAGGCGCCCGCCATCCGGCCCGCTCCGGGCAGCGGCAGTACGGCGAGGCCGCCGGGGCCGACCTCGGCGAGGGCGGGTTCCAGGGCGGTGCCGGCGGGCCAGATCTGCGCGCGGCCCTCGCGCAGGGCGGCGGCGAGGGTGGGCATGGCGCGCACGGGCGCGTCGGGCCACTCGGAGCGCCATTCCAGGCGCCACAGCTCGGGCCAGGCCTCTGGTTCGGGCGGGTCGAGGACGGTGACGACGAGCCGGTCGCCCTCCAGTTCGGCGAGGGCGATCCGGTCGGCCCGCAGGGGTGCGCGCAGCGCGGCGACGACGGCCTGACTGACGTCGCGGACCGTGCCCGCCATGGCGAGGGCGGCGGCCAGGCGCTGGACGCGGGCCACGTCGGTGACGTCGGAGCGCAGTTTGGAGGCGTCGCCGACGGTGCCCACGAGCCGTACCGGGCGGCCGTCGCCGCCGGGCACGAGGCGACCGCGCAGCCTGAGCCATTTGGGCGGTCCGGTGGGCTGCAGGACGCGGAACTCCAGCTCGCGGTCGCCGATGGACATGTGGTCGGCCTCCACCACGGACATCAGCGAGGGGAGGTCCTCCGGCACGGTGAGGCCGAGGAGGGTCTCGACCTTGCCGTCGAAGGCGTCGGCGCCGATGCCGAACAGTTCCAGGACCTCGTCGCCGACCTCCACGCGGCCGGTGTCCATGGCGAGGCTGAAGGCGCCGGCGGCCAGTTCGCCGCCCTCGGTCCGCTCGACCGGGGCCGGGCGGACGACCGCGCCGGCGATCAGTTCGAGGCACTTGCGGCCGTCGGTGTCGAAACCGGCCGCGTCCTCGCTGACGGCGAGCAGGCAGGCCCCGCCGTCGTCACCGTGCGCGGGCAGCGCCGCCAGATGGAAATCCCGCGAGAGCGCGCGCCGGGACTCGGGGCAGGCGGCGAGTTCCTCTGGGCCGAGCAGCACCGGCCGGCCGTCGCGCACGGCGGTGGCCGCCGGGGAGCGGCCGGAGCGGGCGTAGGTGTCGCGCAGCCCGTACAGCGTCCTGGGCACGCCGGCGGACTCGATCAGGCACAGCAGGTCGCCGTCCTCGCCCGGGATGTACACGGCGGCGAAGGTCGCGCCCGCGAAGACGAGCGCCAGTTCGAGGACGTAACGGAGGCGTTGCGGTGAGCCCGGTTCGTCCGTGAGCGAGGTGAGGGCAGATTCGGCACGCAGCGTTCTCGCTCCGCGTCCCGCCGCGCCCTCACTGACCACGTCCGCCATTACAACGCTTATGGGGCACCTGCGCAGCCCCTGTGACCGTTCCGTGGAGCCACCGGACGGTCCGCGCTCGAAATTCCCCGAACATGTCTTTACGCATGCGTTCCGCACGGTGATCTCGTGACAGGCGTGACTGTCCGTGGCCGCGGGCCCGCTGGAAGGCTCAGTGCCGGTTCCACGGAGGGGGACGCATGGACAAGCGCTACGAGGTGTACGCACTCGCCGACAGACACTTCTACGAGACACCGGACCGGCTGTCCGCGGAGGGACAGGAGGCGGCGCCGCTGTACGAGACGGCGCGGCGCGCGGTGCCCGACGGCTGGGACGCGGCACGGATCGGCGACTGGCTGACGCTGACGCCGCTCGGTCCGGACGGCTCACCGGTGGCGGGTCCGGCCCAGGGCTGGAAGATCCACGCCTCGGCCGTCCGGGCGAACGCGGAGCAGATCGCCGCGATCGTGTGGGACTACTGCGTGCCGCGCCGCATCCCGTTCAAGTTCGTGCCGGGCCCGCATCTGCTGCACCTGCGCAACACCAAGTACGCGGGCCGCGACACCAGCGGCAAGTTCGTCACCGTCTACCCGGCCGACGAGGAGCAGCTGCACGAGGTGCTGCGCGAGCTGGGCCGGCTCCTGGAGGGCTTCGAGGGGCCGTACATCCTCACCGACCTGCGCTGGTACGACGGTCCGCTGTACGTCCGCTACGGCGCCTTCGCGCGCACCTTCGTCGTCGACGACCGCGGCTCACTCGTGCCGGCGGTGCGCGACGGCGAGGGGCGGCTGGTGCCGGACCGGAGGGCGCCCTCCTTCCAGGTGCCGGAGTGGGTGACGCTGCCGGCCTTCCTGGAGCCGCATCTGGCGGCGCGGAACACCACGACGGTGGGCGAGCTGCCGTACCGGATCGAGAAGGCGCTGCACTTCTCCAACGGCGGCGGGGTGTACGTGGGCACCGACACCCGGGACGGCAGCAAGGTCGTCCTCAAGGAGGGGCGGCCGCACGCGGGGCTGGCCTCCGACGGGGCCGACGCGATCACCCGCCTGGAGCGGGAGAAGTACGCCCTGGAGCAGGTGTCGGGGACGGGTGTGGTGCCGGAGGTGCGGGACTGGTTCACGCTCGGCGACCACCGTTTCCTGGTCATGGACTTCCTGGAGGGGCGGCCGCTCAACTCGTTCTTCGCCGAGCGGCACCCGCTGCTGACCCCGGACCCGGATCCGGAGGCGGTGGCCGCCTACTCGGCGTGGGCGGTGCGCATCCACGGGGCGGTGGAGCGGGCGGTCGCGGCGGTGCACGCGCGCGGGATCGTCTTCAACGACCTGCATGTCTTCAACATCATGGTCGGCCCGGACGAGGAGTCGGTGACCCTGCTCGACTTCGAGGCCGCGGCCCCCGTCCTGGAACAGGGCCGGCAGGTGGTCGCCCACCCGGGCTTCTTCGCCCCGCCGGACCGTACGGGCATCGACGTGGACCGGTATGCGCTGGCCTGCCTGCGCCTGGCTCTCTTCCTGCCCGTCACCACGCTGTTCGTCGTGGACCGCGGCAAGGCGGCCCACCTGGCGGAGGTCATCGCCGGCCAGTTCCCGGACGTACCGAAGGAGTTCCTGCAGGAGGCGGTCACGGAGATCACGCGGGACGTGGCCGTGCGCCCGTCGCCGCCCCCGGTCTCCTTCGTGGAGCCCGGCGACTGGCCCTACAGCCGCGACTCCATGGTCAAGGCGCTCCTCGCCTCGGCCACCCCCGAGCGCGACGACCGGCTCTTCCCCGGCGACATCACCCAGTTCTCCGACGGCG
This sequence comes from Streptomyces sp. NPDC058678, assembly GCF_042714835.1. NCBI lineage: Bacteria > Bacillati > Actinomycetota > Actinomycetes > Kitasatosporales > Streptomycetaceae > Streptomyces > Streptomyces sp. NPDC058678. The sequence continues at coordinate 21,483 of NZ_JBHXSG010000004.1, read as the reverse complement.
GCGGCCTCGGACTCGCGCACGGCGCGGCCGGGGTGCTGTACGCGCTGGACGCGGTCGGCGCCGAAAGGTACGACGAGGGCGAGCGCTGGCTCCTCGACCACACCGCGCCGCCCCCGGTCGGCACCTCGCTCGGCCTCTACGACGGTCTCGCGGGCGTCGCCCACGTCCTGGACCGGCTCGGCCACCGGCAGCGCGCCCTCGATCTGGTCGACCGGATCCTGAAGGAGCGCTGGCAGAACCTCTCCTCCGACCTGCACGGCGGGCTGGCCGGACTCGGCCTGGCCCTGCGCGGCCTGGCCGACACGACCGGCGAGAAGGAGCTCGCCGAGCGGGCCGCCGAGGCCGCACGGATTCTCCTGCGGCGACTTGCCGAGCCGCCTCCCACGCCACCTCGGCGCAGGGCCGGGCTCCTGCGGGGCTGGACCGGGCCCGCGCTGTTCCTGCTGCGGCAGTACGAGCACACCGGCGAGCCGGAGCTGCTGGCGGCGGCCGGCGCGGCACTGCGCCGGGACCTGGAGTGCTGTGTGACCCGTGAGGGCGGCTCGCTGGAGGTCGACGAGGGCTGGCGGACGCTGCCGTACCTCGGCGAGGGCAGCGCGGGCCTCGGGATGGTCCTCGACGACTACCTCGCCCACGCCGACGACGACACCGGCGAGTGGGAGCGGGCCCGCGCCGGCGTGCTGACCGCCGCCACCTCCCGCTTCTACGCCCAGCCCGGCCTCTTCCAGGGCCGCGCCGGGATGATCCTGCACCTCGCCCGCACCGGCACGCCCGGTGCCGGCGACGAACGGCTCGGCGAGCAGATCGCCGGGCTCGGCTGGTTCGCGATGTCCTACCAGGGCCAACTGGCCTTCCCTGGCCACCAGATGATGCGGCTGTCGATGGACCTGGGCACCGGAACGGCAGGGTGCCTGCTCGCGCTCGGCGCGGCCCTCGACGCCCGGCCGACCGCGCACCTGCCGTTCCTGCCGCCGCTCGGGCGGCCCACAGAACGCGGCTCCGCAACCTGACGGAGTCGTGACCCAACCCGTCCCCACGGTGGACGACCTAGAGGAAGGACACGAGATGGCACTTCTCGACCTGCAGACGATGGAGTCCGACGAGCACACCGGCGGCGGCGGCAACAGCACGCTGAGCCTGCTCTCCTGCGTCAGCGCGGCCAGCATCACGCTCTGTCTCTGACGAGCACCGTGCAACCGCGGCCCCGGGCGGTGCGCTCCCTCGCGGGAGGGCCGCCCGGGGCCCTGTGCACCAGCCCCGGATGTGAGGCCGCATGACCACCTGTGCCGAAAAGGGCCTGACGGCACCGGCCGCCCGGCACAGCACCACCCACTGCGTGGCCCTGTGCCTGGTGAGCACGGCCGCGACCGGCGCCGGTCTGCTGCTGCCGGCCGCACTGGGCCGGGCCCTGGACCTGCTGGTGGCCGACGCCACGGCGACCCGCTGGGTGCTGTACTGCGCCGGGCTGGTCCTGCTGCTCGCCCTGCTCGACGCGGGCCAGACCGTGCTGAGCGGCACGGTCGACGCCCGCACCACGGCCTGGCTGCGCCGGCGCCTGACCGGGCACGTGCTGGACGTGGGTCCGCGGGCCGCCGCCCGCTTCGGGCCGGGAGACCTCGTGGCGCGCCTAGTCGGCAACGCCGCCCAGGCCGGTACGGCACCGGGCGCCCGCGCCACGCTGGTCGCCGCGCTCGCCGGGCCGGTCGGCGCCGTCGTGGCGCTGGCCCTGATCGACCCGTGGCTCGCGGTGGTGTTCCTCGCCGGAGCGCCGGCGCTGGCCTTGCTCCTGCGGACCCTGTCCCGGGACACCTCGCAGTGCGTGACGCAGTACCAGGAGGTACAGGGGAGGATCGCGTCCGCCCTGGCGGAGGCCGTCGGCGGCCACCGCACCATCGCGGCGGCCGGTACGGCGGACCGCGAGACCGCGCGGATCCTGCGACCGCTGCCCGAACTGGCCCGTGCCGGTCACCGTATGTGGCAGGTGCAGGGCCGTGCGGCCGGCCAGGCCGTCGCCGTCGCCCCGCTGCTCCAGCTCGCGGTCGTGGCCGTGGCCGGGGTACTGCTCACCCGGGACCGGCTCTCGGTGGGCGACATGCTCGCCGCCTGGCGGTACGCGGTCCTCGCGGCGGGTGTCGGCGTGCTGGTCGGACAGCTCGCGGGGCTCGCCCGGGCCCGGGCGGCGGCCGGACGCCTCGGTGAAGTCCTCACCGAGCCCGTCCCCGCCTACGGGCCGAGCCGGCTGTCTCCCGGCCCAGGCCGGCTGGAGTTGCGCGGGGTGACCGCCCGGCGCGGCGGGCGGGCCGTGCTCGACGGCGTCGACCTCGTCGTACCCGGCGGGACGACGCTCGCCGTGGTCGGCCGGTCGGGAGCGGGCAAGTCGCTGCTCGCCGCGGTCGCCGGGCGGCTCGCCGACCCGGACGCCGGAGAGGTTCTCCTCGACGGAGTGCCGCTGCGCGAACTGACCCACGACGAGCTGCGCCGCGCCGTCGCCCACGCCTTCGAACGCCCCGCTCTGCTGACCGGCACGGTCGAGGACGCGATCGGCCTCGGCCTGCCGTCCCCCTCCCCCGACCGCATCAGGGCGGCCGCCCGGACGGCCCGCGCGGACGACTTCGTCCGCCGGCTGCCCCACGGCTACGACACGTTGTGCGCCGACGCCCCCCGCTCCGGCGGCGAGTCCCAACGCCTGGGCCTGGCACGGGCATTCGCCCACGGCGGCCGGCTACTGATCCTCGACGACGCCCTCTCCAGCCTCGACACGGTGACGGAGGCGCACATCACCGACGCACTGGTCAGCGGCGGTTCGCGCAGCACCCGGCTACTGATCGCCCACCGGGCAGCCACGGCAGCCCGCGCGGACGCGGTGGCGTGGCTGGACGGCGGCCGGGTGCGGGCGGTGGGCCCCCACGAGGAACTGTGGCGGGATGCGGGGTACCGGGCGGCGCTTGGGGAGTCCGGTGAGCCTGATGGGGCCGGTGAGCCCGGCGGAACTGGTGAGCCCGGTGGTGGATCCGGTGGATCCGGTGGATCCGGTGGATCCGGTGGATCCGGTGGATCCGGTGGATCCGGTGGATCCGGTGGATCCGGCGGACCTGGAGGGCCCGGCGGACCCGGTGAGCCCAGTGGACCCGGTGGACCCCGTGGATCCCGCGGACCTGGAGGGCCCGGCGGACTCGGTGGACCCAGTGGACCCGGTGGACCCCGTGGATCCCGCGGACCTGGAGGGCCCGGCGGACCCGGTGAGCCCAGTGGACCCAGTGGACCCGGTGGATCCCGTGGTGGATCCGGTGGATCCGATAGGCCCGGTGGCCCTGATGGACCGGGTGGCGGGTTAGTGGATCCGGCCCGCCCGGTCCCGGTGGCCCGGGCGGACCCGGCGGCACACCCGGTGGACTTGGCCCACCCGGTAGGCCCGGTAGGCCCCGGAGGGCCCGGCGGCACATCCGGTGGACCCGGCGAGCCCGGTAGGCCCGGTAGGCCCGATGGCCCGGGAGAACCCGGCCAGCCCGGAGGCACACCCGGACCCGGCGAGCCCGGTAGGCCCGATGGCCCCAAGGAGCCGGTGGACCTGGTGGGGCCCGGGAGCCCGGGAGCCCGGGAGCCCGGGAGCCCGGTGAACCCGATGGTGGATCCGGTAGGCCCGCCCTGCCCGGAGGGCGCAAAGCAGCCACCTGGAAGGAGGGGCGGTCGTGACCGAGGGGGTCGGTGACGTGGGCGGGGGGATCGGTCGGCTCGGGATTCGTTTTCTGCGGGGCCGGTGGCGGGTCCTGGTGCGGCTCGGCGGCTGGTCTGTGCTGGAGACCGGGCAGACCTTCCTCACCGGGTACGCGCCCGCCCGCGCCCTGGACGAGGGGTTCCTGGCCGGGCGGCCGGAGGTCGGGCTCGGGTGGCTCGGGGTGGCCGGGCTGGGGGTCGTCGTCGGCGCGTACGGCACCGCCCGCGTGTACGCCGCCGTGGCCGCGCTGGTGGAACCGCTCAGGGACCGGCTCGTCGCCAAGGTCGTCGCGCGCGGGGTGCGGGAGGCGGACGGCGGGGCGCTGTCCGGGCTCACCCAGCAGGTGGAGATCGCACGGGACACGTTCGCCGGACTGGTGATGGTGTCGCGCTCGTTCCTGTTCACCGCCGTCGGCGCCCTGGTCGGCCTGTTCTCGCTGGACCCGCTGCTCCTGCTCGTCGTCGGTCCCCCACTGCTCGCCGGGGTGGCCCTGTTCGCGGCGACGCTGCGCCCGCTGGCCCGCCGGCAGGAGGCGTTCCTCGTCGCCGACGAGGCCCTGGCCGACGACTTCGGCGCCGTCTGCCCGGGGCTGCGGGACATCACCGCCGCCGGCGCGGAGGAACGGGTCGCCGCAGGCACCGGGCACCGGATCGACGCGGGGTTCCGGACCGCCCGCGCCCTCGCCCGCTGGAGCGTCCTGCGGGTGGTCTCCCTCGCCGTCGGCGGCCGGCTCCCGATCGTGCTGCTGCTCGCCGCCGCGCCCTGGCTCCTCGCCCACGGCGTCAGCACGGGCGCCCTGGTCGGAGCCCTCGCCTACGTCACCCAGTCCCTGCTCCCCGCCCTGCACAACCTGGTCCACGGACTGGGCACGAGCGGCTCACGCCTGCTCGTGGTGCTGCGGCGCCTGGTACGCGAGCCGACCGACTCCCCGGACACCGCGCCTCTCACGCAGCCCGGCCCGGAACCGACCGCCGATTCCCCTGCCCTCTCCCTCACCTCCGTCACCTTCGCCTACGGCCCCACCGCCGCCCCCGTCATCGACCACCTCGACCTCACCCTCCCGGCCGGCACCCACCTCGCCGTCGTGGGCCCCAGCGGCATCGGGAAGTCCACGCTCACCGCGCTGGTCGCCGGGCTGCTTCGGCCGCGGAGCGGCACGATCAGGGTGTGCGGGATGCCGGTGGCCAAGGCCGCCGCCCGGCGCGTGGTCATCCCGCAGGAGGCGTACGTCTTCACGGGCACGCTCGCCGAGAACCTCGGGCACCTTCGGCCGGACCCGGTGCCCGAGCCGGAGTTGCTCGCCGCGGCGGAGGCGGTCGGGCTCACCCCGCTGCTTCGAGCGCTGGGCGGACCCGCGGCCCGGGTGGATCCGGTGGCGCTCTCCGCGGGCGAGCGGCAGCTGATCGCGCTGACGCGGGCCTATCTGTCCCACGCCCCGCTCGCCCTGCTCGACGAGGCGACCTGCCACCTGGACCCGGCGGCGGAGGAACGCGCCGAGCGGGCCTTCGCGACCCGCCCGGGCGGCACGCTGGTCGTCGTCGCCCACCGGATCAGCTCGGCGCGGCGGGCCGACCGGGTGCTGGTCATGGACGGCAGGCGTACGGCGTACGGGACGCACGGGGAGCTGGTGCGGGGCTTCGCGCCGTACCGCGATCTCGTCGGCGGCTGGACGCCCGTACCGTCCGGGCGCTCAGAGCCAGCCCTCGCCCTGCGAGATGCGGATCGCGTCGACGCGGTTGCGGGCCCCGGTCTTGCGGGTGATGGCCGCCATGTAGTTGCGCACGGTCCCGTGGGACAGGTGCAGGCTCATGGCGATCTCGGCGACGGAGGCCCCCTCGGCGGCCAGGGATAACACGCTGAGCTCTCTGCGGGTCAGCGGCATCTGCGCGGCCTTGAGGAAACCGAAGCCGAGCGAGTCGTCGACGAAACGTTCCCCCTCGGCGACGCGGCGGATTCCGCGCACCAGGTTCTGCGGCGAGCCCTCCTTGGCGACATAGCCGAGGGCCCCCGCCTCGACGGCCCGTTTCAGCAGGCCTGGCCTGTTCGCGCCGGCAAGCACCAGCAGCCGGGGCCGTACCGGGTCCGGGCCTCGCGCGCAGAGTTCGCCGAGCGGTGGGATGCCGTAGGTGTCCGCGCACTCCAGGTCGGCCGCGCAGACGTCCGGCCGTACGGACCTCACGCGTCCCGGCGCGCCGCGCCAGGAGGTGTCGTCCACCAGCAGGTCGGGTTCCCGGCGGAGCCACTCCGCCAGGACCGATCGGACCAGACACTCGTCGTGGACCAGAAGCACCCGGATCACTGCCACCCCTTCAGCTCGCCGTACGCCGGTTCCGTGTGTTGAGCGCGTGCCCCATTGTTCGCGTCCGTGACCGTTCGCGGGCGCGGAGAACCAGCCATCGGGGGGCGCGGGGGCGCACGCACGGCGCCTGTACACCGCCGCGCGCTTCGGCATGGGTGGCATGGTCCGCAGCGCACGGGGTACTCGGCCGCCCTCACCGTGGCGCGGGCATTCGTGTGTCCGCACGCGAGCCGGCGCCGATGCCGCCCGGGCGCTCGCCGTGCGCGGTGAGCCGCCAAGAGAGAGATTTGACCCCTGGGACCCGTCCCACGGTCGGGCGAGGAGGTGGTCGGCGTGTCCGACGGACAGAGGTCCGCACATGCGCCGGTGACCGCCAGGACCCGCGTCGGCCGACCGCTGCTGTCGCTCGCGCTGGCGTCGATGATGGAGGAGGTGCACGCGCACGCCGGTGCCGTCTACCTGCTGGCGGACGACGCGTCAGTGCTGGAGATGGCGGTGATGGCGGGGCTGCCCCGGGCGTTCGCGGCGCCCTGGGAGCGGGTGGGTCTGAGCGCACCGATCCCGGTGGCCGAGGCGGTGCGCGAACGGCGGCTGGTCTGGGTGGGCGGCGAGGAGGACATGGCGCGCCGCTATCCACGGATCGCGGTCGTGCTGCCCTACCCCTTCGCGATGGCGGCGGTGCCCGTCGCCACCGAATCCACCGAGTACGGCTCGGTCTTCCTGACCTGGCCCGGATCGCATCCGCCGGAACTGTCCGACCGGGAGCGCGACCATCTCACCGCGGCCTGCGACCGGCTGGCGCTGCGACTGGAGCGGGCGGTCGAGGAGAGTGTCCCGCTGCACGCCGAACCCGATCTGCTCGCCGCGCCGACGGTGGGCGGTGTGGCCGGCACGCTCGGCACGGTGGAGGCGGCGCGGATGGTGGCGCGACTGCCGTACGGGCTGTGCTCGCTGGATCTGCACGGGCGGATCGGCTTCGCCAACGCGGCCGCGGCCGAGCTGATGGGAGTGCCCGTGAGCGAGTTGCTCGGCTCCCAGCTGTGGGCGGCGGTTCCCTGGCTCAACGACCCGGCGTACGAGGACCGCTACCGGGCAGCGCTGCTCAGCCAGCACACCACGTCGTTCGTGGCGATGCGCCCGCCGGGCGACTGGCTCTCCTTCCGCCTGTATCCGAGCACGACCGGGTTGAGTGTGCGAGTCAGCCGGGCGCGGGCGGTGGCGGAGATGAGCCGGGCCGGGCCGCAGCCCGGTGACGCCCCCTCCCGGCTCGTGACCATCTCCCAGGTGCTGAGTCTGGCCGGTGCGCTCACCGAGGCGGCGAGCGTGCAGGACGTGGTCCAGCTGGTAGCGGACGAGATCGCCCCGGCCGTGGGCAGTCAGGCCCTGGTCGTCCTCGGTTCCCGGGCCGGCCGCCTGCATGTCCTGGGCCACCGCGGATACCCGGACCCGCACGTCGTGGAGCGCTTCGACGGGCTTCCGCTGACCGAACAGACCGCGGGCACGCACGGCCTGACCAGCGGAGTGCCCGCGTTCTTCGACTCCCGGGAGCAGCTGGAACGGCTGTATCCGGCGCGGCACTCGACACCCGACGGCTTCGCGTCCTGGGCGTATCTGCCGCTGATCGCCTCCGGCCGCCCGGTGGGCACGTGTGTGCTCGCCTACGCCGAACCGCATCCCTTCCCCGCGGACGAGCGGGCGGTGCTGACGAGCCTGGGCAGCCTGATCGCCCAGGCCCTGGAGCGGGCGGTGCTCTACGACGCCAAACACCAGCTGGCGCACGGCCTGCAGGAAGCCCTGCTGCCGCACTCGCTGCCGACGCTGCCCGGTATCGAGGCGGCCGCGCGCTACCTGCCCGCCACCCAGGGCATGGAGATCGGCGGCGACTTCTACGACCTGGTGCCGATGCGGGGACCTGCGGCGGCGGTCATCGGGGACGTGCAGGGGCACAACGTGACCGCGGCCGGGCTGATGGGGCAGATCCGTACCGCCGTCCGCGCGTACACGACCGTCGGGCAGCCGCCCGGGGAGGTCATGCGCAGCACCAACCGGCTGCTGATCGATCTCGGTTCGGACCTCTTCGCGAGCTGTCTGTATCTGCGGCTCGATCCGGACCGGGGGCGGGCCGTGATGGCCCGGGCGGGGCACCCGCCGCCGCTGCTGCGCCGGCCCGACGGGCGGGTGCGGGTGCTGGACCTGGCCGGCGGCCCGCTGCTGGGCATCACCGACTCGGCCACGTATCCGACGACGGAGGTGGACCTCGCTCCCGGCTCCGTGCTCGTCCTCTACACCGACGGGTTGATCGAGTCGCCCGGCGTCGACATCGAGGACGCGCTCGCCGCGCTCGGGCGGCGGCTGGCCGAGGCCGGGGAGCTGCCCCTGGACGAGCTGGCCGACGAACTCGTCCGGCACAGCGTGGCCACGCGGGAGCGGATCGACGACGTGGCGCTGCTGCTGCTGAGGGCGCGGGCCGAGGGCTGACGCGGGGCCGGCGGGACAGAACGGACCGGCCCGGCCCTCCCGCCGGGGGGCCGAACCGGTCCGTGTCGTTCCGCGTCGAGAGCGGCTCAGTGGGGGCGAACCGCTCTCGACGCGGAGATCAGTGGGTCTCTGTCAGGCCGGCGCCGTCCTCGGCGCCCGTGCCGGTCTCCTCACCGGCACCGGCTTCCTCACCGCCGACCTCTTCGCCCGCACCGACCTCTTCGCCCGCACCGGCCTCTTCGCCGCCGACTTCCTCACCGGCGCCGGCTTCCTCGCCCCCGACTTCACCGGCTCCGGCCTCTTCGCCCGCGCCGGCCTCTTCGCCCGCACCGGCCTCTTCACCGGCTCCGGCCTCCTCGCCCGCGCCGGCTTCCTCGCCGCCCGCCGCGTCGCCCGCGCCGAGAGTCGCGCCGACCGCCGCCAGTGCGGTGGTGACCGGCTGGAAGAAGGTCTCGCCGCCGACCGTGCAGTCGCCGCTGCCGCCCGAGGTCAGACCGATCGCGAGACCGTCCTGGGTGAACAGCGAGCCACCGCTGTCACCGGGTTCGGCGCAGACGTTTGTCTGGATGAGCCCGGTGACCGTGCCCTCCGGGTAGTTCACGGTGGCGTCCAGTCCGAGGACCTGGCCGTCGTTCAGCCCGGTGGTGCTGCCCATCCGGACCACCTCCAGGCCGACCGTGGCGTCCGCGGCCTGGGAGATCGCGACGGTCTGGCCGCCGCCGACATTGACGTCGCTGGGCGCCTCGGTCGCGGGGTCGTCGTACTTGACGAGTGCGAAGTCGCCGTCGCCCGGGAAGGTCGCCTGGTCGACGGTGGCGATCGGCTCGCCGTCCTGCGCGTCGGACCACGCGGCCTCGGCGACCCCGCAGTGACCGGCGGTCAGGAAGGCGGGACTGCCGTCGCCCGCGGTGACGTTGAAGCCGGCCGAGCAGCGTGCGCCGCCGCCGAAGATGGCGTCGCCGCCGGAGAGGAACGTCTTGAAGGTGCCGGCGGACTTCTTGATGGTGGCCATGCCGGAGCCGAGGCTGTCGACCGTCGACTCCAGGGTGTCCCACTTGGCGCCGGTGACCGTGCTGTCGGCGGTGACCAGGATCTTGTTGGTCCGGGGATCGACCGCCCACGCGGTGCCCGGGATGGTCGCCTCGGTCTTGAGGGTCTGGGCGCCGGCCTCGAGTTCGCGGATGCTGTTCTCGACCTCGCGGACCTCCGCGCCCGCCTTCTTCGCCTGGACGATCACGTTGTTGTTGTCGCCGGAGATGACGTTGACGACCAGTTGCTGGCTGTCGGAGTCGTAATAGGAACCGGCGAACGCGTCACCGAGCAGCCCGGCCAGTTGCGAGGCGAGATCCGAGGCGTCCCCCGCCTTGAGAGTTCTGGGCGCGGCGGCGGTGTCGTTCGACGAGCCGTCCTGGGAGGCGTTGGCGTTCGGCAAGAGGATCGCCGCCGCTCCGAGCGCGACCACACTGCCCGCCGCTATCGCGGCCTTGCGCTTCGGAATTCGCTTGTGACTCAAACTTCTCGACCTCCTGAGGGACCGGAGTCTGCTGCCTGTCCGGCAGTTGTTAAGGGCGCCTGGATGGCAGTGGGTACGCACGGTGCGCACGGGGCGTTCAATTCCGTTTCCGTGCGCCCCGCGTGGAACTCCGAATCGGCCACGGCCCGCACGCGGCGGCCCGGTGCGGGGAACAATCCCCCATATGACGATGACCACCGCCGAAGCCGACAAGATCCTCACCGACAACTTCGCCCCTTGGGTTCTCGAACTGGGCCTGCGGGTGGAGGCCTTGGGAGACGACCGGGCGACACTGCGTCTTCCCTGGTCGGACCGCCTGTCCCGGGAGGGCGGCGGGCTCTCCGGGCAGGCTCTGATGGCCGCCGCCGACACGGCGACCGTGATCGCACTGTCGGCTGCCCGGGGCGCCTACGGACCGATGACGACGGTGCAGCAGTCCACGTCGTTCCAGCGTGCGGTGACCGGTTCGGATGTCCTGATCGAAGCGGTCGTCACCAAGCTGGGCCGCCGGACGGCGTTCGCCGACATCACGATGACCGACGAGGAGTCCGGACAGATCGCGGCACGGGCCGGCACGGTCTACGCCCTTCTGGGCTGACACGTGCAGCAACCGATCGACAACGTTCTGTTGTGAACACCGGGCCGAATCCTTGCTCCAGGGAATCTGCACATCGAATACCCAACGAGGTCACCGCTCGCGAAGGATCTGCACAAGTCGGGGTGCGCCTCACGTCATTGGCGCGGAGTGTCGGATTCGCGACGGCGAGCGCAAGGGTCCGTACCGGCACACCACCGTGCCACGTGTGAAGAAGTCGCCACCAAGCAGTGCGCAGTCCTGCACCGACGGGTACTCCTAAGGCACAAATGCCCTGGTGAGACAGGTGGTTGATTGGAAGCCCGGACCCGCCGCGTGCTTTGATCCATCGCACCGCAGGGGCCGCTACGGGCTTTCCGGAAACGGGCACCCGGCGCCTGCGGTCGCGGCCGTCCGTCTGTCCCCCAGAGGGGGCCGCTCCCCCCTTGTGAATACCCATATGAAGGGAAGTTCCATCATGAACTCCACCCCCCAGGTTGCGACCGTCGAGATCTCCGACGCCGAGCTCGACAACGTCTCCGGCGGTCTGTCCGTGAACGCTCTGGGCACCGTCACCGGCCTGGTGGACGGCATTGCCCCGGTTTCCGGCCTGGTCAACACGGCCGTCGGCACCGTCGAGGGTGCGACCGGCCTGAACACCGCCCCGGTCACCAGCCTGGTCGCCGGTATCTGATCGCACTTCTGTGATCTTCGAGTCCCGGAGCCGGATGCCGGCTCCGGGATTCTCGGGTGCCGTAAAAGATCTCTCCCACAGGTGAGGGAAGTTCCGTGCAGTTCCGCCAACAGGCCCTCGCCAAGCTCCAGTCGCCGGAGGAGCTCGACCTTCCGGTGCGTTTCGCCCGCCCCCAGGGCTGGCTCGTCCTCTCCGTGACCGTGGTCGTGATGGCCGCCGCGTCCGTGTGGGCGGTGACCGGCTCGGTGGCCTCCACGGTCGGTGCGCCCGCGATCCTCACCCACGGCGAGGGCAGTTACATCCTGCAGAGCCCGGTCGCGGGCCAGGTCACCGCGGTCGTCGCCAAGGAGGGCACGCGGCTGCCCGCGAACTCCCCCGTCCTGAAGGTCCGTACGGCCGAGGGCGACTCCGTCGTCCGTACCGTCGCCGCGGGCCGGATCACCGCGCTCGCCGCCACCATCGGCCAGATCGTCCAGACCGGCGCGAACGTCGCCGCCGTCGAGAAGGTCGCCCGCGCGACGGACCCGCTGTACGCGACGGTGTACGTCCCCGCCGAGAACGCCGCCTCCATCCCCGCGAACGCCGCCGTGGACCTGACCGTGCAGTCGGTGCCCACGCAGGAGTACGGCGTGCTGCGCGGCCATGTGAAGTCGGTGGACCGCTCCGCCCAGTCGGCCCAGCAGATCTCCGCCTTCCTCGGGGACAGCCAGCTCGGCGAGCAGTTCACCAAGGACGGCCGGCCGGTGGCGGTGCTGGTGAGGCTGGACAAGTCGTCCGGTACGAAGAGCGGCTACACGTGGTCGTCCGCGGACGGACCGCCGTTCTCCCTCACCTCCATGACGATGGCCGACGCTTCGATCCGGCTGGCGGATGAGCGTCCCGTCGACTGGCTGCTGCCATGAGTGCCGCCCAGGACACCAGAAGCAGGCGCCGGGCCGCCCCGCCCAAGCGACCGGTCCCCACGGGCAGGGTCAAGACGGTCCGTACGCCCACCGTGCTCCAGATGGAGGCCGTCGAGTGCGGCGCCGCCTCCCTGGCGATGGTGCTCGGCCACTACGGCCGGCATGTGCCGCTGGAGGAGCTGCGCATCGCCTGCGGTGTCTCCAGGGACGGCTCGCGGGCCAGCAACCTGCTGAAGGCGGCCCGCAGTTACGGGTTGACCGCCAAGGGCATGCAGATGGACACGGCCGCCCTCGCCGGGGTGAAGACGCCGGCCGTGCTGTTCTGGGAGTTCAACCACTACGTCGTCTACGACGGCATGGGGCGCCGCTTCGGCCGCCGCGGGGTGTACATCAACGACCCGGGCAAGGGCCGCCGTTTCGTGCCGATGGAGGACTTCGACGGCAGCTTCACCGGCGTCGTCCTGGTCATGGAGCCCGGCGAGGGCTTCACCAAGGGCGGACGCAAGCCCGGTGTGCTGGGCGCGATGCCGGCCCGGCTGCGCGGTACCGCGGGCACCATGCCCGCCGCCGTGCTGGCGAGCCTGCTGCTGGTGGTGGTCGGCGCCACGGTGCCCGCGCTGAGCCGCCAGTACATCGACATGTTCCTGATCGGGGGTCAGACGTCCCTGCTCGGCGTGCTGTTCGCGTCGATGGGCGCCTCCGTGCTGCTCACCCTCGTACTGACCTGGCTGCAGCAGACGAACCTGCTCCACGGCCGGATCATCTCCTCCACCCTCTCCAGCGCCCGCTTCCTGCGCCACCTGCTGCGGCTGCCGGTCACCTTCTTCTCCCAGCGCAGCCCGGCCGACCTGGTGCAGCGCCTCCAGTCCAACGACCAGGTGGCCGAGACGCTGGCCCGCGACCTCGCGGCGGCGGGCGTGGACGCCGTGGTCGTCGTCCTGTACGCGGTGCTGCTGTACACGTACGACCCACAGCTCACCTACGTCGGCATCGGCGTGGCGCTGCTGAACGTGGTGGCCATGCGGGTGGTGATCCGGCTGCGTGCCACCCGTACGGCGAAGCTGCGTGCCGACAGCGCCCGGCTCACCAACACGGCGTACACCGGCCTGCAGTTGATCGAGACGATGAAGGCGACCGGCGGCGAGGACGGCTACTTCCGCAAGTGGGCCGGGCAGCACGCCACCACGCTGGAGGAGCAGCAGCGGCTCGGTGTGCCGAGCGCCTGGCTGGGCGTGGTCGCGCCGACTCTCGCCTCGTTGAACAGCGCGCTGATCCTGTGGATCGGCGGGATGCGGGCCGTGGAGGGCGGCATATCGGTCGGCCTGCTGGTCGCCTTCCAGGCGCTGGTCACCCGCTTCACCGCCCCGATCACCCGCCTCAACGGCGTCGCGAGCCGCATCCAGGACTTCGCGGCCGACGTGGCCCGGCTGAAGGACGTGGAGAACTTCCAGGCCGACCCGCTCTACGGCCGTCCTGGCGCCGGCGAGTCGACGCGCCGTCTGCAGGGCCACGTGGAGCTGCAGAACATCTCCTTCGGCTACAACCCGCTCGACAAGCCCCTGCTCTCCGGCTTCGACCTGACCGTCGGCCCCGGCCAGCAGGTCGCCCTGGTCGGCGGCTCGGGAAGCGGCAAGTCCACGGTGTCCCGGCTGATCTCCGGTCTGTACGCGCCCTGGGAGGGCGTGATCCGCATCGACGGGCAGCGCATCGACGACATAGCGCGCGGGGCCCTCGCGGCCTCCGTCTCCTTCGTCGACCAGGACGTGTTCCTCTTCGAGGGTTCGGTCCGCGACAACGTGGCGCTGTGGGACCCCTCGATCCCCGACGACGCCGTGGTGGACGCGCTGCGCGACTCCGCCCTCCACGACGTGGTGATGCGCCGCCCGGGCGGCATCCACAGCAAGGTCGAGCAGGACGGCCGCAACTTCTCCGGCGGGCAGCGCCAGCGTCTGGAGATCGCCCGGGCCTTGGTGCGCAGGCCCAGCATCCTGGTCCTCGACGAGGTCACCAGCGCGCTGGACGCGGAGACCGAGCTGACGGTGATGGACAACCTGCGCAAGCGCGGCTGCGCCTGCGTGGTGATCGCACACCGGCTCAGCACCGTGCGCGACAGCGACGAGATCGTCGTACTCCAGCACGGCACGATCGTGGAGCGCGGGCGGCACGAGGAGCTGGTGGCGCGCGGTGGCGCGTACGCCGAGCTGGTCAGGGAGCGGTGAGATGACGACCGCACACGAGCCGGACCTCGTCCTGGGCGCGCTCGGGGCCATGGGCACGCCGATCGACTGCACCGGCCTGAGCCGCATCGACCTGGAAGGGCCGCAGGTGCTGTGGCTGGTCGCGGCGGGCGCCGTGGACCTGTTCGCGGTGGACGCCGAGGCGCAGGGCCACTGGCACCACCTGGGCCGCCTGGAAGCGGGCTCGCTGCTGCTCGGCCCCGTCCCGGGGCCCCAGCACACCCTGGTCGCCCGCCCGCTCAGGGACTGCGTGGTGCACCGCATCAACCTGCGCGAGCTGTACCAGCCGGCGGACACCCAGACGTGGTCCTACGACGAGTACGGCAACCCCCAGTACGTGCCGCCGACGACGAGCCCGCTGGAGTACGCCCTCGCCCTGGGCGTCGGCCGCAGTCTGTCCATCCTCTTCCAGGCGCCGATGGCCACCGAGCGGGCCGCCGCGCCCACCGACGACGACGTCTTCTGGATGCAGGTGCCGCCGGGCAGCGTGCAGTACGGCTCGCTGTACGGCGCGGAGGCGGCGGCCGACCTGCTGATGGACCCGGCCGTGTGGCAGAGCATGGTCGACCAGGAGTACCGGCTGCTGACCACGCTGGACCGGTGGATCGAGCAGCTGGAGCAGACGCACGAGACGCGGACGGCCGCCGGTATCAAGGCCGGTGAGGCGGTCCGCGCCCAGGCCGACCGGACGCTGCTGGCGTCCATCGGCAGGTCGTCGAAGCGTGCGACGGCCGCCGACGCGGACGCCAGTTACGCGGCGTGCAAGCTGGTCGCCCAGGCAGCCGGGATCCCGCTCGCCGAGCCCGCGCAGTCGGGCACCGAGAGCGACCGCCTCGACCCGGTCGAGCAGATCGCCCTCGCCTCCCGGGTGCGCATCAGGTCCGTACGCCTCGACGGCCGCTGGTGGCGGGACGACGTGGGCCCGCTGGTGGGCCACCGGGCCCTGTCCGGCGCGCCGGTCGCACTGCTGTGGCGGCGCGGCGGCTATGTGTCCGTGCACCCGGCGACCGGTCGTGAGACGCCGATCGAGAAGGCCAACGCGGAGGAGTTCGAGCCGCGCGCGGTGATGTTCTACCGCCCGCTGCCCGACCGGCCGCTCACTCCGCTCGGGCTGCTCCGCTTCAGCATGCGCGGCACCGGCGGCGACCTGACGAACCTGCTGACCAGCGGCCTGGTGACGGTCGCCATCGGGGCGCTGGTGCCGATCGCGACCGGCAAGGTGCTCGGCGAGTTCGTACCGAAGGCGCAGACCGGCCTGATCGTGCAGTTCTGTCTGGCGGTGATGATCAGCAGTGTGGTGGCGGCGGCCTTCATGCTGATGCAGAACCTGACCATGCTCCGCCTGGAGGGCCGTATCGAGTCGACTCTCCAGCCGGCGGTCTGGGACCGGCTGCTCCGGCTGCCGACCAAGTTCTTCACCGAACGCTCGACCGGCGAGCTGGCGAGCGCGGCGATGGGCATCAGCGCGATCCGCCGGATGATGGCGGGCATCGGCCCGGTGATCGCCCAGTCGGTGACCGTGGGCGCGATGAACCTGGGCCTGCTGTTCTGGTACAGCGCCTCCATGGCGCTGGCGGCGATCGCGATGCTCGTCGTCATCGCCGCCGTGTTCCTGGGGCTCGGGCTGTGGCAGGTGCGCTGGCAGCGGCGCCTCGTGGTGCTCGGCAACAAGCTGAACAACCAGGCGTTCCAGACCCTGCGCGGCCTGCCGAAGCTGAGGGTGGCGGCGGCCGAGAACTACGCCTACGCGGCCTGGGCGTCGGAGTTCGCGCGCAGCCGCGAGCTGCAGCAGAAGGTCGGCCGCATCAAGAACCTCACCACGGTGATGGGCGCGGTCTACCTGCCGCTGTGCACCCTTTTGATGTTCATGCTGCTGGCGGGTCCGGCGCGCGGGGCGATGTCGGCGGCCGCGTTCCTCACCTTCAACACCTCGGTGACGATGCTGCTGACGGCCGTCACCCAGCTGACCGGCTCCTTCGTCTCGGTGGTGGCCGCGCTGCCGCTGTTCGAGGAGATCAAGCCGGTGCTCGATGCCGCGCCGGAGGTGCGCACGGCCAGCACCCGCCCCGGCCCGCTGTCCGGCGGGATCGAGGCCCGCCGGCTCTCCTTCCGGTACTCGGACGACGGTCCGCTGGTCCTCGACGACGTGTCGTTCGACGTACGGCCGGGCGAGTTCGTGGCGATCGTCGGCCCGAGCGGCTGCGGCAAGTCGACCCTGCTCAGGCTGCTGATCGGCTTCGACCGGCCGGTCTCGGGCAGTGTCCTGTACGACGGTCAGGACCTGGCCGCCCTCGACCAGTCCGCCGTACGCCGGCAGTGCGGGGTGGTGCTCCAGCACGCGCAGCCGTTCACCGGTTCCATCCTGGACGTCATCTGCGGCACCGAGCCCTACACGCCGGAGGAGGCCCTCGCCGCGGCCGCGATGGCGGGGCTCGCCGAGGACATCGAGCGGATGCCGATGGGCCTGCACACGATCGTCTCGGGCAGCGGTGCGATCTCCGGCGGCCAGCGCCAACGGCTCATGATCGCCCAGGCGTTGATCCGCCGTCCGCGCATCCTCTTCTTCGACGAGGCGACCAGTGCCCTCGACAACGAGACACAGCGCACGGTCATCGAGAGCACCAAGGCCCTCAACGCCACCCGGATCGTCATCGCGCACCGCCTGTCGACCGTGCTGGACGCGGACCGGGTGATCGTCATGGAGGACGGCAAGGTCGCCCAGCAGGGCCCGCCCGCGCAGCTCCTCGCGGACACGGGCGGCCGGCTGCACGAACTGGTGCGGCGCCAGATGACCTGAGCGGTCGAGAGGTCAGGCGTCGAGGCCGGGGACGGGCGCCCCGAAGGGGACGCCGGCCCGGACGTACCCGTCGTAGAACCCCTTCCAGGCCGCATCGGCCCCTGCGTGCGCCTCGGGCTCCTCGCCTCGGGTCCAGGCGTCAAGTGCGGCCAGGCACACCTCCCAGCCGGCGGCGTTGCGGGCGGCGGTGTCCTCGGCGGCCAGGACGTTCGTGAGCGTGAAGCGGGTACGGCGGTCGTCCAGCGCCTCCAGGTCGAAGTGCAGTTCGTCGCCGCCCCACTCGAAGGACAGGTGCCGGGGCGGATCCACGGCGATCACCCGGCCCGTCGAGTCCTCCAGGTCCGGGTCGCCGCTGAACGTGATCACGCCGCCGGGGCGCGGTTCGATCTCGGCGCGGGAGGGGAACCAGTGGGCGAGTTCCCCGGCGTCGGTGACGAACTGCCAGACGCGGTCGACGGGATGGCCGTGGACACGGCTGAAGCGGACCGCCGGGCGGCCGTCCTCCAGGGTCGCAAAGGTTCCGGTGAGGTCGGCGGACATGGTGCATCAGTCCTTCGGTGAGGGGTCCTGGGGCGTCAGGGGTCGTCTCGTCGCGCCGCCTCGTCGAGGCGGCCGCCCGGCGTGCCGGCTTCCGCGAGCGGCTGGAGGTGCTCGGACGTACCGGGCCGGCTCGGACCGCACTCCTCCACGATCTCGCCGATCGACCGCGGTCGCTCGAGGAGCAGCGCGACGACGGTCCGTCGCCCTCCAGCGAAACTTTGCCGTTTCGCTGAAAGTGGTCTAGCCTTATGTGTACGAAACCGTTTCGTTTACCTCCTTGTTACCTTCGGACGACTTCCCTGGAGTTCCCCGATGTCCCAGAAGACCCTGACCGAGAGCGGCCCGGAAGGCACCCAGGCGCCCTCCGGATCCGCCTCCAAGCGGTGGTGGATCCTCGCCGTCGTCGCCCTCGCCCAGCTGATGGTGGTTCTGGACGCCACCATCGTGAACATCGCCCTGCCGTCGGCCCAGGCCGACCTCGGGTTCTCCGACGGCAACCGGCAGTGGATCGTCACCGCGTACGCCCTGGCGTTCGCCTCCCTGCTCCTGCTGGGCGGCCGGATAGCCGACCTGTTCGGCCGCAAGCCCGCCTTCCTCGTCGGTGTCGTCGGCTTCGCGGCCGTGTCCGCCCTCGGCGGTGCCGCCACCAACTTCGAAATGCTGGTCACCGCGCGTGCCCTCCAGGGCGCCTTCGGCGCGCTCCTCGCGCCCGCCGCGCTCTCCCTGCTCAACACGACGTTCACCGACCCCCGCGAGAAGGCCAAGGCGTTCAGCGTGTACGGCGCCATCGCCGGCGCGGGCGGTGCGGTGGGTCTGCTGCTCGGCGGCATCCTGACCGACGCCCTCGACTGGCGCTGGACCCTGTACGTCAACGTCGCCATCGCCGTCGTCGCCTTCATCGGTGGCTGGATGCTGCTGTCCAACCAGCGGGACGCCGCGAACTCCAAGCTGGACGTACCGGGTACCGTCCTGGTCGCCGCCGGTCTGTTCTCCCTGGTCTACGGCTTCTCCAACGCGGAGACGCACGACTGGAACTCCCCCGCGACCTGGGGCTTCCTGATCGCGGGCGGTGTCCTGCTGGCCGCGTTCACCTGGTGGCAGACCCGCGCCGAGCACCCCCTGCTGCCGCTGCGGATCCTGCTGGACCGCAACCGCTCGGCCTCCTACCTGGCCGTGCTGATCTCCGGTGCGGGCATGTTCGGCGTGTTCCTCTTCCTCACCTACTACCTCCAGCTGAACCTGGCCTTCAGCCCGACCAAGACCGGCGTGGCGTTCCTGCCGATGGTCGCCGCACTGATGGTGGCGGCACAGCTCGGCACCACGGCGCTGGTCCCGCGGCTGGGCCCGAAGGCGGTCATCCCGCTGGGCTTCGGGATCGCCGCGGTCGGCATGGCCTGGCTGACCGGTATCGATGTCGGCTCCGACTACGTGACCGCGGTGCTCCCGCAGCTGATCGTGATCGGCGTCGGGCTCGGCCTGGTCATGCCGCCGGCCATGCAGCTGGCCACCGGCGGGGTCGCGGCCGAGGACGCGGGCGTCGCCTCCGCCACCGTCAACGCCATGCAGCAGGTGGGCGGGTCGATCGGTACGGCCCTGCTGAACACGCTGGCCGCGAGCGCCGCCACCGACTATCTGGCCGGCAAGGACGCCACCAGCAAGCTGGTCCAGGCCCGGGCGACGATCGAGAGCTACACCACCGCCTTCTGGTGGTCGGCCGGCTTCTTCGCGGCCGGCGCGCTGATCGCCTTCCTGCTCTACCGTCGCGGGGTGCCCGAGCAGGACCCGGACGCCGCCCCGGTCGTCCACATGTGATCCGGCCCGACCGAGCCGCACAGGTCCGAGGGGCCGCCGTCCGCAGGGAGACGGCGGCCCCTCTTCGCCGTCCGGGTCGCGGGGCGGGGCGGGCATGTGGATGAGCTGTCACCGCGACCGTGCGCGCGAACCGGTCGCGCCGCTCGACACACGCCCTCCTCGCGCCCCGGCACCGCTGCCGTCCCGGCGCGCCGGCGAGCCTGCCGTCGTCGCCCCCACCGAGCGCCTCGTGGTCGGCGAGCGGTAGCGGTGTGGGCGAGCCGCCGGCCGGCGCTCGTGAAGTCGTGCGCCCTCGCCCGCCCGTGCCGGCATGCGGTGCCGGACTGGTGACGGCGACCGAGAGCGTCCGCACGGCGGCGGACGTTGGACGGCCCGGCGAGCGGGTACTCACGGGCCATGCGAATCAGCGTGGTTGACGTGGGATCGAACACGGTCAGACTCGTCGTCGCGGACGCGGAGGGCGGGGTGCCGCTGCCGGTCCACACCGCCAAGTGGCGGCTGCGACTGTCCGATCACGTGAAACCGGGCGGCCCGGTGCCGGAGGAGGCGATCGAACGGCTGGTCGATGCGGTCACCGAGGCGAGCAGGACCGCGACCCGGTGGGGCGCGGCGGAGCCGTTGGCCTTCGCGACCGCGGTGGTGCGCAGCGCCCGGAACCGGCAGGAGGTGCTGCGTACGGTGCGGGCCCGGACGGGAGTCGGGCTGTGCACCCTGCCGGGCGAGGTGGAGGCCGAGCTCACGTTCCTCGGGGCGCGGCGCTGGATGGGCTGGCGGTCGGGGCCGCTCGCCCTGCTGGACATCGGCGGCGGCTCGCTCGAAGTGGCGTTCGGCCGCGGCCGGTTACCGGACTTCGTGGCCTCGCTGCCACTCGGCGCGAGCCGGCTGACCCACGAGCACTTCGAGGGCCAGGACCCGCCGTCGCCGGAGCTGGTGCGGGCGCTGCGCCGCAAGGTCCGGCACCAGCTGCGGGACGTGGCGGCCCGGATCCGCTGGGAGGGACCGCACACCGCGGTGGCCACCTCGCGCACCTTCCAGCAGCTGGGCCGCCTGTGCGGGGCCCCGCCCGGACGGTACGGCCCGTTCGAGGAACGCCGGTTGCGGCGAGAGGACCTGCGGGCCGCGGTCGACCGCCTGGCCGTCCTGCCCGCCGCCCAACGCGCCCTGCTCCCCGGCATCTCGGCCCCCCCGCGCGATGCAGAGCCTGGCCGGCGCGGTGGTGGGGCACACGGCCATGAAGCTGACCGGGATCACGACGCTCACCCTCTGCCCGTGGGCGATCCGCGAAGGCGTGCTGCTGCGTCACATCGAGAACGGTGCGTCATGGTGGGCGGAGATCGTCCACCGCAACGAGGAGGAGGCTCCCCTGGATCCGGTGCCGCTGCGCATCGCGACGGCGGCCAACTGAGCCCGGGAAGCCGGAGCAAGCCAGAAGAACCGGAGGAAGGAGACAGCCGTGTCCGACGCCAAGAAGAACGCCAGGAGCGACGGCCGGACCGATGAGCCCGGGACCGCGCTCGAAGAGGTCCTGCGTGAGATCGAGGACGCCGAGACCTCTACCCGGAACTCCGCCGAGCAGCGGCGGCACCGGGGTGAGGCCTCGGAGGCCATCACTCCGAACACCCGAGCCCAGGAGCAGTCCGAGGGCGACTGACCACCCTGGCCGCGTGCCCAGGGGCGCGCCGCCAGGGCGCTCGCCGCCCGGCACAGGTTGGCGGCCGTGGCCCGGCCCGGCCCGTGCGGCCCCCGTCGCGGCCTGCTCGTCGGCGAGGTAGTCGGGGCCGGGGCCCGGCCCGGGGTGCCGGTAGGTCCACCCTGTGCAGGCATGGTCGAGCCTGTGCCGGCGGGGCCCGCCCAAGATCTCGCTGATGACGGGTTGGCCGTGCGCCGCCATCCACCGGCGTGGAGTCGCCCCGAAGGGCGAC
>NZ_JBHXSG010000003.1:162889-309170 GCF_042714835.1 Streptomyces sp. NPDC058678 | reverse complement strand
ACAGGAGAAATCCGACGGCCGCGGCGGACAGCAGGGCTGCCAAGGCCGCGGGAATCCGCCGCGCGGACCAGAAACGGCGTGCCGACCGGCCCGATTCATACTGGCCCGATTCATCGACCGCTGCCGTCGCGCCCGCGCTCGGTGGGCCATCGGTGGACGGAGCTGCTTGTCCGTGATCGGGGGAGAGGTCGGAGAGATCGCTGTCGCCGGTCGGCTGCCGCCAGGTGTTCGCGCTCATCTCACCCTCTCCTGGTCAGTGTGCCGCGAGTGCACCGAGTGCAGCCTCTCGACCGACACCGCGAGGTCGGGGACGTCCATGCCGGCCCACGTCCTGAGCCGTTCGGTGACCTCCTGGCGCACTGCGGCGCACTGTGCCCCGATGTCGGACGGATAGCCGAGCTCCACGGTGATACGCATCCGCACCTCGCCGAGCACCGCCTGCCGTTTGACGGCAGACTCGCCGTCTCGTCCTGCGGCATCCCGCTCCGGTGCCCGCCGCACGGCTGTGGTCACGCGTGGTGTCCGGCGGCCGGGTGGTACGTGGCCGGCCGACTCGGTGAACCGGCTCAGCGCATCGCGCGCAACCTGGGAGGCGATCTTCGCAACGACCCGGTCGGCGACGGTGGTCGCACCGCGCTCCCCGCGGGGGATGCCCGGACGCCGAGCGGCTTCACCGGTCACCGCAGCGAGTCTCCCCGAGCCCGTCGCCGGTCATCGCGGATCCGCTCCTGCCGGTCGCGGCGGCGGACGAAGTCGCCCGGTTCGAAATCACCTTCCGTGAGCCGCCCGACCACAAGGCCGACCACGCCCAGCCCCAGCACCAGCAGGAAAGCCCAGAAGTCACCGAAATACGCGGCGAAGCCCAGCGCCATTCCGGCCATCAAGCCCACCACGGCCCTGCTCATCACGCGCTCCTTCACTCAAGCGGGCTGCTCCGCCCCGGCTACTGGATCCGCTGCCGCTCTTCGCCTTCGTCCTCCTCGTCGGGCAGCTTCACGTCGCTGACCATGATGTTGACTTCCACGACTTCGCGGCCCGCCATCCGCTCCACAGCGGAGATCACGTTCTCCCGAACTGCACCGGCGACGTCCGTGATCGACACGCCGTAGTCGACGACGATCTCCAGATCGATGGCCGCCTGCCGCTCGCCGACCTCGACACTGACGCCGCGCGTGACGGACTTGCCACTATCAGCACCGGGCATCCGCTCCCGCATGGATCCCATCGAGCGTGCGGTTCTGCTGCCCAGGGCGTGGACGCCGAGCACGTCCCGTGCCGCCATTCCGGCGATCTTCTCCACCACCACATCGGCGATGGCCGTCCGGCCGCGAGAGCCGGGCGCACCGACTTGCTTTACGCCGGTGTTCTCAGTCATCGAGGTCATCGAGGTCATCGAGCCCATTCCTCCCTCAATCAAGGAGCCCACCTGGCACCACTGTTAATACTATAGTTCTTCTTAGTGCCCATTGTCCGAAATGCGAATCATGAGGCGGAGCGGTGCGAGTGCCACGAGCGCCCCCGCTAGAAGCCCTTTGGGGACCTCGGGCGCAGCGTGGCAGCGAGAGAACCGCGGCCATGGGCCATGCAGGGAAAGGCGGTGAGAGGTCAGGTGACTGAGGCGTGGATGCAGGCAGTCCGGCGCCACCTCGACCTGGGTCGGCTGCTCCCGCTCGGCGGGCCCGACGACGGGACATGGATCACTGAGCAAGCGGCCGTCCGGGTCCTCGGGCGCGCTGCTGCTGAGATTCCCGGTGTTCGGCTGGAGTCTCTGCGCATCGGGTCGGCACCGCTCGAGCCCGTGTCCGAGCCGGCCGTCCGTCCACCGGCCAGCGCGCTACCGCCTGGACCGCTCAGGATCGAAGCCGCCTTCACCGCATCCCTCGGGCAGCCGCTGCCCGAGACCGCCGACCAGCTGAGGAGCACACTGCTCAGCACCGCCGCCGAACGGCTCGGCCTTGCCGCCGTGACAGCTGACCTGTGCGTCACAGATCTCCATGAGGGCCCGGAGACAGTCGGCAGGTCGCGAACCTCAAAGAGGGCCATGAAGCCCCCGTCGGAAGGTACAGCCGCGCGAAGCTCTCACCCGGCGACCGAAACAGGACCCATGCCGGGGCCCGCCGGGGAGCTGGCCGACGTCGCGGCGGCCGTCCCGGGCGTCGCCCGACTCACCGCCGTACTGGGAAGCCGTCCGGTCAAGGTGGAACACCATGACGATCCACCCGGCCGACACATCGAGGTCCAGCTCGCGGTCGCCCCCGGACACCATCCACTGGAAGTCGCCCGCGCCGTCCGGGCCGCCGTAGCCGACTCAGCCACTACCGGTACCCCGGACCCGGTCACCACCGCCGTCCTCATCACAGAAACCGCGACCTAGCCGGCCAGGCGTCAAACCTGCTTGCTCAAGAGGTCTGGAGACACCTACAAGGCCGCTCGTCCCGGGAAACCGTCACGACGGCCGACATCCCCGCAGGTCAACAGACGGGGCGTCCCACGAAGACGTCACTTCCACGGCAGATCTGGCCTTCCCGGCCCCTCAGCCAGCAATGTGACGATTCATGAAGATGACCAGAAGGCTCACCAGCATCGGCGCGGCCGCCGCAGCCGTCGTCAGCGCCATGACCGTGATGGCTCCGCCCGCCTCCGCCGACTCCGCCTACGGATGCGCTTACCCCCGTGTGTGCTTCTACCCCAATGACAGCGCGATCCGCGCGAACGCGCCCACCGCCTCCTATCAGGACGTCACCGGCTCCTACCAGACCCTCGGCTCCGCGAGCCGGGGCGCTGACTGGGTGGTCAACACTCGCAACGACGACCGGGCGTACCTGCGCTATCTCGACGGCGGCACCACCCGGTACTTCTGCCTCGCGCCGAACTCGAATACCTATTTCGTCTCGTCGCTGACCGTGACCGGCATCAGAATCGATACGGCGGCCACCTGCCCGTAACACCAGACAGCCGGAACCCCGCTCCCCGAAAACGGGGCGGGGTTCCCGTCCACCGCCGCCGTGACAGGTCCAGCGGCAACGGCCGCAACGGCGACGCATTCCACCGCCGGCAGTCGCGGGCGCCGTCCAGGGAACTCGCCCGGCACACGGCCATACGTCGGAACTCAGTGGGGAGACCAGTACATAGGACTCGCGATGCGCTGATCATTTCGGCGCGAGGGCACGGAGCCAATCGGCGAGCGCACAGAAGTCGGCGTCTTCGAGGCCTTTGGCCGGGTCGACCTGATGAAGCAGCGACGGCCCAGGGTGGCCGGCGGCGACCCACTGACGATCCATCGCGCTGATCTCGTCGTCGACCCAGATGAACGGCCGGCCGTTGGCCCACTGGACAAGGGGACGGGTCTTCCAGTGCAGGCCGCGCGGGCCTTCCTCAGCACGGACGTCCGGCCACTCCACCACGGGCAGCCTCGGCAGTCCGATGCGCGGAGCGACGGTCTCGTTCGCCTCCTCCATCCAGGTCGAGGCCCATATGAGGCGGCAGCCCAGAGCCATGAGGCGCGCCCCGACCCCGGGGTCGAGCCGCTTCAGCAGTGGGTTGCCCTGATCGGCAGGCGTCGAGGGGTGGGTCGTAGAGGCCTGTGGGTTAGCGGACGACGACCCGAACGGGATGAGTGGACCGTCGACGTCGAGGAAGAGAAGGGGACGCTCCGCTGCGCTCGTCACGGCGGCACGATAGCCCGGCGCGGTGGGGGAGCGGCACCCCGGGCCGGGCCGTCCCCCGTGCCGTCCGGGGTCCCCGAGGCCGACCAACGGCGACCGACAGTGACGGTCGAGCTACTCCTGTCAGCAGTGAAGCCCCGGGCTGCAGCCCCCCGACCATATGGGTTACCACCCGAGGGTGGACGTCAGGCAAGATGGGGTGTATCTGCCCACTGCCAGAATTCAAGCTGCCGGACGGTTTCTCTTGGCTGAGTACATCTACACCATGCGCAAGACGCGTAAGGCGCACGGCGACAAGGTGATCCTTGACGACGTGACGCTGAGCTTCCTGCCCGGCGCGAAGATCGGTGTGGTCGGTCCTAACGGTGCCGGTAAGTCCACCGTTCTCAAGATCATGGCCGGGCTCGAGCAGCCGTCCAACGGTGACGCGTTCCTGTCGCCCGGCTACTCCGTAGGCATGCTCCTCCAGGAGCCGCCGCTCGACGAGTCCAAGACGGTCCTGGAGAACGTGCAGGACGGCGCCGCCGAGATCATGGGCAAGCTCAGGCGCTTCAACGAGGTCGCCGAGCTCATGGCGACCGATTACTCGGACGCGCTCATGGAGGAGATGGGCAAGCTCCAGGACGACCTGGACCACGCCAACGCGTGGGACCTGGACACGCAGCTGGAGCAGGCCATGGACGCCCTGGGCTGCCCGCCCGGCGACTGGGCCGTCACCAACCTCTCCGGTGGTGAGCGTCGACGGGTCGCGCTGTGCAAGCTGCTGCTCGAGGCTCCCGACCTGCTGCTGCTCGACGAGCCCACCAACCACCTGGACGCCGAGTCCGTGCAGTGGCTGGAGCAGCACCTCGCGAAGTACGCGGGCACCGTCGTCGCCGTGACCCACGACAGGTACTTCCTCGACAACGTCGCCGAGTGGATCCTCGAGCTGGACCGCGGCCGTGCGCACCCGTACGAGGGCAACTACTCCACGTACCTCGACAAGAAGGCCTCCCGCCTCAAGGTCGAGGGCCAGAAGGACGTCAAGCGGGCGAAGAGGCTCAAGGAAGAG
The DNA here is from genome assembly GCF_042714835.1 of Streptomyces sp. NPDC058678. Classification (NCBI taxonomy): domain Bacteria; kingdom Bacillati; phylum Actinomycetota; class Actinomycetes; order Kitasatosporales; family Streptomycetaceae; genus Streptomyces; species Streptomyces sp. NPDC058678. The sequence continues at coordinate 304,454 of NZ_JBHXSG010000003.1, read as the reverse complement.
CTCGAGTGGGTCCGGTCCAACGCCAAGGGGCGTCAGGCCAAGTCCAAGGCGCGACTGTCCCGCTACGAGGAGATGGCCGCCGAGGCGGACAAGATGCGGAAGCTGGACTTCGAGGAGATCCAGATCCCGCCGGGCCCGCGTCTGGGCAGCGTCGTCGTCGAGGTCAACAACCTCAGCAAGGCCTTCGGCGAGAAGGTCCTCATCGATGATCTCTCGTTCACGCTGCCGCGTAACGGGATCGTCGGTGTCATCGGCCCGAACGGCGCCGGCAAGACCACCCTCTTCAAGATGATCCAGGGTCTGGAGACCCCGGACTCCGGCACGATCAAGGTCGGCGACACCGTCAAGATCGCCTACGTCGACCAGGGCCGCGAGAACATCGACCCGAAGAAGTCGCTGTGGGCCGTGGTCTCGGACGAGCTCGACTACATCAACGTCGGCCAGGTCGAGATGCCCTCGCGGGCGTACGTCTCCGCCTTCGGCTTCAAGGGCCCGGACCAGCAGAAGCCGGCCGGAGTCCTCTCCGGCGGTGAGCGCAACCGCCTGAACCTCGCGCTCACCCTCAAGCAGGGCGGCAACCTGCTGCTCCTCGACGAGCCGACGAACGACCTCGACGTGGAGACGCTGTCCTCCCTAGAGAACGCGCTGCTCGAGTTCCCGGGCGCGGCCGTGGTCGTCTCCCACGACCGGTGGTTCCTGGACCGGGTGGCCACGCACATCCTCGCCTACGAGGGTGACTCCAGGTGGTTCTGGTTCGAGGGCAACTTCGAGTCGTACGAGAAGAACAAGATCGAGCGGCTGGGCGCGGACGCCGCGCGTCCGCACCGCGCCACCTACAAGAAGCTGACCCGGGGCTGATCTTGCGGCACATCTACCGCTGCCCGCTGCGCTGGGCGGACATGGACGCGTACGGCCACGTCAACAACGTGGTCTTCCTCCGCTACCTGGAGGAAGCCCGTATCGACTTCCTGTTCCGGCCGGACAAGGACTTCAAGCAGGGGTCCGTGGTGGCGCGCCACGAGATCGACTACAAGCGGCAGCTGGTCCACCGGCACACGCCGGTGGACGTCGAGTTGTGGATCACGGAGATAAGGGCGGCGTCCTTCACGATCGTGTACGAGGTCAAGGACCCGGACCAGGTCTATGTCCAGGCCTCGACGGTGATCGTGCCGTTCGACTTCGAGGCGCAGCGGCCGCGCCGGCTCACGGCTCAGGAGCGTGAGTTCCTGGAGGAGTACCGCGACGACCGGGGTGACGACTCCGCCGAGGGGGAGGCCGTCGCCGCATGACGGTGCTCCACCTCGCCGACGAGGGGGAGGCGGCGGATCTCGCGGCCTTCCTCTCCCGGCTGCTCCACTACGACCGTGGAGCAGCGGTGCGCCTCCAGGCGGCCGGCACCGCGCTCGCCGTCTTCGGGCGGCCGCCGTCCTTCGAGGTACTGGCGATCCGTACGGTGCGACTCGCCAAGCCGTACGAGGACGGGCTCGACGTCACGCTGGACGTGACCGTGTCCGCGGGCGAGCTTCTGGAGTCCATCGACGAGGCCGCGGTCACCGTGGGCGTTCCGGGGGCGGTGACCGGGCCGCCGTGGGCCGGGGTGCTGCCGCCGCGCGGCGGGTGGCGGGTCCAGGCGGGACTGCCGGAGCCGGACGCCCTGCGGGCGACGGTCGCCGCCGTGATCGCCGAATTCCGGTCCCGTACGCAGGAGTTGGCGCCCGAGGCGCGTACGAGGGCCGAACTCGACCGGATCGGTCGGGAGATCTGGTCCCGGACGGTCGGGGACACCGGGCTGCCGGTGCGGGCCGTGCACGCGGCCCAGTCGCTGGGGTTCCTGCGTCCGGCTGTGCCCGGCACCACGCACGCGCCCGACGAGGCGCCGCTCGGGCTGTTCTCGTCGGGCGCCTGGCTCAGGCTGCGCACGCCGTACGGGTCGATCGCCGTACGCAGGGCGGGACTTGGGGCGCTGGACGTCAGCGTCCGCTGAACTCCCGCCGTGCCGACGGCCTCGCCATGTCAAGGGCCCCGCTGCACCGGCGCAATCCCGCACGACCGGCGGCGGTCCTCGCTACACCAGTGGCCAGAGGGCGGCCGTCAGGCCGAAGCCGATGACGCCCATGGTGGTCGTCAGGACCGTCCAGGTGCGCAGGCCGGAGGCCACGTCCAGGCCGGTCAGCTTGGTGAACATCCAGTAGCCCGCGTCGTTGATGTGCGAGACGGCGAGGCCGCCCGCGCCCATCGCCAGGGCGACCAGGGAGAGCTGGCCGGTGGACAGGTCGGCGCGCTGCAGGAGCGGCGCGAGGATGCCCGCCGTGGTGATCAGGGCCACTGTCGTCGAGCCCTGGGCGGCGCGCAGGGTGAGCGCCATCAGGAAGGCGAGGACGAGCGCGGGCAGGCCGCTGCGGTCCAGTACGTCGGCGATCGCGTTGCCGATGCCGCTCGCCACCAGCACCTTGCCGAAGACACCGCCCGCCCCCGCCACCAGGATCACCATCGCCACCGGCGGCAGGGCCGACGTCATCACGCTCGCGATGTGGGCGCGGTCCCAGCCGCGGCGGGCGCCCAGGATGTACGCGCACAGCGCCACGTCGATCAGCAGTGCCACCATGGGGGCGCCGAGGACGGTGAGGACGGCGCGCGGGGCGGAGCCGTCGGCGAGGAGGTTCTGGCCGAGGGTGCCGGCGAGGATCAGCAGGATCGGGGTGACGATCAGGGTGAGGACCGTGCCGAAGGAGGGCGGGCGGACGGCCGGGGTGGTGGTCGTCGGGGCCGCCGGCTTGGTGAGGACGGCGGTGCCGTGGCCGTCGTCGGACCGGGACGTGGCGGCGACGGGAGCGGAACCGTCAGGGACTCCGTCGGCTCCGTCGGCGTCGGCTCCGGGGGTGGTCTCCGCGCCGTAGATCTCCGCGTGCAGGGCCGGGTCCATGGGGTATTCGCGGCGGGTCATCCGGCGCGAGATCAGGTAGCCCAGCAGGATCACGACCGCGGTGACCGGGATGCCCATCAGCAGGACCAGGCCCTGGTCGGCCCCGATGGCCTGGGTGACGGCGACCGCACCGGGGTGCGGGGGCAGGAATGCGTGCACCGTGAGCATCGCGGCGCCCATCGGCAGGGCGTAGACGAGCAGCGGCCTGCGGGAGGCGCGGGCGACGCCGTACGCGATCGGCATCAGGATGATCAGGCCGACCTCGAAGAAGACGGGGATCCCGAGGACGAAACCGGCGACGGTGAGCGCGAGGGGGGTGCGCTTGGAGCCGAAGCGGTCGATGAGGGAGTGGGCGAACGCGGCGGCGCCGCCGGAGAGTTCGATGATCCGGCCGATCATCGCGCCCAGGGCGATGATCGTGGCGATGTGGCCGAGCGTGGAGCCCATGCCGTCCTCGATGGTCTTCACCAGGTCGGCGGCCGGGACGCCCGCGGTGAGGGCGACGCCGATCGAGACGACGACCAGGGCGACGAACGGCTGGACCTTGGCGCGCAGGATCAGCAGCAGGAGGGTGGCGACGCCGGCGGCGGCGATCAGGAGGAGGGTGGTGTGGCTCATCGGCCCTCTCCTTTCCGGTCTGGGGAGACGAGGGACTTGGGGGACTTGGGGGACTCGGGGGACTGGGGGAGCTTGGGGTTTTTGGCGTCCTTGGGGTCCTTGGGGGACAGGACGGTGACGACGGAGGAGTCGTCGTGGGCGGCGAGGCCGGCGCGTTCGCCGAGGAGGTAGAGCTGTTGGGCCGCCGAGGCGAGCGGGACCGGTACGTGGGCGTCCCGCGCGATGCCGGTGACGATGCCCATGTCCTTCACGAAGATGTCCAGGCGGGACTTCACCTCGGGGGCGGCGTCGTTCTCGTACGTCTCGACCATGCGGGGGCCGCGGTCGGCGAACATGAACGAACCGGCCGCGCCGTGCCGCAGGCTCTCGACGACGGTCTCCGGGTCGAGTCCGAGGCCGCGGGCCAGTGCGATCGCCTCCGCGGCGGCGGCGATGTGGACGCCGGCGAGGAGCTGGTTGATCGCCTTGAGCGCCTGACCGTCGCCCGGGCGGGGGCCGACCACCGTGAGGGTGGAGGCGAGCAGGTCGAGGACCGGGCGGGCCAGGTCGAGTGCCTTGTCCTCGGCGCCGACGACGATGAGGAGGTCGCCGTTCCCGGCGCGGACCGGGCCGCCGCTGACCGGGGCGTCGACGGTGAGGATGCCGTTCTCCGCGAGACGGGCGGCCGTGGTGCGGGCGTGGTCCGGGCCGACCGTGCTGGTGAGGACGACGGTGGCGCCGGGGCGGAGGGTTCGGGCCGCGCCGTGCTCGCCGAAGAGGGCGGTGTCGACCTGCTGTTGGTCGCGTACGGCGAGCAGGACGACGTGGGCGTCGCGGGCCGCGTCGGCGGGGGTGGGGGCGGGCGTTCCGCCGGCCGCGGTGAGCTGGGCGAGGCGGGGTTCGGATATGTCGTAGGCCGTGACGGGGAGGTGGGCGGCGAGGTGGGTGGCCATGGGGAGGCCCATGGCGCCCAGGCCGATCACCGCGGTGTGGGGACGGGGGTGCATTGGTGGGGTGCCTTTCCTTTGAGAGCGGGGGAGTTCGGGCCGAGGCGTTGTGCGGGTGCGGGTGCGGGTGCGGGTGCGGGTGCGGGTGCGGGTGCCGGGTGGGTGGGTTGCCCTGCAATTTCGCCCCCGCCGCCCCTTCCCGTCCCGAACCTGGGGCTCCGCCCCAGACCCCGCTCCTCAAACGCCGGAGGGGCTGAAAGTGGAGGGGCTGGAGGTCGAAGGGTTGGAGGTGAAAGGGCTGGGTTCTGCGAGTTGGGTGATGATGAGGGTCGCCGTTTCCTTCACCGCGTCCCGTCCTGCCGACCAGAGGCTGACCACGTCGGAACCCGGGAGTGCCGTGGGGAGTCGGGTGCTCACTGCCTGGAGGTAGGCGCGGCGGAGTTCGGCGTTGACGTTGATCTTGGCGACGCCTCGGGGCAGGGCGGCGAGGAGTTGGTTCTCGGGGAGGCCGCTGGCGCCGTGGAGGACCAGGGGGACCGGGACGGCGGAGTGGATCGCGGCCAGGCGGTCCAGGTCCAGGCGTACGGGGTGGGTGGTGAAGCCGTGGACATTGCCGACCGCCACCGCCAGGGCGTCCACCCCCGTCGCGGCCACGAACTCCGCTGCCTGCGAGGGGTCCGTCATGGCGGTGGGGGCCGCGGTGGCGTTCGTGGAGACGTCCTCGTCGCCCGCCAGGGCGCCCAGTTCGGCTTCCACCCAGGCGCCGTGGTCGCGGGCACGGTGGACCGCCTCGCGGGTCAGGGCGATGTTCTCGGCGAAGGGGAGGTGGGAGCCGTCGACCATCACGGAGGTGTAGCCGGCCCGGAGGCAGGCGGTGATCTCGTCGAGGTCGCGGCTGTGGTCGAGGTGGACGCCGAGGGGAGCCGGGGAGGCGGCGGCCGCGTCGAGAGCGAGGCGCATCAGGGCGTCGCGGCCCGCGTGCTTGAAGGCGCTCGAGCCCGCCTGGATCAGGACCGGGTGGTCCGGGTGGGCCCGGTGGGCCCGGTGGGCTTCCGCCGCGGCGACGATGCCCTGGACCGTCTCCAGGTTGTACGCGACGAAGCCGGGCAGGGCTCGGCCGGTCTCGTACGCGGTGGTCAGGGCCTTGAGGCCCTCGGGTCCGGTCAGCAGCATCAGGCGGCGCTCCTCAGCAGGGCGAGGGCGTCGGCGAGGGCGTCGTCGCCGCCGACGTTCCCGGCGAAGACGATGTAGGGGATGCCGGCGGCCGGGCCGTCGACGGGCTGCCACAGCGAGACGATGCCCGGCAGCAGGGTGCCGCGCGCCCAGGCGCGGCGGATCTCCAGGCCGTGGGTGGCGGTGTCGCTGGAGGTGATGCCGCCCTTGGCGATGACGAACGCCGGGCGGCGGGCCGCGGTGATCAGGCGGACCGTCTCCACGAGGGCTGCGGAGACGTTCCGGGAGATGGCGAGGCTCTCGTCGGGGTCGGCGGCCGTGACCACCGTGCGCGTGGTGCGGATGACCGTGTCGGCCGTGCCGAGGGCGGTCGCCGCGGCCGTGGCGGTCTCGTGGATGTGCGGGTCGCGGCGGGCCGGGTCGAGGAGTTGGGCCACGTCGAGTTCGTACTCGGCGAGGTCGCCCGCCTGTTCGCGCAGTCGGTTCAGCTGGCGGGTGGTCAGGGAGACGTGGGAGCCGACGACGATCAGGCCGTGCGGGGACGGTGCGCGCAGCGTGGCGAGCTCGGGGGTGGTGAGCGGGGGGTGCGCGGGCTGGCCGGCTCGGGCGCGGACGAAGGAGGGACCTACCCGGTAGAGGAGGCGGGTGCCCGTCTCCTCCGCCTCGGCGGCGGCGAGGGCGAGGACCCGGAGGTCGTCGTCACAGACCGCGTCCACTACGGCGGTGGCGCCGTCGCGGAGGGTCCGGAGTTGCTCGCTGACGTGGGCGGGACCGCCGGTGCGCAGGTCGGTGAGAGTGATGCGGAGGACCCTGTCGGCGGGGGTGCGGCCCTTGGTCTTCTCCGCCACCCACTCGGGGAGGGAGGACGAGGTGTAGCCGAAGGTGGCGTCCTTCGCGAACTCGCTCTCACCCACCGGGAGAAGGCCGTCCGGGGTGCGCATCCAGTGGGCCGAGTCGACGGTGAGGCGGCCGGCCTCGATGTAGGCGGGGACGAGGACGACGCCGTCGGGGGCGGCGCCGACCGTCGCCAACTCCTCAATGAGGACGTCGGTCTCCAGGGGGAAGTGGCCGCGGAGGGTGGAGTCGCCGCGGGAGGCGATGACGTACGGGACGTTCTCGGCCCGGGACGCCTCGTGAAGGGCTCGGGCGATGGCGCGGTTGCGGGTGGCCGCGTCGTCGGGGGAGAGGCTTCGGGTGTTGGTCAGGACGAAGAAGGCGGGGCTGTTCTGGCGCAGGGCCCAGCGGAGGTCGTCGACCGTCCAGGTGGTGAGGACGGGGATGTCCTTGACGGTCTGGGTACCGGTGGGGTCGTCGTCCAGGACGGCGAGGCGCGGGGCCGTCGCGATCCTGGCCGCCACTTCGGCGGGGGCGACCTCCCTGACGGGCGGGAGACCGGCGAGAACCTGGGGCTCCGGGAGGGCATGACGGGGTAGGGACATGGCGGTTCCTGGGAGGGGGTGTGGGAAGGGGACGCGGGCCGGGGGCCGTGATGTGGGTTCTTGGACGAGGGCCGATGAAGGCCGACTAGGGCCGACGAGGGCCGACGAGGGCGTATGGGGGCCGACGAGGGCCGGTGACGGTCCGGTGACGGCTGTGGGATGGGGAGCCCCGGGGTGGGGGCTCTGGGGTGGTAACCGATGGGTGGTGACCACCCCACGGTGGTGACCGTTGGGTGTTGACCACGCGCGTGTTGACCTGGGGTGGGTGATCGCGGGGCGGTGACTGTGGGGTGGTGACCGCCCGTGGTGACCTGAGGTGGTGGCCGCGGGGCGGTGGCGGTGCGGTGGTGACCGCGTGTGGTGGCGCCCGCCCGCGGTGACCTGGGGTCGTGGTGACCGTGGGGCGGTGGCGCCCGCCCGCGCGGGCGGGGTGCGGCTGGTGTCGGCTCCGCTACTCGCCGGACTTCAGGACGTGGGTGCGGTAGTCGTCCGCCGTCTGGTTCATGTGGGCGCTCATCGCCTCGCGGGCCTTGTCCGGGTCGCCGGATTCGAGGGCCTGGAGGACCGCCTCGTGGTGGGCGATCGCGTTGACGCGGATCTGGGGGATCGCGGAGGTCTCGCGGCGGCCCTCGGCGAGGAGGGCGCCGAAGGGCTCGAAGAGGAGCGGGACGAAGAGGTTGTTCGTCGCCCGCATCACCGTGGCGTGGAAGTCGATGTCCGCCTGCACGAACTTCTCCGTGTCGGCCTCGTCGGCGGCCTCCCGCATCGTGGCGAGGTGCTCGCGCAGCTCCGCGAGGTGGGTCTCGTCGCGGCGCAGCGCGGCCAGTTCCGTCGCACCGTTCTCTATGAGGCGCCGGGCCTCGATGAGGCGCTCTGAGAGCGAGGTGTGCGAGGAGTGGGACGCGGCGCGGATCACTGCCGCCATGGCTGTCCAGCGGTCCGGGGAGTTCACGTAGGTGCCGCGGCCGCGGACCACGCGTACGACGTTCTGTGCACGCAGCTGCTTCACCGCCTCGCGTACGGTCAGCCGGCTCACGGAGGACTGCTCGGCGAGCTCGGCCTCCGGGGGCAGGGCGGCGTCCGGCGGGTAGGTGCCGTCGATGATCGCGCTGAGCAGGCGCTCGGCGAGGTCTTCGGAGAGCGACATCGTTGGGCCTCCGGCGGGCGTGGGCGGGTCTGGAGCCACCGTACGGCGTGGATGCGAGGGTGGCATCGAGGGGATCAGGCGTCTGACGTCAGACATCTGATGTCTCGATGCCGGTAACCATGGCAGCGGGTGCGGGGTGCGTCAATACCCGTGCGGCATTTCGGTTCGGTTACGGACGGCGGCGCGTGATCAGTCGTGGCCGCTGTCGTCCGGCCATACGCCGATGTGGTCCGCCTCCAGTTCCAGGGCCACGCGGTCGCGCATGCCGAGGGCTCGGGTGTAGTCGGCGGGGAGCTGGAGGCGGCCGGCGCGGTCGAGCATGGCGTACTCCCGGGCGACCAGCGTCTCGTGGCCGGTCGCCGCGTCCACCTCGCTGCGGCGCAGGACCTCCGTGGAGGTACGGCCGTCACGGATGGCGACCGTGCGGCGGACCTCGCCGGCGACCGCCTGGTCGTGGGTGACGATCACGATGGTGGTGCCGAGCTGCTCGTTCGCGGTGCGGAAGGCGGCGAAGACCTGTTCCGCGGTGTGGGAGTCGAGTTCGCCGGTGGGTTCGTCGGCGAGCAGGATCGCCGGGTTGTTGGCGAGGGCCACGGCGATGGCGGCCCGTTGTTGCTGGCCGCCGGACATCTGGTGCGGGCGACGGTCGCGGCAGTCCGCGATCTCGAGCAGGTCGAGGAGTTCCAGGGCGCGTTCGGTGTGGGCGCGGCGGGACTTGGGGGTGCGGGTGCGTCCGGCCAGTTGCATCGGGAGAGCGGCGTTCTGGGCGGCGGTCAGATAGGGAAGGAGGTTGCGGGAGGTCTGCTGCCAGACGAAGCCGACGACTTCTCTGCGGTAGGCGAGGCGGTCCTTCGCGGTCATCGTGAGGAGGTCGCGGCCGGCCACGCGGGCGGCGCCGGCGGTGGGGGTGTCCAGGCCGGCGAGGATGTTCATGAGGGTGGACTTGCCGCTGCCGGACGCGCCCACCAGAGCCATGAGTTCGCCTTCTCGGACCAGGAGGTCGAGGCCCTGGAGGGCTTGGACTTCGATGCCGTCCGTGGTGAAGATCCGGACGAGGCGGTCGCAGGTGATGAGGGCGTCGTGGCCGTAGGTGGGGCGGTTGCGGTCTTGTGCGGCGCGGTGGGTCAGGTCGGTGAGGGTGGGGTTCGTCGTCATCCGGGGTCTCCTAGCAGCACGACTGCCCGCAGCCGGAGCAGCGCAGACATGTGGATGTGGTCAACGCGCATCCCCCGCCCTCAACTCCCGCACCGATCCCCGCCGCCCCGACCACCACGCCTGCCCCACCGCCACGCCCACCGCCAACAGCAGCACCGCAAGCGCCGGCACGGTCAACGACAGGGCGTCCGTGTGGAGTTCGGCCTTGCCCGGAGGGGACTGCGTCGAGGCCAGGGCGATGGTCGTCAGGTCGATGCCCGGGGAGAGGAGGCGGATGGCGGCCCAGCCCGTGAGGGTGCCGCCGAGGGCTGCCAGTACGGCCTGGGGGAGGGACTCCAGGACGAGGAGGCGGCGGCCCTGGGCGCGGGTGAGGCCCATGGTGCGGAGGCGGGCCAGCAGGGCGGTGCGTTCGGGGGCGGCGCGCAGGAGGGCGAGGAGGAGGGCCAGGACCGCGTAGCCGGCGCCGGCCGCCACGGCGGCGGTGTAGACGCGTTCGGCGCCGGACTGGAGGGGGGAGTCGACGAACCGGGCGCGTTCCTCGGACCGTAGCCGGACGGTCGTCGACTCGCCCGCCGCCCGGCGCAGCGCCCCGGCGTCCAGGTGGTCGCCGGTCATCAGCAGGGCCGTCGGGCGGGCGGCGGTGCCGCTGAGTCCGGCGCGGTCGACGACCAGGAAGTGGGCGCCGGAGACCGCCGGGGTGCCGTCCCGGACGAGGGCGATCCGGACGGTGACCGTGCTGCCGTCCTCCATTCGGACCGGGAAGGGGCGGGTGCCGTACGCAGCGGCGGTGGCGGGGGAGGCCAGCGCGGGCAGGGGCGCCGCGTCGCCTGCGGCTGCTGAGCCCGCCTTCCTGTCGCCGGTGGCGCCGGCCCCCAACGTCCCGGCGCCTGCGGCAGCCGAACCCGCCTTCGCGTCGCCGGCGGCACCTGCCTCCGGCGTTGCATCACGTGCGGCAGTCGAAGCCGCCTCCCCGCCCCCGGTGGCACCCGCTCCCGCCTCCCCGCCCCCGGTGGCACCCGCCTCCGGCGTTGCATCACCTGCGGCAGTCGAAGCCGTCTTCGCGCCCCCGGTGGCACCCGCTCCCGCCTCCCCGCCCCCGGTGGCACCCGCCCCCGGCGTTGCATCACCTGCGGCACCCGCCCCCGCCTCCCCGCCCCCGGCGGTCAACTCCCCCTCCCCGAACGCCCCGATACCCGTCCGTGCCGCCAGCGACGCGTAGTCCCCGGGATCCACGCCCACCACCGGTACCGTCACCCGACCGTCGTCCGGCTTCGCCTGGTACGTGATGCTCGCCTCCGCCAGCCCGGCCACGCCCGGGGTCCGGCGGATCCGGTCGGGCAGGGTGGCCGGCAGGGGGCCGGTCGTCTCGATGCGGGCGTCGGCGCCGACGGTGAGCAGGGCCGCGTGGTCGCGGGCCTCGCGCACCCCGGCGAGGACCGAGCCGCCGAAGGCCGCGGTGGTCAGGGCGGTCAGCAGGGCGAGGAGGGGCAGTGTCGCGGAGGCGGAGGTGCGGCCGGCGCGGGCCAGCGAGAGGTGGCCCACCGCGCCCCGCAGCCGGCCGGCCGGCCGGGCCAGCGCCCGCAGCGGGAGCGGATGGAGCCGGACCAGGACCAGCGCCGCGATCACGCCGATCAACACCGGGGCGAGCGCCACCAGTTGGTCCCCGGCGGAACCCGACGTGCCGCGTCGGCGCAGGCTCTCGACCGCGCCGGCCGCGAGGACCACCAGCGTGAGCTCGGCGACCGTACGGCGTCGGGACGGACGTACGGACGTCACGTCCTCGCGGCCCCCGTGGACGCGTACCGTCCGGTGTGCGGCGGCGGCCCGCAGGGGCAGGGCCGCGCAGGCGAGGGCGGTGACCGCCGCCGCTGCCAGGACGGCGGACAGGGCGCGGGGGGCGGGGAGCGCGAGCAGCGCGGCCGTGAGGCCGAGGGCGCCCGCGGGGAGGGCGGTCACCGCGGTCTCGGCGAGCAGTCGGCCGGTCACGCCCCGCAGGGAGGCGCCGCGGGCGCGCAGGAGGGCGAGTTCGGTGCGGCGGCGGTCGGCGGCGAGGCCGCCCGCCATCAGCAGGACGACGGCGGCGACCGTGCCGGTGCCGAACGCGGCGACGGCCACGAGCGGGTCGACGCCCTCGCGCAGCCGGGCGTAGGAGGCGAGTACCTCGTCGAGGTCGGTGCTCACGTCGGTGACACCGTCGGTGTACTCGTCCGCGAGGTCGCCGATCGCCGTGCGCACCTTCTGCAGTGCCGGGCCGGACTCGAGGGAGGCGACCGCGGATCGCAGCCGGTCCACGTCGTACGCGTGCAGGGAGTCGTCGGAAGGTGTCAACTGCCAGTAGCGCCAAGGGTTTCCCGGGGTTCCCAGGATCGCCGGGGCCGCCTCGGGGGCGAGCAGGAGGGCACCGAGCCAGTACCGGTCCGCGTCCGAGGACGGGCCGGGCAGGCGGACGAGGGTGGGGGTGCGCAGGAGGGGCTGGGCCGACCAGTAGGCACCGGACGGGTCGCGCGGGGTGACGATCGCGGTGACGCGGACGGCGAGGGGACCGCGTTCCACACCGGGTACGTGGATCACCGAACCGGCTTTGATGCGCAGGCTCCTGGCGGTCTCGACGGTGACCGCGGCCTCCACCTCGGCCGTCGCTGCGGTCACTCGGCCGGTCGCGAGCGGGAGGCGTCCGGTCCGCAGGTGCGCGTGGTCGGCGAGGCCCGCCTGGGCGACGAGGGACACCTGCGCGGGCAGCCCGGTCGGCCTCGGCAGCCAGGGGTCCGACGTCTCCAGGTCGGTCCTCGTCCGCACGCCGTACGCCGACTGGCCGCGGTCGACGGTGAGCGGCCCGGGGACGAGGGCGCGGACCTGGCCGTACTGCCGGGCCAGGGTGTCGGGACGCAGGGCGTCCTCCCGCTGTGTCTGCGGCAGCAGCAGGTCCGGGGGCGGGGCGGCGATCTGCACACCGCTCCGCTCCGGCCCGGCCTGCTCGACGGCCCGGTGCAGACCGGCGTCACCGTACCGGTCGACGGCCAGGGGGAACGCGGCGGCCAAGGACGCGGTCAGCGCCACCAGCAGCGCGAGCGCCCACGCGGCGCCGGGGGCGGTCCGCAGCCTGGTACGCACCCATGGCGCCATGGTCGAACTCACGTCACTCGCCCCCCTGTTCCCGCAACGAGGTGACCGGATCCGCCCGCCGCAGCGCCAGCACCCCCGTGACCAGCGCCGGAGGCAGCGCCACCGCCGCCAGCAGTACGGCGACCCCGCCGACCGGCAGTTCGACGAGCACCTCGGGCACCGGCCGGGCGGCCTCGGAGGTCAGCACGATCAGCGGGACCACGGCCCGGGTCAGGATTGTGCCCAGGGCCGTGCCCACCAGCAGCGCCAGCGCCACCAGCACCCCCTGCTCGACGGCGACCGCGCGGGCCAGCCTCCGGCGTGGGGCGCCCAGCGCGCGCAGTACCGCGAACTCGGCGCCGCGCTCCCGCAGGGAACCCGTCGCGCTCACCGCGAACCCGACCGCGGCCAGCGCCGCCGCCACCCCGGCCGCAGCGGCGAACGCGGCCTCGGGGCCCGCGCCGAACGGGTCGTCGCGCAACTGCTCGGCGATCTCGTCCCGCACCACCACCTGCGCCGGATCCGTGTCGGGCCGCGCCCGCAGCGCCGCCGCGACCTCACCCGCCCGGCCCGGCGCGGTCCGCAGCCACCACTCGGTGGGCGTGACGCTCTGCGCGTACCGCGCCTCCAGGACCCGGTTCACCGAGCGGAGATCGACCAGCAGCGCCCCTCCGGTCGACTCCTCGGTGGTCGGCAGCGCCCGCACCGCGCGCACGATCCGCACCGGCACGGTCCCGCCGCCGAACGCCAGGTCCACGCTCTGCCCGGTGCGGGCGCCCGCGGAGGTGAGGAAACGGTCGGTCGCGACGGCCGTGACAGCGGGCGGCGGGGGCTGTGCGACCCGGAGCCGCAGCGTCAACGACGAGAGGACCCAGGTGTATTCGCGGGGGACGTATCCCGTGCCGTAGTCGACCGTCGGCCGTCCCGACGGCGTGCTCAGGCGCGGCTCGGTCGGCTTCGTACGCTCGTCCGGGCCCGCCGCCTCCGCGTCGCTGACCGACCCGGCCTTCCAGGCGGTGGGCAGCGGCAGCCGCCGTACCGTCCCCTCGGGGTCGACGGCGGTCAACTCGTCCAGCGCGAACCGGTGTCGCTCGGCGCGGTCGACCGGCTGCGGCATGACCAGTTCCACGCCGGTGAGCGTGAGCGGACCCGACGGGACGTCCAGGTCGAGTGTGTGCCGGCGGCCGTCGGAGGGGAGTTCCCCTGCCGGGATCCGGTACGGGGTGCCGTAGCGGTCCTGGACGGTGGCGGTGACGTCCGCCGTCGTGCCCGGTCCGGCCGAGCTGCGCAGGGTCGCGGTCACCCGCAGCCGGTCGGTGCCCGCGGGGACCCTCGCGCCCGCCGACGTCCCCTTCGGGCCCAGCCCGGCCAGCAGCGGCCGTACCGGCTCGGACGTCAGGTCGGGGCGCAGCAGGAGGGCGTCCGCCGCGTGCGCGGTGTCGAGCGCCAGCACGGTCGCGGTCCGGTTGCCGGAGAGCGACAGCTCGGTGCGTACGGCGGGGGCGGCCTGACGTACGCGGGGTACGGCCGCGTACTCGTCGGTGCGGCCGAGGCCGCCGTCCCCGGCGGCGAGGATCCGCACCGACGTACCGGCGCGGAAGTCCGCCTGGTCGTTCTGCGAGCGGTCCCAGGAGGCGCCCTGTCCGATCGCCAGCATGCCCAGCGCGACGGCGAGGACCAGCAGCAGCACCGGGCCCGCCCCGCGCATCGGGCGCCGGGCGATCTGCCAGCCCGCCAGCGCCGCGGTCAGCCCGCGCCCGCCGGCCGCCCGGCGTTCGGCGAGCCGCGCCACCGGCGGCAGCAGCCGCAACGTCACGACCGTTCCGGCCAGCAGCGCGAGCGCCGGCGCCGCCACCAGCAGCGGGTCGATGCCGAGCGTGCCGGTGCCGTCGCCGGTCACGGCACCGGTGGTCCGGCGGCTCAGCTGCCAGTACGCCACCGCGGCCACCGCCAGCAGCCCGAGGTCGGCGCCCGCGCGGATCGCGGAGGGCAGCGCACGCGCCCGCCCGACGGCGAAGGACGAGGTCAGCGCGGGCAGCGTCACCGCGAGCGCGCAGCCCAGTGCCACGCCCGCCGCCACCAGCCACACCCCCGCGCGCCCCCCGGCCGGCACCTCCAGATGCAGCCCGATCCGGGCCAGCGGCCCCTGCCCGGCCAGCAGCCGGGTCAGCGGCCCGGCGAGCAGCGGCGCGCAGACCACCGCGGGGACGGCCAGCAGCAGCGCCTCCAGGGCGGTGAGGCCCGCGACGCGGCGGCGGGAGGCGCCGCGGGCCAGCAACAGCCGGGTCTCGCCCGTGCGTTCGGTGCTCAGCAGCCGTGCCACCAGCAGCAGGGCGCAGGCGGCGAGCAGCACCAGCTGGAGGGCGACGATCAGGAGCGTGGAGCGGGACACGAGCAGCGAGCGGTCGAGACGGTCGAGGACGTCGGGCAGGTCGGTGGAGGCGGCGGTGCTGCCGCTGAGCACCGGCTGCTCGCGCATCGCCGCACCCTCGGCGCGGGCCGCCTCGCGCAGGGCGTCGATCCGTCCGGTCGTCAGCGTCGAGAAGTCGGCCGACGCCAGCCAGGCCGACGGCCCGGCGCTGACCGTCTCCCGGGTCAGCACGCCGGGATCGGCGAGCAGCGGACCGTACGTCGTGAAGTCGACCTGCTTGATCCCGCGTCCACCGAGGTCGTCCAGTTTCCAGTACGGCGCGTCCGCCCGGGCGGGCCGGTAGAGGCCGGTGACCGTGACGCGTACGTCCGGGCCGTCCAGCCGGTCGGCGACGGTGAGGCGGGCGCCGGGTTCGAGGCCGAGACGGCGGGCGGCGAACTGCGGGAGGGCCACCTCGACGTCACCGGCACGCGGGTCTGGCAGCCGTCCGGCGACGAGCCGCACCTGCGTGCGGTCCAAGGCCGCGAAGAAGGTCAGATCCGGGTCCCCGGACCGCTCGGCGGGCGGTTGCAGGGAGCGGGGGAGGGCGTACGGGCCCGACCGCAGCAGGGTCCGCACCGTCACCGGCAGGCCGTCGAAGGTCTTGCGGGCCGCGTCCCGTACGGCGGTGTCGGCGGCCGTGCGCCGGTCGGCCGGCACGTCGGCCTTGACGATCAGTGCGGTGTCGACGGCGTTGCCGGGGTCCCGTAAGGAATGGCGCAGGGCCGCGTCGCCGATCGCGCCCGAGTAGGCGGCGAGGGTCGCCAGGACGGCCGTGGTCAGCAGGACGGTCAGCAGCGCGGCGGCGAGCAGCAGCCGGTGCGCCCGGGCACGCAGGATGACGAATCTCGCGGCCCCGCCCCACCCCGTCACCCGGCCCCCCGCCGTGCTCCGTCGTTCCCCCGCCGTCGTCCTGATCTCCGGGCGATGTTGTCAGAGGGGACGGCCCGTGGGTAAGCGCTTGTGGGGCGGGCTTGACCGGATTGTGACCGGAATCCGGGGTCGTGCGACCGGAATCCGAGCCTCAACCGCCCTTGTTCAGTCGGCGGTGTTCACCATCGAAGCGGCCGCGTACGTCAGGTAGTTCCACAGCGTGTGCTCGTGTTCCTCGGACAGGCCGAGCTCGTCGACGGCGTCCCGCATGTGCTTCAGCCAGGCGTCGTGCGCCGCCCGGTCGACGGTGAAGGGAGCATGACGCATCCGCAGGCGCGGATGGCCGCGGTTGTCGCTGTACGTCGTCGGGCCGCCCCAGTACTGGATCAGGAACAGCACCAGGCGTTCCTCGGCCGGGCCCAGGTCCTCCTCGGGGTACATGGGCCGCAGGATCGGGTCCTCGGCGACTCCCTCGTAGAAACGGTGGACGAGGCGGCGGAAGGTCTCCTCCCCGCCGACCTGCTCGTAGAAGGTCTGCTCCTGAAGCGTGCCGCGCCGAATCTCTTTCACGTCGTCCATGGTCTCAGACGGGTGGACCGAGGACTCAAGGCTTAGGCCCGACCCGGCCCAGGGTGCACAGTGGACGTATGGGAGCGCACGCTCTGGACAAGAAACTGAACGACCTCGCCGCTTCCGCGCGAGCGGCGCTGGTGCGTGAGATCGACGAGAGCGGGGCGTGGGACGCCGACCCGGTGTGGCGGGAGGCGTTCCAGGCGGTGCCGCGGCATCTGTTCGTGCCGTACTACTACGTCGGCGTCGTGGGCGGCTACGAGCGCCGCTGGGGCGAGAGCCCCGACCTGCGCACCCGCGAACGCTGGCTGCGCGGCGTCTACGCCGATGTCCCGCTGGCCACCCGACTGCGCGACGGCGAACTGGTCTCCTCCAGCAGCCAGCCCTCGCTGATGGCGATGATGCTGGCCGACCTGAGGGTGGCGGACGGCGACCGGGTCCTGGAGATCGGCGCGGGCACGGGGTACAACGCCGCCCTGCTCGCCCATCGCCTCGGCGACGACAACCTCGTCACCACCGTCGACCTGGAACCGGAGATCACCGAGGCGGCCCGGCAGCACCTGGCCGTCGCCGGCTACCACCCCGTCGTCGTGACCGGCGACGGGGCGCGTGGGGTGCCCGAACGCGCCCCCTTCGACCGGATCATCGCGACCTGCACACTGCAGTCGATCCCGCCCGCCTGGCTGCCCCAGTGCCGCCCCGGCGCCCGCATCCTGACCCCGCTCGCGACCGGTCTGGTCGCGCTGACGGCGACGGAGGCCGGGCAGGCCGAGGGGCGCTTCCTGCACACACCCGCCTACTTCGTGCCGCTGCGCGGCGGCGGGCCCGAGCCGGAGCAGGCCCCGCTGGGCGGAGTGCCGCGCCCGGCCAGGGACCACGAACTGTTCCGGTTCCTGCTCGCCCTGACCCGCGGCAGCCTCGACCCGCAGGAGGCGTACGCGCTGTGGGAGCGCGAGGGACAGCCGCGCCGCGAGCGCTACGGCATCACGGTCAGCGGGGACCGCGAGTGGGCGTGGCTGGACGACCCGGAGGGGCCGTACGCGTGGCCCCTCCTGGCCTGAGAACCCGGCCGGCTCGCCTCGGGCCCCGGCCATGAGGAACCCGGCCGGCCTGAAGGAACCTATCCGCGCCGGATCGTGATCGTGGTCCACGCGCCGACGTGCACCCGGTCCCCGTCCTGCAACGGCACCGGCACGAAGGGCTGGATCGGCTCCTCCGAGCCGTTGACCGTCGTGCCGTTCGTCGAGTTCTGGTCGACGACCGCCCAGGAGCCGTCCGGCTGCTGGACCAGCACCGCGTGCTGGTGCGAGACGCCCGGGTCCTCCGGCGGCACCGCCAGGTCGATGTCGGGGGTGTCGCCGGTGGAGTGCCGGCGGCGGCCGATGGTGATCTGGTTGCCGGTGAGGGCGCGCTGCTGCTCGGGCGAGTACGCGGGCAGGTTGAGGCCCGCCGCCTCGGGGCCCGAGCGCTGCATCATCGCCATGAAGTAGTCGCGGTCCGGACCGATGGTCGCCGTCCAGGCCGACGGCTGCTGCGGGTAGCCGGGGCCGGGAGCGGGCGGCGCCTGGGTCGCGCCGGGCTGCGGATAGCCGTAGCCACCGCCGGGGCCGCCCTGACCGGGGCCGCCCTGACCGCCGGACGACGGCGGGGGGAGCACCCAGTCGTCGCCACCGCCGCCGAAGGACGGACCGCCCTGCTGCTGCCGGTTCGGGTCCTGCGGGTAGCCGGGACCGGGCCGGCCCTGCTGACCGGGCTGCTGGAACGCCTGGGGAGCCTGGGGTGCGCCGGGGCCGCCGTGCGGGGTCGGCCCGGGGGGCGGCGGAACCGGCCGCGACGGGTCGGCACCGAAAGGCCCGGGACCGCCGGGACCGCCAGGGCCCCCAGGTCCGCCGGGACCATGGGGCCCGCCGGGCTGCGGATAGCCGTAGCCGCCTTGTCCACCCGGACCACCGGGGCCACCAGGACCGCCGTAGCCGCCGGGACCGCCCGGACCGCCGGGGCCCTGACCCTGACCGGGACCGGGGCCCTGACCCTGGCCGGGGCCCTGACCGGGACCACCCGGTCCACCCGGGCCGTTGCCGTACGGCGGGCCCGGCGGGATGGGTTCGGCCGGCCGGTTCATCTGTGAGGGGCGCGAGCCCTGGTAGTCGTACGCGTCACCGCCGCCGTACGACGGACCCGGAGGCTGCTGGAAGCGCGCTGCCGGGTTGGGGCCGGGCCCCTGCGGTGCGGCGGGGGTGTACGAAGTCGCCGTGTTGGTCAGGAAGTTCCACCGGCACTCCTCGCAGAACGGCGCACCGCCCTCACGGGGCGTGCGGCACTGCGGGCACAGCTCCGGCTCGGGCGCACGGCCGCCGGGCGGACCCGGCTGGGTGCCCGGGCCCTGCGGCGGCGGGAAGCCGTAGCCCCCGCCCGGGGGCGGCGGCGGAGGGGGCGGAGGCACGGCACCCGCCATGCGGTGACCGCAGACCTCGCACCAGTCGTCGGAACCCGACTGGTGTCCGTTCGGGCAGGTCGGCATGTCGGCGCGTCCCCCTCTCCTTCTGTGTCCTACTAGGGTTTTACTAGGTCACTTCTTTACACGAACAGTCTTTGTCGACCGGGTTTCGAGAGTCATCTCGTCGGCCTCAGCGACCTTCGTCTTCAGTCGCACAGTACCTGTCGCGGCATCGACGACGTCCACCACCTTCGCAAGCAGTTTCGCAGTATCGGCGTTCCCGGAGGCACTCGCGAGCTGAACGGCCCTGCCCAGTTTGGCCGTAGCTCCGTCGAAGTCTCCCGATTTGCGCAGATCGAGGCCTTGTTGGATGGCCTGTGCCAGTTCGGCCTGGCCGGTGTAATGGGCGACCTGGGGGTTGATCGACGTGGACGCGACCATGTCCTCGGTCCACACGGCCCGCACGAGACCCTGCGCGCCCACCAGCGGCTGGGTGCTGCCGTCGGGCTGCGGGACGACCAGGGAGACGCGGGCGGCCAGCATCTCCTGGCCGATGTTCGCGGCCGGGACCTCGACACAGACGTGGTAGTCACGGGACTCGTCCCCCCAGGAACCGGTGGGGTAGTCCCCGGCGCGCGGGCCGGACTCGGTGCGGCGGTCGGTCAGTTGCTCGACGGTGGGAGCGACCTGCTTGACGAACTTCACGGTGGTGCCGACCGGCGTCCACAGGCGCAGGGCGACGTCCGCGACCTCCTTGCCCATGGCCGTCTCCATCATCCGCGTGAAGTCGGCGGCCAGGCCCGCCGGGTCGGCGACGATGTCGGCGGTGCCGAGCAGCGCGGAGGCGATTCCTGTGACTTCTTTCACTTCCCAGTCGGTGCCCACTCCGCGCGCGTCACAGGTGAAGCGGCCGGCGCAGGCGTCCAGGGAGGCCTTCAGGTCCTCGTGCGACTCGTGTTCGTTGCGGCCGTCGGTGAGCAGGATCCCGTGGCGGATGACGACGTCCTCGGAGGACAGCAGCCGGTCGGCGAGACGCAGCCAGGTGCCGATGGCCGTACCGCCGCCGGCGCTGAGCCTGCGCAGCGCCTGTTTGGCCTGGTCGCGGGTGGTGGCGTCGGCGACCGCGAGCCGCCCGGCGCCGGGATACACCTCCTTGGCCACGTGCGTGCCGCCGATCACCGCGAAGTGCACGCCGTCGCGCAGGGTGTCGATGGCGGCGGCCGTGGCGTCCCGGGCGTTGCGCATCTTGGTCGCCGGGTAGTCCATCGAGCCCGAACAGTCGACCATGATCGCCACGGCCGCGGACGGGCCCTCGCCGGGCGAGTACAGGTGGGGCGCCGCGACGGCCCTGCCCATCGTGCCGCCGCCGCTCGAGGTCACCGTGACGATCGCGTTGACCTCGCCGGCGCCCTCCGGCAGGAACTCGTTCTGGTACACGTCCACCGAGAACTGCGGCACGTTCGACTTGAAGAAATTGGCCATGCCTACTCACATCCCCCTCGAATCCCGCCGAGGCGGGCGACGACTGTGGACGGACCGGTCCCCTCCGGCCCGCCCGAAACTTCCCCGCGTGCGGCCCTCAGGCCGATCCTGCCCCCTGCGGCGGGGCCGGGAACGGCACGACGGCCACTGTTACGTTGTCGTGGCCCCCGCCGTCCAGGGCGTGGCCGACCAGGACGCGGGCGCTGTGCAGAGGGCGCACGGCGGCGTCCACCGGCAGGACCTCGGCCATCTCCTCGGCCGCCTCCGCGTAGTTCCACAGACCGTCGGTGCACACCACCACCACACCGGGCCGGTCGGGCTTGAAGGAAGCGGTGTGCGGCTCCAGTTCGTAGGCGTCCGCGCCGAGCCAGCCGGTGATCGCGTGGGCACGCTCGTCGGCGTACGCCTCCGCCTCGTTCATCAGGCCCGCGGCGACCATCTGCGCGGCCCACGAGTCGTCCTCGGTGAGCCGGGCCGGGGGAGCGCTGCGGTCCACCGGCACCCAGTAGGCGCGACTGTCGCCGACCCAGCCGACGACCAGCAGCCCGGACGTCACCACCGCGCCGACGAGGGTGCAGGCGGGGGCGTTCTGGTGCGGGGCGTGCTCGCGGGCCGTGGCGGGCTCCTCGGCCAGCGCGTTGACCGCCTGCGAGGCGGCGATGATCGCGTCGTGCATGGCCTGCTGCGGGTGCGTGCCGTGCGGCAGCGCGGCCAGCAGGGTCTCGGTCGCCGCACGGGACGCGGCCAGCGAGGCGTCGTCGGGGCGGGTCGCCGAGGACACGCCGTCGCAGACGATCGCCACGACCGCGGCCGAGCCGTCGGGCAGCGCGGCGCAGCCGAGGCCGAACGCGTCCTCGTTGCGGTGGTGCCGCAGACCGCGGTCGCTCACGGCGGCCACCGGGCCGATGTCCTGTTCCATGTGGTCGCGCTCCCGAGGCTGGGCGTGCCCGCAGTTCTCGCAGTAGCCGTCGCTGTCGACCCGGCCCGCCCGGCACGCCACGCACACCTTGACGCCCTCGGGCGGGGTGGGCACGTCGGCGGTCACGCGCGGGTCCGGTGCCTGCAGGGGGTACTCGTCGGGCTCCGGCGCCCGGTCGAACCGTACCCCCGAGGCGGGGGAGATCGGGGAGCCGGTGAACGGCGGCTGCGGTGAGCCCGCGAGCGGCGACTGCGGCGGCACGGCGGGTGCGCCGACCGGCGGGGGCGGCGTGCCGCCGTTCATGGCGATGGTCGGGTGGTCGCCCGGCGGCGCCGGTACGGCGGACAGGTCGTATCCGCACGCACCGCAGAAGCGGTCACCCGACTCGAGGGGCTCCTCGCAGCTCGGACACCTCGACAGGGCGGTCTGCTGGGGCATCTGCGACATCAACTACACCCATGTCCGGGGGCGGTAACGGTTGGCACGTTCCACCAGGTCGATCCTCTCCTCGCCGCCCGACGCCAGCCGGGCCAGCGTGCGGTACGAACGCTCCAGGCCGAAGCGCAGACCCCGCTCGTCCAGGCCACTGCCGAGCAGTACCCGCCCCCCGGCGGCAGGGGGAGGGGCGGAACCCTGGCCACCGGAGAGTATCCAGTCCAGCGCACAGCCGAAGACCTCCGCGGACAACTGCTCACGCCGCGCCGGGTCCAGACCGTACGCCTCCAGGGCCTCGACCTGTCCGGCGGCCGCCGTCAGATCGTCCAGGAAGAGTACGTCGGAAGCGACCGCGGTGCGCTGCCGCAGCCGTGCCCGTACGGCCGCCACGCGTGCGGCCGTGTAGTGGATGGACGACTCCGGAACCGACTCCAGCGTCCGCACGGCCCCCTGCCGGTCGCCGGTGGCGAGCTGGACGCGGGCCAGGCCGAAGGCGGCGCTCACATAGCTGGGGTCGGTCGACCACACGAGGCGGTAGTACTCGGCGGCGTTGTCGAGCTGCCCGAGGACCTCCGCGCACAGGCCGAGGGCCAGCTTGGGGGCGATCTCGCCGGGGAACGCGTCGTAGATCGCGTCGAAACCGAGCGCGGCGGCCTCGTGGTCGCCGGCCACGAGCGCCGCGACGCTCCGGTACCAGACGACCCGCCAGTCGTCGGGCCGCTCCTTCTCCAGGTCCAGCAGCGCCTGGTGCGCGGTGTGCGCGTCGCCGTTCTCCAGCCAGGCCCGGATCTGCCGCAGCCGCGTCTCGGTCGACCGGGCCGGAGCGGCGGCGATCGCCCCCAGCAGCTCGGCCGGCGCGGTGGTCATCAGACCGGCGAGGAACCCGGCGTTGGGGTCGGACGGATCGACGTGCGGCACCGGCAGGCCGAGCGCGCCGGCGGCGGCGTCGACCGGCTTGACCAGGCCGGGAGCAACGGCCGCTGCGCTGCCGGCGGGAAGGGGCGGGGCGGCGGCGGGCAGCAGGGAGGCTGCGGAGGAACGCCGCCGCCGGGTGGGCACGGCCCGTGCCCCCAGCCGCGACACCTCGCCGTCCAGCTTCGGGAACAACTCCGCGTCGGTGACCCGCACTTCGGGCCCGAACAGCGTCGACAGGGCCGGGCGGGCCCGCCCCGACTGCAGCGAGACGACCTCGCGCAGGACGCCCGTCAGCTGTTCCGCCATCTCCTGCGCGGAGGCGAACCGGCGGGCCGGATCCGGGTCGGTGGCGCGGACCAGCAGCCGGTAGAAGGACTCGTACTGGCGGAAGACCTCGATGTTGTCGGGGTCCGGGAGGGAGTCCACGAAGACGTTCGTGTAGCCCTGGAAGTCGAAGGTGAGGACGGCGAGGGTGCGGGCGACCGTGTAGAGGTCGGACGCCACGGACGGGCCGACCTCCGCGACCTCGGGCGCCTGGTAGCCCACCGTGCCGTAGATGGCCGACTCGTCGTCGTCCATCCTGCGCACCGCGCCCATGTCGATCAGCTTGAGCTGGTCCTCGGTCTGGATCGCGTTGTCGACCTTGAAGTCGCAGTACAGCAGGTTGCGGCTGTGCAGGTGCCCGAGGGCCTCCAGGGCCTCGATGCCGTACGCGCACGCCTGCTCCACCGGCAGCGGGTCCCGCTTGCCCTGGGGCGTGCGGCGGGCGTTGGCGATCTCCTTGAGGGACTTGCCGCCGACGTACTCCATGACGATGTACCCGTCCAGCGATCCCGTCCGCTGGTCGAGGTGCTCGACGAAGTTGTAGATCCGCACGATGTTGGCGTGCTCGATCTCCGCGAGGAAGCGCCGCTCGGAGATCGCGGCCTCCATCGCGTCCTGGTCGCCGGTGTCGAGCAGGCCCTTGAGGACCACCCAGCGGTCGGAGACCGCGCGGTCCACGGCGAGGTAGACCCAGCCGAGCCCGCCGTGCGCCAGACAGCCCGCGACCTCGTACTGGCCGTGCACGACGTCGGCGGCCTTCAGCTTCGGGACGAAGGAGTACGGGTGGCCGCACTTCGTGCAGAAGCCCTCCGTGCGCCCCGGCCGCTCACCGCGCGAGCGACCCACCGGCGCCCCGCAGTCGGAACGCGAGCAGAACCGCTTGCGCTCGGGCACCTCCGGGTTGTCCAGGACCATCGCGCGCGGGTCGGGCCGCGGCACGCCCGGCACCTCGACCAGGCCCGCGCCCAGCCGGCCCCGGGAGGACGACCCGGTGCCGGAGCCGGAGCTGCGCACCGACACCGAGCGGCCCGTGGACCGGCCGGACACCGAGCGCGACAGCCGGCCCGACACCGAGCGCCGTGACTTCGCCGACTGCGACGACGTACGGGAACTGCGGCTGCTGGAGCGGGAACTGCCGCTGCCGGAGGAGCCCCTGGAGCCCCGGCCGCCGGCGGTGATCCCGGTGGGCGGCGAGCCGACCATGCCGGTCTTGGAGACGACCGGGGCGAGACCGCACGTGTCGCAGTACAGCTCACCGCCGCCGACGTCCTCGTACGCCCCCTCGCAGCCGGGCCGCTGGCAGGGCTGTTGTGCCTGACTCATGACGACGCCGTCCCCCTTCTGTCGCTCATGCTCCGGGCCCTCCACGGTCCTGTGGCCCGCCCGGCTCCGGCACCCGCGGGGCGGCGAGCAGTTCGGCCGCCGCGTGCTGGTAGCGCAGCACGGCCTGTTCGGCGACGCGCAGGTCGCAGGGCGCGCTCCACAGCATGCGGCGGGCCGCGTCGTACCGCTCCACGAGGAGGGAGTCCTCCGCGAGGCCGTGCCGGGCGACCTTCGCCTTGTACGCGTCGAGGCGGCCGCGCAGCTCCGCGCGGACCGCCAGGGGCTGGGTGACCGCGGTCAACGACTCGCGGGCGCGCAGCAGTTCGTCCTCCGCCTTCTGCTCCAGGGACTCCAGGAGCGGTGAGAGGCGGTGCCACTGGGCGTGTCTGCGGTACTCGGCGGCCGTCGCCAGCTGCTCCTGCAGCACGGTCGGCGGGCCGCTGACCACCGGCACCTCCGTCGCGGCGATCTTCGCGAGGACCTCACCGCGCGCGAGGCGGGCCTCGGCGAGGGTGCGGTCCGCGCGCGAGAGGACGTCCCGCAGCTTGACCAGCCGGGCCTCCGCGTCCTGCCGGACCGTCAGCACGGCGTCGATCTCCCGCCGTACGTCCTCCAGGGCGCGCGCCTCACGGTCGTACACCGTGGTGTCGGGCTTGCCGCCGCCGGGTGCCGAACTGCCCGGCGTCGGGACCCAGTACGCCAGCGGGTCGGACACGACCTGCTCGCGCAGTGTCGTCAGCGTGCGCGTGATGCGCTCCAGGTCGTCGCCCGCGTGATGCTCACCGGGGCGTACGCCGACGGAGTGCGCGAGCCGGAGGGTGCGCTGGAGCTCGGCGGCCAGGAGATCGATACGCGCGGGCAGCGCCGACCAGACGGCGTCGGCGGCGACGACCATGTCCAGCGAGGTCGCGTACAGCTCGTTCATCCGGTCCACGAGCGTGACCAGCGAGAACCGTTCGCTGAGCTTGCTCGGACCGCCGTGCAGGGTCGGCGCGTTGGCCGTCGCCGTGGCGGATCCGGCGACCGTGACGGACTCGCCGCGCAGCAGCTCGGTCAGCTCCAACAGGTCCTCCCGGCTGGACCAGCGGCGCCGGGCGCGGATGTCACGGGCGGAGCGCAACGCGTCGGTGTAGGAATCGAAGTACGCCCACAGCAGGGTGATCGACGCCTCCGCGGCCTGCCAGCGCTCCTTGGTCACGCCGGTGAGCTCGGCGCCTTCGAGGAGCCTGCGGCCCGCGTGGTCCTGCAGGGCGAGGAGCGAGGTCTCGATGGCTTCGTGCTCCGCGCCGAGCCGCGCCAGCGCACGGTCCACCTCGTCCCGGTCCATCACCGGCCCGGCGGGGTCCGTGACGCCCATCGATCACCTCTCGCTGCGTCGTGTTTCGGGTCAGTCGTCTGAAGGGTCCGTAGGAGTGGGCTGTCGATGACCGCGGCCGATGTGCGTCAGCTCTTGCGCAGGTACTGCGGTGCGGGCGGTTCCGACGTCGAGGAGTCCTTCCCCAGTGTCGCCGAAAGCCACCTGTCGTACGACGCCTGCCAGCCGTTCGCGGTGTCCTTGCGGTAGTCCACCAGAACCTGGTTGACCCGGCGTACCAGATCGTCGGCGCTCTTCTCCATCGCCACGCCGTAGTACTCGGTGGTGAAGGGCTCGCCCTTCAGCATGACCGTCGGGTCCTGCGCGGCCTGGCTCGCGGCGAGCGCGCCGTCGGTCACCACGGCGTCCACCTCGCCGAGTTGGAGCCGCACCAGGCAGTCGAGCTGGTTGGGAACCGTGGTCCTCAGGTCGGCGGAGGCGACGAGGTCGCCCGCCTGCTTGTCGTTGACCAGCTTGGTGTTGGCGGTGGAGCCCTTCGCCGTGCAGATCCGCTGCCCGGCGAGCGAGCCGTCGTACCCGGTGATCTTCGAGGACTTGGGGGCCAGCACCTGCTGACCGGTCTTGAAGTAGGGCGCGGAGAAGGCGACATCCTTCAGTCGGTTGCAGTTGATCGTCATCGTACGGACGACCATGTCGACCCGGCCGTCCTTGATCGCCGGGATCCGCTGGTCGGTGGGGATCGCCTTGAACTGGACCGCGTTCGGGTCACCGAGTATGTCCTGGGCGATGCGGTGGACCAGGTCGATGTCGAAGCCCTCGAGGGCCGCGTCCTGGCCGCTGTTGGGGTCGCGGTAGCCCCAGCGGTAGCTGTTCTGGTCGACGCCGACGATCAGCTTGCGCTTCTCGCCCGTGCGCTTCTTGATCTCCTCGATGGTGCTGCCGTCCGCGGTCGACGGGGACAGCGTCTGCTTCTCGGGGGCCTTCGCCATCTCGGCCGTGGTGCAGCCCCCTTCGGCGCGGGCCTGGCTGCCGTACGCGAGGCCCGCGCCGCCCGTGCCCGTGCTGCCGTCGCCGTGCGACTCGATCAGCGGCAGCAGCATCACGAACGTCACCGCCAGGGCGCAGACGACCGCCATCGCGCCCACACCGCCCCAGCCCCTCAGGCCGGTCCTCAGCCGTCGCCCTCGCGTCAACCGCCGCATCGTCACGCCCCCTCTCACCGGTACTCCGACAGCCTGCGGCCGATGCCGAGCACCGCGCCGGCCGCGCCCAGGACCGCGAGGACGGCCGCCCCCACCGTCAGCCCGGTCATCGCGTCCACGCCGTCACCGGCCGCCTGCTCGAACTCGACGTTCTCGTGTGCGATCGCCTTCGCGAGGTTCGCGTCGACGCTGTCGAAGCACTCGCCGGTCGCGCCCTTGGCGCCGATCACCCGGTCCAGCGCCGCCTGGTAGTTGCCGTTCTCGTCCTCGGCGCGGGCCGCGGTGTGGCGCTTCTTCCACTCGGTCATGTTGCCGACGGCCGCGGTGACCGGCTGCTCGCCCGTCTTGTCGTCGGCGAGCTTCTCGGCCGCGGCGAGGCGCTTGGCGAGGGTGTTCATCTCCCCGCCGAAGTCGTGGTCGTAGGCGTCGTAGGTCTTGCCGCCCACCTCGACCGTCTCGGCGCCGCGGGCCACCAGGGTCAGGTTCTCGCTGCCGCGGGCCTTCAGGGAGGCGATGCGGGCGTCGTGCAGGACGTTCAGCGAGCGGACGCCGTGGTCGTAGGAGTCGTCGAGGGCCGCGCGGGCGACGCTGTGGCCGACGACCAGCCAGAGCAGGACCACCGTGGAGGTGGCGGTGGCGGCGACCAGGCCGTGGTTCAGGACGCGGTTGGTGCGCCGGTAGCTGCGGTGCTGGGCCCCGCCGAGCGCGGCGAGCGCGAGGACGCCGAGGCCGATCGCCGCCCAGGGGTAGGGCGTGGCGTCGGAGTAGTCGGCGCGCAGGCGCTCGTTCTCCTTCTTGTACAGATCCTCGGCCGCCGGGAGCATCTGCCCCTGCATCTTCTCGTTGGCGTACCGCAGATAGGCGCCGCCGACCGGGAAGCCCTGGCGGTTGTACGTCCGCGCCCGCTCGACCAGGCCCTTGTACTCCGGCAGCAGCCGGTTCAGCTTGGTCACCGTCGCCGCGGCCGGTGAGTCGGGGTCGGAGTTGGCGGCGGCCTGGACCAGCCCCTCGGCGGCGGCGTCGATGTCCTTCTCGTACGTGTCGCGAGAGGCGGCCGTCTCCTGGCCGCCGGCCAGGAAGCCGCTGGAGGCGGCGGTGTTGGCGTCGGCGAGCGAGCGGTAGATGTCGGCCGCCGCCGAGCTGAGCGGCTGGCTCTTGTTCAGCACGTCGTCGGCGGCGGTCGACCGGTCGGCCATCTGCCAGGCGGTGACGGCACCGAACGTGACGACGAGCAGGGCCAGGACGGCGCCGATGATGCGCAGCCGGCCGGGCTCGGTGGTGGCGGCGGCCCGCAGCTGGTCGACGCCCTCCGCGAAGGCGGTACGGCGGGGCTGCTCGGGCGGGGCGGAAGGAACGGGTCGGCCCGGACTTCCGGTCCGGGCGGGGTCGCCGTGGCGCACCGACGGCACCGGCCCGCCCGGCTGCGGCGGAACCGCCGGCATCGTGGGCACACCGGAGCCCGGTGGTGGCGCCGCGCTGCTTTTCGGCGGGTGTGTCACTGTTGACCTCCCCCATGGTCATCCGTCGCGGCAAGTATCGCTGCCGGGACCGACATCCGCATCGGCCTTGGCTGGATCTTGATCGGATCGCAGCGTGGGCCTCCGGCGGTGCGACCGCTTCCCCGCACCACCCCCTGCCCATGAATACGCCGGCAGAATCGGTTCGGTTCCCTCGTGGGGCGCCCGCGTAATGTCGCCGGCATGGGTGGTGCGCGGGTGGTACTGATCGGCGGGACGTCGCACGTGGGCAAGTCGACCGCCGCCCGGGCACTGGCGGCCCGGCTCGGGTTCGCGCACGTCTCGACGGACGGCCTGGCACGGCATCCGGGACGGCCCTGGCGGACACCGGAGCGGGAGGTCCCGGCCCACGTCGCCGACCACTACTCCTCCCTCACGGTCGACGAGCTGATCGCGTCGGTTCTCGGCCACTACGAGCGGCTGTGGCCGCGGGTGGAGGAGCTGATCCGCACCAGCGCCGCCGACAGCACCCCCGGCGCGGGCCTGGTGCTCGAAGGCTCTGCCCTCTGGCCCGCCCTCGTCGCGCGGCTGGAGGCCCCGTACACGGCTGCCGTGTGGCTCACCGCGGACGAGGCCGTCCTCCGCACGCGCGTGCACGCGTCCGGTGGCCACGACCGGGCGAGTGAGAGCGAACGCCTGCTCATGGACACGTTCCTGGCGCGGACCGTCCGCTACCAGACGCTCATGGTGGAGGCGGTCGACGACCTGGGCCTGACGCGCCTCGACGTCGGCGACGGCACGCCCGTCGCCGGCCTGGTCGGCGCCCTGCTCGCGGCCGTCCGGGCTCAGGCCTCGAAGTAGGCCCGCACCCGGGCCTGCACCTCCGGGGGCGACCCCACCCGGTCCAGACCCAGCAGGGCCGCGCCCAGTACCGGACTCGCGGTCACCACCTGGGGTACGGCCTTCGGAGCGCGGGCCGCCAGCAGGTCACGTACGCCGTCGTCCAGTT
Organism: Streptomyces sp. NPDC058678; assembly: GCF_042714835.1. Taxonomy (NCBI): domain Bacteria; kingdom Bacillati; phylum Actinomycetota; class Actinomycetes; order Kitasatosporales; family Streptomycetaceae; genus Streptomyces; species Streptomyces sp. NPDC058678. Next base: position 275,300 of record NZ_JBHXSG010000003.1, on the reverse strand, counting down.
GGGGATGGCGGGCGGCCAGGACACCGCCGCCCAGCAGCACCGGTGTCTCCTCCTCCAGCAGGTCGAGCCGCGTCAGTGCCACCGTCGCCATGGTCACCACCTCGTCGGCGAGGCGGTCGACGAGGCCTCGGGCCGCGGCGTCGCCGGAGGCGGCCGTGGCGAACAGGACCGGTGTCAGCTCGTGGCGGCGGGCCGGGGCGATGTGCTCCAGGTGGAGCGCCTCGACGAGGGCGTACACGGAGGGCAGGCCGAAGTGGGCCGGGAGGGTGTGGGCGAGGGCGGTGGCAGGCCCGCGGCCGTCCTCCGCGCGGGAGGCGTGCCACAGGGCCTCCTCGGCGAGGCCCCAGCCACCGCCCCAGTCCCCGGAGACGCGGCCCAGGGCGGGGAAGCGGGCGGTGCGGCCGTCGGGGCGCATGCCGACGCAGTTGATGCCGGCGCCGCAGACGACGGCCACCCCGCGCGGCTCGGTGACGCCCGCCCGCAGCACGGCGAACGTGTCGTTGCGGACCTCCGTACCCGCTCCCCACGCGCGCGCGTGCAGCGCGGCCGCCAACTGCTCCTCCTCGACGGGGAAGTCGGCGTTGGCCAGGCACGCGGAGACGTGGTCGACCGCCACGACCCCGGCGGTGGTGAACGCCCGCGTCACCGCCTCCGCCACCTTGTCCACCGCCGCCTCCACGCCCACCGCGGGCGGCCGGAACCCGCCGCCGCGGGCCGTGGCGAGGACGGTTCCGTCGGCCGCCACGACCGCGACGTCGGTCTTGCTGTTGCCCGCGTCGACGGCGAGGACACTTGCGGTCAGGCCCACGCGAGATGCTCCCGGTTGTGTGCGATCAGCTGGTCGGTCAGGGTCTCGGCGTACTCGTACTGGCCGATGAGGGGGTGAGCGAGCAGCGCCCGGAACACCCGGTCGCGGCCACCCCGCAGCGCGGCTTCCAGCGCCAGCTCCTCGTAGGCCGTCACCTGCGCCATCAGGCCCGCGTAGAGCGGGTCCACGGCCGGCACGGGCAGCGGCGTCGCGCCCTTGTGGCCGACCGCGGCCTGTACCTCGATGACGGCGTCGTCCGGGAGGAACGGCAGCGTGCCCCGGTTGTACGTGTTCACCACCTGGTAGGGGCTGCCTCCCCCGCCGAGGAGCCCGGCCGCCAGGTCGACGGCCGCCTCCGAGTAGTAGGCGCCGCCCCGCTTGGCGAGGAGTGCCGGCTTCTCGTCCAGGGCCGGATCGGCGTACATCTCCAGCAACTGCCGCTCCATGGCCGCCACTTCGGCCGCCCGGGACGGTTTGGTGCGCAGTTCCCGTACGACCTCGTCGTGCGCGTAGTAGTAGCGCAGGTAGTACGACGGGACCACGCCGAGGCGGTCCAGGAGCGGGCGGGGCAGGTGCAGGTCGGCGGCGATCGGGTCGCCGTACTCGGACAGCAGCCCGGGCAGGACGTCCTCGCCCTCCGGGCCGCCCAGGCGTACGCCGGTCTCCCAGGTGAGGTGGTTCAACCCCACGTGGTCCAGGTGGACCTCCCCGGGTGTGACGCCGAGCATCCCCGCGAACTTCCGCTGGAAGCCGATCGCCACGTTGCACAGGCCGACCGCCTTGTGGCCGGCCTCGAGCAGGGCGCGGGTCACGATCCCGACCGGGTTGGTGAAGTCGATGATCCACGCGTCGGGGTTCGTACGACGGACCCGTTCCGCGATGTCGAGGACCACCGGGACCGTGCGCAGCGCTTTGGCGAGGCCGCCCGCGCCGGTCGTCTCCTGGCCGACGCAGCCGCAGTCCAGGGGCCACGTCTCGTCCTGCTGTCGGGCGGCCTGGCCGCCGACGCGGAGTTGCAGCAGCACGGCGTCGGCGCCTTCGACGCCCGCGTCGAGGTCGGCGGTCGTCACGATCCGGCCGTCGTGGCCCTGCCGGGCGAAGATCCGCCGGGCCAGACCGCCCACCAGCTCCAGACGGTCCGCCGCCGGGTCCACGAGGACCAGTTCCTCGATGGGCAGGGTGTCCCGCAGACGGGCGAAGCCGTCGATGAGTTCGGGTGTGTAGGTCGAGCCTCCGCCGACCACGGTGAGTTTCATGTCTGGGTCAACCCTTTACTCCGGTGAGGGTGACGCCCTCGACGAACGCCTTCTGGGCGAAGAAGAAGACGAGGATCACGGGGGCCATGACCAGCACGGTCGCGGCCATGGTGAGGTTCCAGTCGGTGTGGTGGGCGCCCTTGAACGACTCCAGGCCGTAACTCAGGGTCCAGGCGCCCGGGTTCTCGGACGCGTAGATCTGCGGGCCGAAGTAGTCGTTCCACGCGTAGAAGAACTGGAAGAGGGCGACCGCGGCGATGCCCGGCCTGGCCATCGGCAGGACCACCTTCAGCAGCGTGCGCAGTTCCCCGCAGCCGTCCACCTTCGCCGCGTCCAGGTACTCGTTCGGGATGGTCGTCAGGAACTGCCGCAGCAGGAAGATGGAGAACGCGTCACCGAACGCCATCGGGATGATCAGCGGCCACAGCGTGCCCGACAGGTCCAGCTGCTTCGCCCAGAACAGGTACATCGGGATGACGACCACCTGGGGCGGCAGCATCATCATCGAGATCACCAGCATCAGGGACAGATTGCGGCCCCGGAAGCGGAACTTGGCCAGGGCGTACGCCACGGGGATCGACGACACCACGGTGAGAACGGTGCCCGCGCCCGCGTACAGCAGGGTGTTCTTCCACCAGGTCAGGAAGCCGGGCGTGTCGAAGACCTTGGCGTAGTTGCCCCACTCCCAGGTGTGCGGGACCAGATCGCGGCTGAGGGCCTGGGAGTCGCTCATCAGCGAGGTCAGGAAGACGAACACGAAGGGGAGGGTGAAGAACAGGGCCGCGGCGACGCCGAGGGAGTGGATCGCGACCCATTCCAGTGCGGACCTGCGGCGGGCCGTGCGCTCGGCGGGCGAGGTCGGGGCCTTCGACTCCACGGGCCTGTCGAGTACTTGGGTCATGGTCAGTCACCTGCCTGGATGAGACCGCCCCGGCGCCGCATCAGCAACGCGGTGAACGCCATCGACAGGGCGAAGAGCACCAGGGCCACCACACAGGCGGAGCCGTAGTCGAAGCGCTGGAAGCCGAGGTTGTAGACGAGCTGGGGGAGGGTGAGTGTCGACTTGTCCGGATAGCCGGGCTCGAACTGGGTGCCGGCGCCCTGGATCACGCCCGAGGCGACCTTTCCGGCGATGAGCGGCTGCGCGTAGTACTGCATCGCCTGGATCACACCGGTGACCACGGCGAACATCACGATCGGCGAGATGTTCGGCAGGGTGACGAACCGGAACCGCTGCCAGGCCGACGCGCCGTCCAGCTCGGCGGCCTCGTACTGCTCCCGTGGCACGTCGAGCAGCGCGGCCATGAAGATGACCATCAGGTCGCCGATGCCCCACAGGGCGAGCAGGGTGAGGGCCGGCTTGGACCACGAGGGGTCGTTGAACCAGCCGGGGGCCGGGAGGCCGATGCCTTCGAGGATCGAGTTGACCGGTCCGGTCCCGGGGTTGAGCAGGAAGGCGAAGGCCATGGTGGCCGCCACCGGCGGGGCCAGGTACGGCAGGTAGAAGAGGGTGCGGAAGACACCCGTGCCCGTCTTGATCTTCGTGATCAGGAGGCCGACGCCGAGACCGAAGGCGACCCGGAGGGTGACCATGATCAGGACTAGCCACAGGGTGTTGCGCAGGGCGGGCCAGAAGAGGGGATAGTGCTCGAAGACGTACGTCCAGTTCTTCGTCCCGCTCCACGTCGGCGGCTTGAAGCCGTCGTAGTGCATGAACGAGAAGTAGACCGTCGAGATCAGCGGGTACGCGAAGAAGACCGCGAAGCCGATCAGCCAGGGCGACATGAAGGCGAGGGTGCGAAGTGCCTGCTTCCGCTGCTTCGCTGCGAGGCCGGACGGGCGGCGCTTCGACGACAGGGTGAGCGTGCTCATCACTTGGCCTGTGCGATGTCCGTGTCGATCTGCTCTGCCGTGCTCGCAAGGCCCGCCTTGAGGTCCTTGGCCTTGCCGCTCTCGTACTCGTACCCGAAGTTCTGGATCGTCGCGAGGTACACGCCGCCGTTGACGGAGGCCGGGGACGTCGTGGAGTTCGGGTTCGCGGCGATGTCCAGGAACGTCTTGAAGCGCGGGTCGTACTTCAGGTCCGGCGACTTGAGGGCAGCCAGTGTGGACGGCACGTTGTGGATGGCGTTGGAGAAGTTCACCACCGCGTCGGTGTCCGTGGTGATGTACTTGACCAGCTCCCAGGCCGCGTTCTGCTTCTTGCTGGTGGCGGCGATTCCGGCGATGGTGCCGGTGATGTAGCCCTTGCCGTACTGGTCGGCCTGGTCGTCGGGGACCGGCAGCGGGGCCACACCGACCTCGAAGTCCGGCTTGGCGTCCAGGGCCATGCCCAGGCGCCACTCGCCGTCTAGCTGCATGGCGACCTGACCGGTCTGGAAGGGGTGCTTGGGGCCCCACTCGTCGCCGAGGGTGGAGCGGTACTTCTCCAGCCGCTTATAACCGCCGAGTTCGTCGACGAGCTTCTTCTGGAGGGTGAATCCGGCCTCGAAGGCGGGGTCCTTGGCGAGGTTCGACTTGCCGCTGGAGTCGAAGTACGTGGGGGAGAACTGCCCGAGATAGTGCTCGGTCGTGGTCTCCCAGCCGTGGTAGTTCGGCATGAAACCGAGCTGCTTGTAGCTGTCGCCGTCGTCGATCGTCAACTTCTTGGCGTCGGTCTCGAATTCGGACCAGGTCTTCGGCGGGCTGTCGATGCCCGCCTTCTCGAAGGCGGTCTTGTTGTAGTAGAGGCCGTAGGCGTCGCCCAGCAGCGGGACACTGCACCGGTTCCCGTCGAACTGGGTGTACTCGTTCATCGCCTTCGGGAAGGTCTTCTCCGGGTCGATCCCCGACTTCTCGAAGAGGGGGTTGAGATCGACCAGCGCCCCCGACGAGCAGAACTTGCCCACGTTGTTGGTGGTGAACGACGAGATCACGTCGGGCGCCTTGTCGCCGCCCGTCCGGAGCGCCTGGTTCATCTTGTCGTCGGTCATGTTGCCGACGACGTTGACGTGGATGGCGGGGTGCGCCTTCTCGAAGCCGGCGACCAGCGCCTTCACGGCCTTCACCTCGGCGGGCGCGCTCCAGGCGTGCCAGAAGTTGAGGGTCGTCTCCTTGGCGGCGTCGTCGCTCGCGTCGGAGCCGGACCGGCCGGTGCAGGCGGTGGCGAGGAGGGCCACGGAGGCGGCGGCAGCGAGCGCGACGTTTCTTGACATTCCGGGCATGACGGGGTCTCCCTAGGGCAGGGCGGGGCAAGGGTGGTGGGTGTCCGAGCGTGCGGGGCTTTTGGCGAGGGGGCTTGGAACTCAGCGCGAGGTGTCGAAGACCTCGTCGCGGGTGGCGGCGAGCGCGCTCTCCAGCGCGCCGCGCAGCACGGGGTGTTCCCGGACGTCGCCGACGACGAGCCGGGGCCGGGCCGCGGCCAGCTCCTCCAGTTCGGCCTGGACGAGGGCGCGCAGCGGTTCCCCGCCACAGGTGAGCGAGGCGCCGCTGAGGACGACGAGTTCGGGGTCGAGGACCGAGACGAGGGAGGCGAGACCGGTGGCGAGGTGCGTCGCGTACGCCTCCAGCAGCCGCCGGTGCGGACCGTCGTCGGCCTCGGCGGCGCGGGCGACGAGGGCGGCGGCGACCTCGGCGTACGGGCCCGACGGGATGTTCCGGACGCCGAGTTCGCGGGCCAGCTTGGGGATCGCCTGCGAGCCGGCCAGCTCCTGGTAGCCGCCACTGCCGGCCTTGCTGACCTGCCGGACCAGGGGGGTGCCCGGCACCGGAAGGAAGCCGACCTCGCCGGCGCCGCCGGTCCAGCCGCGGTGCAGCCGGCCGCCGAGGACCAGGGCGGCGCCGAGGCCGCCCTCGTTCCACAGCAGGACGAAGTCGGCGTGGCCGCGGGCCGCGCCGAGCCGTTGCTCGGCCACCGCCACGAGGTTCACGTCGTTCTCGTACTCGACCGGCATCAGCAGGGCGGCGGCGAGTTCGTCGAGCAGCGTGGGGGAGTGCCAGCCCGGCAGGTGGGAGGCGTAGCGCAGTCGGCCGGTGTTGGGGTCGAAGGCGCCGGGGGTGCCGATGACGAGCCGGTGCACGTCACCACGGGCGAGCCCGGCCGCCTTGACCGCGCCGTCCAGGGCGTCGGTGACCTGTCGGACGACGGGCTGTGTGGGACGCCGCCCCGGGGTCGGGAGCTCGTACGTCCCCACTGTGCGGCCGGTGATGTCGGCGACGGCGGCGCGGACGCGCTCGGGGGTGACATCGAGCCCGGCGGCGTACGCGGCGGCCGCGTTGACCTCGTACAGCTGGGCGTTGGGCCCCGGGCGGCCCTCGCTGGTGCCGGTGGCAAGGACCAGCCCGGATGCCTCCAGGCGGGCCAGGAGCTGGGACGCGGTCGGCTTCGACAGGCCGGTGAGCTTGCCGATCCGGGTGCGGGACAGCGGCCCGTGCTCCAGCAGGAGGTCCAGGGCGGCACGGTCGTTCATGGCGCGCAGGACGCGCGGGGTGCCCGGCGTACCGGCGGTTCCTGCCATGGGTCGACACCTGCCTTTCCGTCGTCCAGGTTCCCAGTGATCACGCCGGGAAGTCCATCTCGGGGTGATTGTTAGGAAGGTTTCCTGTCTGGTGGTCTGGACCATAGGACTGGCGTGAAGCAGTCGTCAAGAGACCGCCGCCGAGGCAACACAGTCGTTACCTGCCGGGGTGTCGCGGTGATGGGGCGGCTGCCGGGCGTGGCCGGAATGCGACAAGCCGAGAGGGGGCGCCCGGCAAGATCCGGGCGCCCCCTCTCGTGTGTCCCCTACTTCGCCACGCTCGGCGGCGTCAGCGGCGTAGCCGCCTGGGCCTGTGGTGACGACGTGTTGGAGTACGCCGACGGGGGCGCCATGCCCGCCGTCGGGTCGGCGTCCGGGTCCTCGGCCGCAAGGACGGCCGCGCCGCCGACGATCGGGATGTCCGCCGCGTCGAAGGCGTGCTTGATGCGCCAGCGCAGTTCGCGTTCGACGGTGAGGGCCTTGCCGGGCATCGTCTTGGCGGAGACGCGGACGACCATCGAGTCGAGCAGGACGCTGTCCAGGCCGAGGACCTCGATCGGGCCCCACAGCAGCTCGTTCCAGGGCTCTTCCTTGCTCATCTTCTCGGCGACCTCGTTCAGGGTCCGCCGCACCTTGTCGAGGTCCTCGCCCGAGCGGACGGTGACGTCGACGCCGGCCGTGGCCCAGCCCTGGGAGAGGTTGCCGATGCGCTTGACCTCGCCGTTGCGGACGTACCAGATCTCGCCGTTGTCGCCGCGCAGCTTCGTGACGCGCAGGCCCACCTCGATGACCTCGCCCGCGGCCACGCCCGCGTCGATGGTGTCGCCGACGCCGTACTGGTCCTCAAGGATCATGAAGACGCCGGACAGGAAGTCCGTCACCAGGTTCCGCGCGCCGAAACCGATCGCCACGCCCGCGACACCGGCGGACGCCAGCAGCGGGGCGAGGTTGATCTCGAAGGTGCCGAGGATCATCAGGGCCGCGGTGCCGAGGATCAGGAAACTCGCGACCGAGCGGAGCACCGAGCCGATCGCCTGGGAACGCTGGCGGCGGCGCTCCACGTTCACCAGCAGGCCGCCGAGCGGGCTGCCGTCGACCGGCACCGAGCGGTTCATCCGGTCTATCAGCTTGGTGATCGCCCGCCGCACCACGACTCTCAGGACCGCTGCAATGACCAGGATCAGCAGGACTCTCAGGCCGATCGCCAGCCAGGTGGACCAGTTCTGCTCGATCCAGCTCGCGGCGTTCGTCGCGCTCTCCTGAGCATCCTCGAGCGACGGCACCGCCGGAGTGGTCGGCGTCTCGGAGGGAGACGGCGACGGCGACGGACCGGCGGCCAGTAGGACGGCGGACAAGGACACGGCAGGTACCTCCAGTGCAGCGGTCCGCCCCTCCGGCAGCGGTCAAGGTCGTCCAGTCGTGGTTCAAGGTCACGGAAAGGTCACCGGTGGGGCAGACCCACCACACTATCGGGGCATCGTGTGTGGATCGTTGCAATGTTCGGGGGAGAGACGGCTTTCACCTGGGGATGAACAGGTGGGATGAACAACTCATGACCCTGGGGAGGAACCAGATGTGGTCGAAAACACTCCCAGCCCGTTACGGGGACATGGTGGCGCTTCCACCAGGCATGAGGGGACACTGACTACGAAATCGTCCCGGCGCGAGCCACGCGCCGCCGGCGTCCAAGGAGGCCATCCGTGCCGCATGTCCTGGTCCTGAACGCGTCGTACGAGCCCCTCGGCGTCGTACCGCTCCGCCGCGCGCTCATCCTCGTCCTCGAGAACAAGGCCGTGTGCCTCGAGGAGTCCGGCGCCTTCATGCACAGCGCGACCGTCACAGTCCCCGCACCCAGCGTGGTCCGGCTCAAGCGATTCGTCCGGGTTCCCTATCGGGGGCCCGTTCCTCTGACCCGGCGGGCGCTGTTCGCCCGTGACGGGGGCCGGTGCATGTACTGCGGTGGCGTCGCAACCAGCGTCGACCACGTCATCCCGCGCAGCCGTGGGGGCAAGCACGTCTGGGACAACGTGGTGGCCTCGTGCCGCCGCTGCAACCACGTGAAAGCCGACCGCCATCTCGTCGAGATCGGCTGGCGGCTGCGCCACAAACCCGCCCCTCCCACCGGCCTGGCCTGGCGCATCATCGGGACCGGCCACAGGGATCCGCGCTGGATGCCGTACTTGCAGCCATACGGCGCCGACGACGCCTTGGCCCGGATCGAGGGCATTTCCGCCTGACATCGATCCGGGCTTTCGCATATCCGCTGTCAGTGACGGCCCCACGTCCCGTACGTGGGGCCCTTCAGGAGCGCGCCTCCTCCGCCCGCGCCCCCCGCACGACGTACAGCGCCCCGCCCACCCCGCAGGCCACCAGCGCCGCGGCCCAGGCGCCCGCCTCCGAGCCGGGCTGCACCGGCCAGGCCCACACCGTGCTCGCGCGCCCCTGCGCACCGGCCGCCCCCAGATACACCGCGCTGACGTAGCCGAAGGCCGGCAGCCAGCTCAGCCGGGCGCCGAGCAGGGCGGCCGCGGCCGCGGTGAGGCCCGCGGAGCCGAGCGTGTTGCGGATCATCGCGGGCGGCCCGAACACGGACGCGTGCCCGAGCACCGCCACCGACAGGAGGGCCGCGGCAAGCACCGTGAGGGTCAGGAGATGTGCCAGACGCCGCCGCCACCAGGGGTGTACGGCCGTACGGTCCAGCTCGTCGGACGCGGTGTACAGGCTCGACCCGATCACCGCGGCGGCGAACAGCGGGGCCAGCGCCACGACCGGCACCCGCCGCTCCGGATCCACGTAGGCGTCCAGCCCGTGCGCCGCCCACACGGCGAGCCCGGCCGTGGCGAAGAGCACGGCGAGGGCGCGCGGGACGGTGCGCGAGCGGGCGTAGAGAAGCACTCCGGCGGCGCGCGAGCGGCCGTGGAGCACGGAGAGTTCGCTCACAGCGCCGGCACCCCGCTCGGCGTACACTCGTCCGCCGTCGCGAAGTACTCGGACAGCCAGGCGCGGCGCTCCTGCTCGTCCATCGCCTTCAGCCGGGCGCGGGCCGCGAGCCGGGCCTCGTACTCGGCGCGATCGGCCTCGCTTCTCCTGGCGAGGTCCTCGTCGAAGTATTTCTCCCTCGGTCGGGGCGCCAGATAGTGCCCGACGGCGTCGTCGATCCGCCGCAGCCGCACGTCCACCTCGTCGCACTCGACCCGGCCGTACAGCGCCGTCCCGGCCTCCCATGCATATTGCTTCGGATCGGTGAGCCGACCCCGTACGACGGCCCAGCCGATCGGCGCGAGCATCGGCGTCTCCGCCTCGTCCCGCGCCGGCCGGCCCGGCCGGTCCTCGAACCGCACCGGTAGGTTCTGTACGCCCTCCAGACGACCGGTGAGCCCGGACAGGGCGTCGCTGACCTGTGGCAGAAGCCCTGCGTAGCGGGCGTTCACACAGATCTGCGGGGTGGTGGAGGTGTCGCACACCTGACGGCGGGCGATCGGGTTCGTGTGCCACAGGCCGTCCCCGGTCTGCACCAGCAGCACGCCTGCGGCGGTCGCGGCGGCCAGCGGCAGCAGGGCGACGGAGCGATGACGGGCCGCGTACGCGAGGACCGCGGCGACCGCCAGACCGCCCGTCCACACCATCATCGCCACCGGCTGCCACCACACGGGGACCGTGGTGGTCACGCCGTCGACGACGGGCGACAGAGGGGCGAGGCCGCCGCGGCCGTCGTACGACAGGACACCGAGGAGGACGTACGCGCCCACCGCCAGCAGCGGTGCCGTCAGCCGCCAGGCCACCAGCAACCCCACGACCTGGCCGGCCACGGTGGCAGCCGCCAGCACGAACGCGTCCGTGAGCGGCACGACCAGGTACGGCGTGTCGCCCGTGGCGCAGTACCACGTGGCGAGCAGTGCGAGAACGACCGCGACCGCGTACCCGGCGACCACCCACAGCACCAGTGGCAGCGCCGACGCCAGCAGCCGGGCGAACGGCCCGCGCGCGGCCGTCGCCATCAGCTCCTCGGTACGGCGTCGGCGCTCGCGTCCGCCCTGCCAGCAGCCCGCGGCCAGGGCCATCGGGACACCCAGCAGCCCGGCCGCGGTGTGCAGCTGCTCACGGGTCTCGGCCCAGCCGCCCTGCCACTGCGTCGAGTTGACGGCCAACGTGACCGTGAGCGTCAGCAGGACGGCGGCTCCCGCCCAGGGGCCGAAGCCGCGGACGACCTCGGCGCGCAGGGGGTGCGGCGAGCTCTCCGGTCTTCCCTCCGCCACGAGGGTCATCGCGCCGTCCCCTCCAGCGTCGGGGCCGGTGCGGTGGACGCGCGGTGGGCGCGCAGGGCCGCCGTGTAGCCGCGCTCGATCGGGTTGTCGCCGGCGCCGCCCGCCGACTCGCCGAGCGCGGCCAGCGACTCGGGGGTGCCGCGGTAGGCGACCCGGCCCGCCTCGACGAGGGTGACCTCCGTGCAGGCCGCCGCCACGTCCTCCACCAGGTGCGTGGAGACGATGACGGTGGAGGAGGCGCCCAGCTCGCGCAGCAGCTCGCGGAACTCCACGCGCTGCTCCGGGTCGAGACCGGCGGTCGGCTCGTCGAGCAGCAGGACGTCGGGGTCGTTGACGATGGCCTGCGCGATGCCTACCCGGCGGACCATGCCGCCGGACAGCGTCCTGACCTTCGCGTCGACGCGGTCGGCGAGACCGACCCGGGCGACGGCCCGTTCGACGGCGGCCGGGGTCGCGGCCGCGGGCATCTCCTTCAGCCAGGCCACGTACGCGACGAACTCCCGCACGGTGAAGCCCGGGTAGTAGCCGAACTCCTGCGGCAGATAGCCCAGCCGCCGCCGCACCGCGGCCCGCCGCCGGTGGTCGCGGACGTCGTCCCCGAGCAGCTCCACCCGGCCGTCGGCCGGTACCGCGACCGTGGCGAGGACCCGGATCAGCGAGGTCTTGCCCGCCCCGTTCGGCCCGAGCAGCCCGTGCACGCCGGGGCCGAAGTCGAGGTCCACCGAGTCGAGGGCGACGGTCCTGCGGTGCCGGACGTGCAGCCCGGTCACTCGTATCGTGCTCAACGTTTCTCCAGACGTGGTTCGCGAGGAGCGCGCGGCCGTGTTCACGGTCTCTCCAGGCGGTCGTGGGCGGGACGGCGGGCGGCCAGCAGTACGGCGCACAGGACGGCCGCCGCCGCCCAGCCGCCCTGCGCCGGAGCGCCGTCGAGGCAGTACGCGAGCTGCTCGGACAGACGGGCCGTCAGTCGGCCGCCGGGCGCGACGAGCGCCGGGGCGAGGACGGCGGACAGCCAGCCGCCGCCGGTCACGGCCGTCGCCGCCCGCCAGCCGATGTGGCCGGCCAGGGTCAGCGAGGCCAGCGTCAGCGCGAGCCCCGGCAGCAGCCAGGCGGCCGCGCCCGGGGCACCCGAGGACGGCACCAGCACCCCGGCGAGGGTCAGCAGCGGCAGACTCACCGCCAGCACGGCGGCCGTCCGCGTCAGCACCAGCCGCAGCCCCGCGGACGGCGTGGACGCGGCGATCTCGTGCAGCGGATCGGCGTGCGATCCGTAGGACAGGGCGACCCCGGCCACCGGCACGACGGGCGCGATCGCCAGCAGCAGGGGCCGGGCGCCGGCGAAGTCGGCACCGTACGCGAGGGCGACCGCCCCGAACGCCACGAGCAGCACGGCCGGCAGCCAGGCACCGCGCACGGCGGGACCGGCGGCCCAGAGGACGCGGGTGAGACGGGAGCCGACGGGGAGGCCGAGGTGTCGGGGGAGCCGGAGGCGGGCCCGGGCGAAGGGGTGGGAGGGGGCCGGTGTAGCACGCGCCGGGGCCGGAGTCGCGGCCGGAGTCGCGGACGCGGGCACCGCCCCGGGGGCCCGTCCGGGCCGGGCCGCGACTGCCGCCCGACGCACGTGGGACGCCGCCTTCCCCGGTCCGCCCCCAAGGACTGGTGTGCGTGTGGGCTCGGGCCCGGCTGTGGGGGCGTGTCCGGGTCCGGTCGCGGGTACTTGCCTGGGCTGTGCCGCGGGTGCCGGTCCGGGTGCGGCTGCGGCTGTGGTCCGGGGTGCGTTGGGCGCCGTCTTCGCCGGGCTGCCCGAGGCGCCTCCCAGGGCCGGTGTGCGTGTGGGCTCGGGCCCGGCTGTGGGGGCGTGTCCGGGTCCGGTCGCGGGTACTTGCCTGGGCTGTGCCGCGGGTGCCGGTCCGGGCGCGGCTGCGGCTGTGGTCCGGGGTGCGTTGGGCGCCGTCTTCGCCGGCCGGCGCGCGGCACCCCCCGGCACCGCCTCCCGTGCGTAGGCCGGCGCCGCGCGCAGGACCGTGTCGCGTACCTCGGCGAGCACGACCCCCGCCGCCGTCTCCCGCACCGCCCGCGACACGCGGGCCGCGCATCGGCCGCAGCTCTCCAGGTGTTTCTCCAGGGACCAGGCGTCCGGTTCCGGCAGGGTGCCGTCGCCGTAGCGGGTGACCAGGTCGTCGGACGCGTGCCAGCCGGTCATGCCGGGCCTCCCATCGGTGACGGGTTCAACTGGGCGAGGGCCGCGCGCAGCTCCGCGCGGGCGCGCATCGCGCGGGATTTCACGGTGCCCTCGGGGATGCCGAGCAGCCGGGCCGTCTCGCGGGTGGTCAGCCCGTCGACGACCGTGGCGCGCAGCACCTCGCGCAGCTCGGGGGAGATCCGGTCGAGGGCGGTGCCGACGTCGCCGTACTCCAGGGCTGCCAGCACCCGGTCCTCCGCGGACGGCGCCGACGCGTACCCGGCGTGGGTCTCGCCGGTCGGCGAGTCGATCGGTGCCGTCTGCAGCCGCGAGGCCCGCTCGTGCGCCCGCCGCGCGTCGACCAGGCGCCGCGCGGCGATGGTCCACAGCCAGCCGCCGGCCTCCTCGCCGCGATGCCCGGCCGCCGACCGCCACACCGTGACGAACGTGTCCTGGAGCACCTCGCGCACGACCTCCGCGTCGGCGCAGCGCCGGGTCAGCCGGGCGTGCAGCCAGCCCGCGTGCCGGTCGTACAGCTCGGCCATCGCCGCGGAGTCCCCGGCCGCGACCGCGCGCAGGAGCGTCGCGTCGGCCTCGTCCGCCTCGTCGGAGTTTCCCTCGTCCTTCTCCCGGTGGCCCCCCATGGGGCGGAACAGTCTCACACCCCGTCTATCGACCGGCTCCGAGCGCCCGGTTCACGCGCCCCCGAAGGCATCCGGACCCCGTTGCCGTCGTGCGGCCTTTGCCCCAATCTGGAGATACGGCGCCGGAACAGAATGTGAGGAGAGGCACGTTGTACCTCTCTGTACGTCTGCCGCCGCGACTGCTGGGTAGGGCTGTGCGGGTAACCGATCGTCGCCCTCGACAAGGAGGCCCCCGTGGTCGCATCGGCATATCTTCTGCTCCCTGCCCCCTCCAAACCCGAGGCGGAGCCGTCCGCCTCATCCGACCGGCAGGACTTCCACTTCTGCGTGTTCAGCGCGGAGGGAGCCTGCGCCGACACCCCCCTCACCAGCGAACCGCCGCTGCCGGACGCCGAACCCCTCACCAGCGAGCCGCCGCTCGCCGACGCCGCCCCCCTGACCAGCGAGTCCGACGCCCACGCGGAGCCCTAGATGACAGCACCCCGGTCGGTCGAGCCGCCCACCGAGGACCTGTCCCGGCTCGCCGCGCTGCACGGCGTCGCGACCTCCTACAGCCCGTCCCCGGGCCGTACGGTCGCGGCCTCGGCCACCGCCGTCACGCGGGCCCTGGCCGCCCTCGGCGTCGACGCGGGCAGCCCCGCGGCCGTCCGGGCCGCCCTCGCCGCCCGGGAACGGCAACTGCGCGAGCGGCTGCTGCCGCCGACCGTGGCGTGCTGGAGCGGTGGCACGCCCGCCGCCCTCGACGCCCTCCCGGCCGGCACCCTCCTGCGCATCGAGACCGAGCAGGGCGAGACCCGCGCCGGCGCCGAACAACTCCCGCCCGGGGTCCACCGGTTGACCGCCACCGCCCCGGACGGCCGCACCACCCACGCCCACCTGATCGTCGCCCCGCCCCGGCTGCCCGCGCCGCCCGGCCGCTCGTACGGCCTCCTCGTCCAGCTCTACTCCCTGCTCTCGCGGCGTTCCTGGGGCATGGGCGACCTCGGCGACCTCGCCGAACTGACCGCCTGGGCCGGCCGCGCGCTCGGCGCCGGATTCGTCCAGGTCAACCCGCTGCACGCGGCCGTGCCCGGCGCCCCCACCGACCCGTCGCCCTACCGACCCTCCTCCCGCCGCTTCCCCGACCCGGTCCATCTACGGGTCGAGGACATCCCCGAGTACGCCCAGGTCACGGACCGCGAGCGGGTGCGGGCCCTGCTGGAGCGGGCGGAACGGCTGCGGGTGTCGGTGCTGGAGAAGGGCGCCCTGATCGACCGGGACGCCGTGTGGGAGCTCAAGCGGGAGGCGCTGGAACTCGTACGGGACGTGCCGCTCGGGCCGGGCCGGCGCGCCGCCTACGTCGACTACCTCGCCGAACAGGGCGAGGCCCTGGAGGACCACGCCACCTGGTGCGCCCTCGCCGAGGTGCACGGCTCCGACTGGCACCGGTGGCCGGTCGCCCTGCGCGACCCCCGCTCGGCCGAAACGGCCCGTGCCCGCGGGGAGTTGATGGACCGGGTGGATTTCCACACCCGCCTCGCCTGGCTCACCGACACCCAGCTCGGAGCCGCCCAGCGCGCGGCCCGGGAGGCGGGAATGCCGGTGGGTGTGGTCCACGACCTCGCGGTCGGGGTGCACCCCGGGGGCGCCGACGCGTGGGCACAGCAGGATCACTTCGCGTCCGGCATGTCGGTGGGCGCACCCCCGGACGCCTTCAACGCGCGCGGCCAGGACTGGGGCCTGCCGCCCTGGAGGCCGGACCGCCTGGCCGAGTCGGGCTACGCGCCCTTCCGATCCCTGTTGAGGGCCCTGTTCCGTTACGCCGGCGCCTTGCGCATCGACCACGTCATGGGCCTGTTCCGGCTGTGGTGGGTCCCGCAGGGCGAGCCGCCCACGGAGGGCACGTACGTCCGCTACGACGCCGAGGCGATGCTCGCCGTGCTGGTCCTGGAGGCCTCCCGCGCCGGGGCGCTGGTGATCGGCGAGGACCTGGGCACGGTGGAACCCGGCGTGCGCGAGACGCTGCGCGAGCGGGGCGTGCTCGGCACGTCGGTGCTGTGGTTCGAGCGCGACTGGGACGGCGACGGCCGCCCCCTGCCCCCCGACCGGTGGCGCGCCGACTGTCTGGCCACCGCCACCACCCACGACCTGCCGCCCACCGCGGCCCGCCTCACCGGCGAACACGTCGAACTCCGCGACGGCCTCGGCCTGTTGACCCGCCCCCTGGACGAGGAACGGGCGGAGGCGTCCGCGGACACGGCGGAGTGGCTCGCCCTGCTCACCCGGCTGGGCCTCCTGCAGGGGTCGGGCGGCGGCATCGACACGTCCTCGGAGGAGGCCGAGATCCAGGCCGTCCACCGCTACCTCCTCCAGACCCCGGCCCGCATGGTCGGCATCTGGCTCCCCGACACCATCGGCGACCGCCGCCCGCAGAACCTGCCGGGCACGTGGGACCAGTACCCGAACTGGCGGCTGCCGATCGCGGACACGGCGGGGCGGCCGGTGACACTGGAGGAACTGGCGGCGTCACCGAGGCTGCACGCCCTGGTGGACGTCCTCCGCCAGCCCGGGAGCGGCTGACGCCGCCGCTCCTCACACGCCGGAGGGGCTGATGTCAGCCCGTCCGGCGTTTGAGGACGAGGCCCGTTCAGGGCCGAACCGTGGGTCTGGGGGCGGCAGCCCCCCCCAGAGACGGGACGGGAAGGGGCGGCGGGGGCGCGCGCCTCACCCCTCGCCCCGGCGACGGCACGCGGCACCGCCGGGCCGCGCCCGGGCACACCCGCCCGCCGGACGGCACGCGGCACCGCCGGCCGGTGCGACCCGCCCCCCCGCCCCGGCCGAGGGCACCTCATACGCACCCCCGGACGCGCGCCGCTTTCGGACGTTCGCTACTTTGGCTCCGTGAAGAAGAACGCCCTGCGCGCCGGCGCCCTGGCTGCCGGTACGACGCTGATGATGCTGCTCATGTCGTCCCCCGCGCTCGCGCTGACCCGCGACGACGGTGACGACCCCGGCACCGGCCTGAGCGTCATCGAGACGCTGGGCCTCTTCGTGGTGGCCCCGATCGCTCTGTTCGCGGTCATCGCCGGCCTGGTGATGGTCCTGGACAAGTCCCACGAGGCCCACCGGGTGACGTCCCGCAACATCAAGACCAAGGCCAAGGCCGGCTCCAAGGCCTGATCCGCCCTCACCGTGTGCTCCTCCCAGGGCGCCGCCCGCAGCACGTACGCGCATCCGCCGTACGTGAGCGAGGCCGGCGCCCTGGGTGCGTTTCCGGCGACCCCACGTCAGGGGCCGGGCACCGTCAGACCCCGCTGCACCGTCGGCGCCGGCCAGGCCACGGCTCCTGAACCGGTCGCAGAGAACGAGCTGGATCAGGTGCTGAAGCGGGCGGGCCGTCGAGGCGGGGCCGGAGTCCCGTTGGAGACAGAGCCACCCAACTGACCGAGGACGCGGACGGCGTGACCGTCGAGGTCCGCACCGCCGCCGGAGTGACAGAGGAACTGCGCCGCGTACGTCGTCGGCGCCGACGGCATGCGCGGCGTCGTGCGGAACGCGATCGGGCTGCCCGTCCTTCGCCCCGACGGATACGTGGCCTGGACGGAACGCGATCGGGCTGCCCGCCCTTCGCCCCGACGGATACGTGGCCTGGACGGAACGCGATCGGGCTGCCCGCCCTTCGCCCCGACGGATACCTGGCCCGGGCGGCCGACAGCGCCGAGCCGGCGACGGTCGAGTCGGCCCTCGTGGCCTGGGTGGGCTGAACCCGCTCCGGGCGCGGTTCTAGGACGTCTCGGTCCCCGCCAGCAACTCCCGCAGCAGGTCGGCCAGTTGGTCGGCCTGTTCGCCGTTCAGGGCGGATTTCAGGGCCTCCGTCTGGACGGCGAGGCCCGCGCCCACCGCCTCGTCGACGAGCTTCAGCCCCTTCTCCGTCAGGGTCACCTGCAGGCCCCGGCGGTCGTGCGGGTCGGGGGAGCGGCGCAGCAGACCCGCCCGCTCCAGTTTGTCCAGGCGGCCGGTCATGCCGCCGGTGGTGAGCATCAGCGTCGCGGAGAGCTGGCGCGGGGAGAGGGTGTACGGCTCCCCGGACCGGCGCAGGGTCGCCAGGACGTCGAACTCGCCGCGGCCGATGCCGAGGGACGCGTACGCCTTCTCCGTGCGGTCGCCCATCGCGCGTGAGAGCCGGTAGATCCGGCCGAAGACCTCCATGGCGGCGGTGTCGAGGTCGGGCCGGACCGAGGTCCACTGCTCGACGATCGCGTCGACCGGGTCCTTGCGCTGTGCACTCATGCGGTGAGTATCCGCCCGGTTCAGGTCGCCCGCAAGAAAGTGGCTTGACTGTAAGTGGCTTAGCGCTAAGCTACTTTCCATCAAGCTATCTTCCGAGAAGGGTGCCGGTCATGAAGCGGCCCGCGACCGTCCTGCTCACCGCCCTGGCCCCCGTCTCCTGGGGCACCACCTACGCCGTCACCACCGAGTTCCTGCCGGCCGACCGCCCCCTGTTCACCGGCCTCATGCGCGCCCTGCCCGCCGGCCTGGTCCTGCTGGCCCTTGCCCGGGTGCTGCCGCGCGGCGCCTGGTGGGGGAAGGCGACGGTGCTCGGGGCGCTGAACATCGGGGCGTTCTTCCCGCTGCTGTTCCTGTCGGCGTACCGGATGCCGGGCGGTATGGCGGCGGTCGTCGGATCGATCGGACCGCTGTTCGTCGTGGGTCTCTCGGCGCTGCTGCTGGGGCAGCGCCCGACGGCCCGCAGCGTGATCACCGGGTTCGTCGCCGCGTCCGGGGTGAGCCTGGTCGTCCTGAAGGCCGCCGGGGCACTCGACACCGTGGGTGTGCTCGCCGCCCTCGCCTCCACCGCCTCCATGTCCGCGGGCACCGTACTGACCAAGCGGTGGGGCCGCCCGGACGGCGTCGGTCCGCTCGCGCTCACCGCCTGGCAGCTCACCGCGGGCGGCCTGCTCATCGCCCCGCTCGCCCTTCTCGTCGAAGGCGCCCCGCCCGCACTGGACGGCCGGGCGCTCGGGGGCTACCTCTACCTGGCGCTGGCGAACACGGCGGTCGCGTACTGGCTCTGGTTCCGCGGCATCGGCAGGCTCACCGCCACCCAGGTCACCTTCCTCGGCCCGCTGTCGCCACTGACCGCCGCGGTGGTCGGCTGGGCGGCCCTCGGGCAGGCGCTCACGCCGCTACAGCTGGCGGGCATGACGCTGGCGTTCGGGGCGACGGTCGCGGGGCAGCTCGGGCAGCGCACGGACAGCAGGCCCGCACCGCCCGCCCGGTCGTTCAGTCTGCCCGCAGAGGCTGCTCGAAAGGACTCGATGGACCTGACAGGTCAGGGCCCGGCCCTGCGACGGTAGAGGCGAGCTGTTCGGCTGCGGCCCGCGAAAGGGGGCGCCCGGTTCACACCGGACGCCCCCGTCGTCGTCGGGACAGCGGCTACTGCTCGGCCGCCGCGTCCGCCGCCTGAGCCTTCAGGGCGCGCTCCACACCCGCGCGGGACTCCGAGACGAGCCTGCGCAGGGACGCGTTGGGCTCCGCCGAGGCAAGCCACTCGTCCGTCTTGCGCAGCGTCTCCTCGGAGACCTGGATCGTCGGGTAGAGGCCGACCGCGATCTGCTGGGCCATCTCGTGCGAACGGGACTCCCAGATGTCCTTGAGCACCTCGAAGTACTTGTCCGTGTAGGGGGCCAGCAGCTCGCGCTGACCCGTCTGGACGAAGCCGCCGATGACGGCCTCCTGCACGGCGTTCGGGAGCTTGTCGGAATCGATGACCGACGCCCACGCCTCCGCCTTGGCCTCCGGCGTCGGGCGGGCGGCCCGGGCGGTGGCCGCGTGGCGCTCGCCGGCGGCCGTCTTGTCGCGCTCGTACTCGCCCGCGATCTCCGCCTCGTCGAAGCGGCCCACCGCGGCCAGCCGCTGCACCAGCGCCCAGCGCAGCTCCGTGTCGACGGCCAGGCCCTCGATCGTCTGCGTGCCCTCCAGGAGGGCGTCGAGGAGGTCCAGCTGCTCCGGCGTGCGGGCGGTCGCGGCGAACGCGCGCGCCCACGCCAGCTGGTGGTCGCTGCCCGGCGCCGCCGCGCGCAGGTGCGCGAGCGTGGCGTCCGTCCAGCGGGTCAGCAGGGCCTCGCGGGCGGCCGGGTCGGCGTACAGCTCGATCGCCAGCTTCACCTGGCGGTGCAGCGACTGCACCACGCCGATGTCCGACTCCTTGCCGATGCCCGACAGGACCAGGGACAGGTAGTCGCGGGTCGGGAGCTCGGCGTCCCGGGTCATGTCCCACGCCGACGCCCAGCACAGCGCGCGGGGGAGGGACGACTCGAAGTCGCCGAGGTGCTCGGTGACGAAGGCGAGCGACTGCTCGTCGAGGCGGACCTTCGCGTACGACAGGTCGTCGTCGTTCAGGAGGATCACCGCGGGCCGGCGCTTGCCCACCAGCTGCGGTACGGCGGTCAGTTCGCCGTCGACGTCCAGCTCGACGCGCTCGTCGCGCACCAGCTTGCCGCTGTCCTCGTCGAGGTCGTACAGGCCGACCGCGATGCGGTGCGGGCGCAGCGTCGGCTCGCCCTTCGCGCCGGCGGGCAGCGCGGGGGCCTCCTGGCGGATCGCGAAGGACGTGACGACACCGTTCGCGTCCGTCTCGATCTGCGGGCGCAGGATGTTGATGCCGGCGGTCTGGAGCCACTTCTCCGACCAGGTCCCGAGGTCACGGCCGGAGGTCTCCTCCAGCGCGCCGAGCAGGTCGGACAGGCGGGTGTTGCCGAACGCGTGCCGCTTGAAGTACGCCTGCACGCCCGCGAAGAACTCGTCCATGCCGACGTACGCGACGAGCTGCTTCAGTACGGACGCGCCCTTGGCGTACGTGATGCCGTCGAAGTTGACGAGCACGTCGTCCAGGTCGCGGATCTCGGCCATGATCGGGTGCGTGGAGGGCAGCTGGTCCTGCCGGTAGGCCCACGTCTTCATGGAGTTGGCGAAGGTGGTCCAGGAGTGCGGCCACCGGCTGTCCGGCGCGTGCGCCTGGCAGGCGATGGAGGTGTACGTGGCGAACGACTCGTTCAGCCACAGGTCGTTCCACCACTCCATGGTGACCAGGTCGCCGAACCACATGTGGGCCAGCTCGTGCAGGATCGTCTCGGCGCGCGTCTCGTACGCCGCGTCCGTCACCTTCGACCGGAAGACGTACTGGTCGCGGATGGTCACCGCGCCCGCGTTCTCCATCGCGCCCGCGTTGAACTCCGGCACGAACAGCTGGTCGTACTTCTTGAAGGGGTACGCGTAGTCGAACTTCTCCTGGAACCAGTCGAAGCCCTGCCGGGTCACCTCGAAGATGGCGTCCGAGTCGAGGTGCTCGGCCAGCGAGGGACGGCAGTAGATGCCGAGCGGGACGGTCTGTCCGTCCTTCTCGTACACACTGTGCACCGAGTGGTACGGGCCGACGATCAGCGCGGTGATGTACGACGAGATGCGCGGCGTCGGCTCGAAGATCCAGACGCTGTCCTTCGGCTCCGGGGTGGGCGAGTTGGAGACGACCGTCCAACCCTCCGGCGCCTTCACGGTGAACTGGAAGGTGGCCTTGAGGTCCGGCTGCTCGAAGCTCGCGAACACCCTGCGCGCGTCCGGCACCTCGAACTGGGTATAGAGGTAGGCCTGGTTGTCGACGGGATCGACGAACCGGTGCAGGCCCTCACCGGTGTTGGTGTACGCGCAGTCGGCGACGACCCGGAGGATGTTGCGGCCCTCCAGCAGTCCCGGCAGCGCGATCCGCGAGTCCGCGAAGAGCTCTCCGGGGTCGAGTTGGTCGCCGTTGAGGGTGACCTCGTGGACGGCCGGCGCGACCAGGTCGATGAAGGACTCCGTGCCGCCCTCCGCGACATCGAAGCGCACCGTGGTCACGGACCTGTAGGTACCGCCCTCCTGCGCGCCGGAGAGGTCGAGATCGATCTCGTACGAGTCAACGGTGAGCAGCTTCGCCCGCTGCTGCGCCTCTTCGCGAGTCAGGTTTGTGCCAGGCACGCGGTCATCTCCTCGTTATGTGTGGGTTGCGCCATCCTTCCACGGGCCTGCACGGAACGCGATGTCCGTTTCCCGCCGGTGGGCAGGGTGGATGCGCGTGAGTCTGGGGACATGACGACGTACACCGCACGACCCGTCTCTCCGGTGGTCCTGAAGGAGCTGCGCTCTGCTGACGACCGGGGACGCGAGATGGTTCCCATGACCGACCACGAGGGAGGCGCCCCGCTCCGCTGCTGCCTGCGCCGCAGCGAGCCGGGGGAGCGGATCGCCCTGGTCTCGTACGCCCCGCTGCGCCGCTGGGCGGCGGAGACGGGGACCGATCCGGGGGCGTACGACGAACAGGGCCCCGTCTTCATCCATGCGGAGCAGTGCGCGGGACCGGACGGGGACAACCTCCCCTTCACCAATGCCCACCGCACGGTCCGCCGGTACTCGGCCGAGGGGCACATCCTGGGCGGGCGACTGGCGGAGCACCCCGACGACTTCGAGGCGGCCTTCGCGGAAGCGTTCGACGACCCGGCCGTGGCGCTCGTCCACGTCCGGGCCGTCGAATACGGATGCTTCCTCTACGAGGTGCACCAAGACGCCGGATGATCGCCCGTCCTCTGAGGGCGTGTGACACGAGGGTGCAGGGTTTCGTGGGCGGCGTGAAGAATTGGTCGATGCCGCAGTAACCCTGTTCGGTGAGGCCGGTGTTCGTTTGATGTATGGGTGAGCAAGGATCCAATGGGCTGAGGTGACGTGCGCCGACGAACCGCGATCTGGCGTACGGCTGCTCGCCGCATGCCAAGAGGAGTGCTCGGTGGTTGCTGAGGCATGGACCCACGGGACCGCCCGGATCCTGACCGGTGCGGTCGTCCGCTCCGTCGGCAGGGCCGTGGACATGGGCGTCGTCGAGTTCGACGGCCCTCATGGCGAGACGGTCATGGCTCATGTGCAGTGTCCGTTCCGGATCGTGCACGACGGGAAGATCGTCCTGGGGTCAGCTGACATGCGGTACCCGCAGAAGGGTGCGGGAGCGCGGGCCTTCGACGAATTCCGCACGGTCTTCGACGCTCGTGCCACCACGCTCAACGGAATCCTCGGACAGCTGCGGCCCTCCGTGGAGGGCGTGACCGTGGATGACGCGGGTGAACTCATCGTGAGCTGGGCGCCCGCCTTCCGGCTGGTGGCGTTCCCCGACTGCTCCGGCGCCATGGAGGCATGGCGGGTCTTCGTCCGCGGTGGTGCGCATCACGGGTTTCCGCCGAATACCGTCTGACGCGAGGTCGGCCACACGGCTCGGTCCCTGCTCCGACCACCCCGGAGCGGGTGCCGAGCCGTAGGCATGAGGCAGGTCGGGCCGCGGTGTGCAGGAGCACATCGCGCACGAGGTGCAGTGCGAGCGAGTACGCGCGCTCGCTCCCGAGCGGCTGCTGCGGCCGATCGGTTCCGTGCCTCGGCAACGCACGACCGAGATCGACGCGGCGCTGCGGCGGCATCTGGCTCTCCGAGCACGCGAAGGGGCGCCCACCGGCATCGGTGGGCGCCCCTGCTTCGTACGAAGAGGCGTCAGCCCTTGAGCTCGGCCGCCACCAGCTCCGCGATCTGTACCGCGTTCAGCGCGGCACCCTTGCGGAGGTTGTCGTTGGAGACGAAGAACGCCAGGCCGTTGTCGACCGTCTCGTCCCGGCGGATGCGGCCGACGAACGACGGGTCCTGGCCGGCCGCCTGGAGGGGGGTCGGGACCTCGGTGACCGCGACGCCGGGGGCGCCGCCCAGGAGCTCCTTGGCGCGCTCCACGGTGAGGGGGCGGGCGAAGCGGGCGTTGACCTGGAGGGAGTGGCCCGTGAAGACGGGGACGCGGACGCAGGTGCCGGAGACCTTGAGCTCGGGGATCTCCAGGATCTTGCGGGACTCGTGGCGGAGCTTCTGCTCCTCGTCGGTCTCGTTCAGGCCGTCGTCGACGATGGAGCCCGCCAGCGGGAGAACGTTGTACGCGATCGGGGCGACGTACTTGTTCGGCGCGGGGAACTCGGCCGCCGAGCCGTCGTGCGTCAGCTTCGGCGCGTCCTCGCCGACCTTCTTGACCTGCTCGAACAGCTCGTCCACGCCGGCCAGGCCGGAACCGGAGACCGCCTGGTAGGTGGCGACGACCAGCGCTTCGAGGCCCGCCTCGGCGTGCAGCGGCTTCAGGACCGGCATCGCGGCCATCGTCGTGCAGTTCGGGTTGGCGATGATGCCCTTGGGGCGGTTGGCGATCGCGTGCGGGTTCACCTCGGACACCACGAGCGGTACGTCCGGGTCGCGACGCCACGCGGAGGAGTTGTCGATCACTACCGCGCCCTGCGAGGCGACCTTCTCGGCCAGCGCCTTGGAGGTCGAGCCGCCCGCGGAGAACAGCACGATGTCCAGCCCGGTGAAGTCGGCGGTCGTCGCGTCCTCCACCGTCACGCCGTCCAGGACCGTCCCCGCGGAACGGGCCGAGGCGAACAGGCGCAGCTCGGTCACGGGGAAGTTCCGCTCCGTGAGGATCCTGCGCATGACCGTGCCGACCTGACCGGTGGCTCCGACGATTCCGACCCTCACGACGACTCCTTCTGCGTGCTCTCTGCGTGACGTACATGTGCCTGCTGCATGGCTGAGGTGTTTCCATCATGCGGTCAGTCCCGGTCCGCGTGTCCACTTCTTTGAGCGGCGTGCCCGAGGAATGGGACGCGTCGGGTCTGGGGTCCGGCCGCGGTTCTCCACGCCCGACCCCGCTGAGCTGCAGAAATTCGTCCGGCAGCGTCCCCGCACCGCAAGCTGTGCTGCCCCACCCCTGCCCGCCGTGCCCCGCAGCACGCGAAGGTGTGACGTACGCCTCTGCGGTACGCCGCGAAAAGGGGTCGAACGTTTCGGCCCCCGGCGGCGTCATAGAGGAAACGCGGCGAGAAGAGGGGGCGCTGTGCTGCGCAGAAAGGGCCGCCGTGGTCAGGGGGACGGCACGCACGACGTGCTGGACGACCCGCTGGACCCTGCTCAGGAACGCCGGGTGCGGGCGGTGCTCGCGCTCGGCGGTGTACCGCAGGCGGACCTGCCGGACGGGGTGCAGCAGGTCCGCCTGCGGTTGCTGGAACGCGCGGCGCGGGGGGACGAGGCGCCGCGTGACCTGTCCGCGTGGGCGGCGGTCGTCGCCTCCAACCTGGCCATGGACTGGCACCGGGCCAAGCGCCGCCAGGAACGCGTCGGGGAACGCCTGGCCTCCCTGCGCCAGGCCGACCAGACCTCCGGCGAGGACACCAGCCTGCTCTCCCTCGCCGTCGCCCAGGGACTGGACGAGCTGCCCGACGCCCAGCGTCAGGTCCTCGTCCTGCGGTTCTACGCCGACCTCCCGGTGCGCGGGATCGCCGAGGAGCTCGGCATCCCCGAGGGCACGGTGAAGAGCCGGCTGCACACGGCGGTACGGGCCCTGCGCGCCCGCCTGCACGAGGACGAGGTGGTGTGACGTGACCGCCGAACACGACGGACGGGCCGGCATGGACGCTCTGATGGCCGCCCTGACCGACGAGCCGCTGTCCGACGCCGCCCGCGCGGATGCCGCCTTCATGGCCGAACACCGTTCCGCCGAGGCCGATCTCGCACTGCTGCGCGAGCAGTTGGGCATCATCGGACGGACACTCGCCGACCCCCCCACGCCCACCGAGGCTCCCGTGCCCGTTCCCGTACGGCGGTCCCGCCCCCGGCGCCGTACGACGCTCAACCTCGCTTTCGGCGGCCTCGCGGTGGCGTGCGCCGCGGCTCTGCTGTCGGGCATGGCGTGGCTGCTGGCGCAGGCCGGGGGCGGCATGGACGCCGGGGCGAGCAGTGACAGCGCGGCCTCCAAGGAGGATTCCGACGCCGGCTCCGTCTTCGGCGGCCCGCACTACTTCGCCTGCTCCCGCCTGATCGCCGAGGGCAGGGCCACGAGCGTGGAGCGGCTCCCCGGTACCGAGTCCTTCCGCGTCACCATCGACGTGACGCGCTACTACAAGCCGGAGAAGCCGGGCGCGGACGACAAGAAGGAGCTCACCTACGTGATCGACGGGAACGTCGTCCCCGGTCTCCGCGAGGGCGACCAGGTGCTCTTCGCCGTCCCGAACGGCGAGCGCCAACCCGAGTACTGGCTCGTCGGCGAGAAGCAGATCGCCCGCGACCGGGCCCGGCTCACCGTCTCGGCGGCCGAGTCGCGCGGGCTGCCCTGCGCATGACGAAGGGCGGGCGCCCGCCGGTACTCCGACGAACGCCCGCCCTGACAGCCGAGACGACTACGGCGTGAGCCGCACCGACTACGGCGTCACCTTCTCGATCTTCACGCTGCCGGCGCCCGCGACCGTGCCGCGCGCGTTGACCAGCTGGACCTGTCCGAAGAACTCACGGCCCTCCGGGGCGGCCGCGGCGGCGGTGACGCTGCCGGAGACCGTGGTGGAGTCGCCCGTGCCGAGCTTCACCGGCGTCGAGCCGTCGACGCTGACACTGCCGAGGGCGGCGGAGAAGAACACGTCCTGGTAGTCGTACGCGGTGGTGCCGGCCGGGATCGCGTAGCCGATGACCTCGATGGTGTAGGTGCCGGCGGCCGGGTCGGCCACGGACACGGACTCCTCCGAGTCACCGTCGGCCGAGCTGCCCGCCTCCTTGCCCGCCGCGTCGTACACGACGAGGTCGAGGTCGGCGGCGGCGTCGGAGACGTTGCCGATGGCGACGTCAAGGGACTTGGCGCCCGCGGGCACCGTGACCGTGGTGGTGTGCGTCTCGCCCTCGGCGATCGTCGGGCGGGCCGACTTGGCCGATCCGAGCGGACCGCCGGCCAGCTTGCCGTCGACGGCGGCGAGGTTGTTCGTCACCTTCCAGGAGGCGACGGCCGGGGTGCCGACCTTGGCCTCGGGCACGGTCACGGTCTCCGGGTCGAAGACCGCGCCGAGGACGGCGACGTCCAGCTTGTACGGGTTGTCGAGCAGCGGCGACGTACGGCGCGACTCGACCTCGATCTCCCAGACACCCGCCACCGGGTCGGCGTACGAACGCACGTCGGGCCTGCAGCCGTTGCCGTCGAGGTAGTTGTTGTAGCAGTTCGGGGTGCTGGTGGTGTCGACCGGGACGCCGTACGGGTGGATGGCGATGAACCGGGTCTGGCTCTTGTCCTTCAGCCCGCCGATCGCGACCTCCAGCGACTTGGCGCCCGCGGGCACGGTCACGAAGTAGGACCGGGTGCTGTTGCGCTGGACCGTGTTCGACGCCGAGTAGGTGTGCGCGAGCGGCGCGGAGACCACGACCGTCGTCATGACCAGCTTGTCGGTGCCCTCGGTCTTCGGGTCGTCGACCTCGAGGATCGCGCTCTTGAGACCCGCGGAGCCCGGCGCGGCCTGGACCTTGACGGTCACCGGCTGGTTGAGCGGCAGCTTCACCTCGTCGGAGCCGACGATCTTGAAGGTGCCGGCCGTGTTGTTCTCGAAGTGCAGCTCGTGGCGGATCGCCTTGTCGGCGCCGGACGTACGGGTGATCGTGACGTCGTACGTCTTCTTCTGGCCGGCCTTGAGGCCGCCCTCACGGTCGTACAGACCCGAGCCGAAGCCCGGGGTCTTCAGGAACTGGTCGATCGCGGTGTCGACCGGGGCCTTGACCGTGTAGTCGTGCGCGGTGGCGCCGTCGAGGATCGAGTCCCAGGCGTCCGGGATGTTGATGAGTCCTGCCCCCTCCTCGTACGCCTGCACCCCACTGATGTGGTCGGCGGTCGAGGTGAGCGCGGTGCGCAGGGTGGCGGGGGTGAGGGCGATCTTCTTCGCCTTGGCGGCGCTCAGCAGCAGCGCGGACGCGCCCGCGGCCTGCGGGGACGCCATCGAGGTGCCCTGGAGCATGCCGTAGCCGGCCGGCAGGGCGTAGCCCGCCTCGGCGATCGGGGCGCCCGGCAGCCAGGTCTGGATGGTGTTGACGGCGGCACCCGGGGCGACCAGGGTCGGCGTGAAGCCGCCTTCCTCACGCGGACCGCGCGAGGAGAACGGCATCATGGCGTACTTCTTCTCCACGACCGAGCCGTAGTTGGCGGCCCAGGTCTTCTTGGAGATGGACGCGCCGACCGAGATGACCTTGTCGGCCAGGCCGGGGTCGCCGATCGTGTTGGCGCCGGGGCCGGAGTTGCCGGCCGAGATCACCAGCTGGACGCCGTAGGTGTCGATGAGGCGCGTGTACAGCTCGGCGCGCGCGTTGTTGCCGTCGTTGAGCGCCGGCAGGCCGCCGATCGACATGTTGACGATGTCGACGCCGCGGTTGACGACCAGGTCGATCATGCCCTCGGTGAGCGCGACGTTCGTGCAGCTCGGGCCGAACAGGCAGGCACGGGACGAGACGATCTTCGCGCCCGGCGCGGCACCGTTCATCTCGCCGCCGAACAGGCCGTTCGCGGCGGTGATACCGGCCACGTGGGTGCCGTGCTCGCTGGAGATCATGCCCATGTTGACGTAGTCGGCCTTGGCGCCGGAGGCGTTGTAGACGACGTCCTTGCGGATCTCGACGACGAACGGGATGCGCTCGGCGACCTCGGTCGCCGGGTTGTCCGTGCCGAAGTAGCCGATCTGGTAGCCGTCCTTGTACGGCTTCATCGGCTGCTCGTCGGCGAAGTCGTGGTCGTCGTCGAGGTCGACGCGGACCGTGCCGGCCGCGGCGTCGTACAGCACGCCCCAGGCGTCGGTGGTGTCGCCGTCGCGGTTGACGTCGCCCAGCTGGTCGCCGCCCGCGGTCACGGACTCGTAGAAGTAGTTGAACTTGTACGAGCCGGCCGGCGCGGTGAACGCCTCGGCGGCACCGCCGGCGGGGGTCGCGGAGAACGCCGGGCCGGCCACCGGGGCGAGCATCCGGCGCCACGAGCCGTCGCCGTCGGCGACCGGGTCGGTCGACGTCACCCAGTCGACGATCTTCCGCTCACCGGTGGTGGTCTTCTGCAGTGCAGGGTGGGAGAGGTCCACACCCGAGTCGAGGACGCCGATGGTGACACCCCGGCCGTCCGCCTTCGGGTGGTCGTCCACGAAGTCGACGGCGCCCGTCTCGAAGGACGGGTTGTACGGGTTCTCGGCGGGGGTGTTCTTGTTCGGCGCCGAGTAGGCGGCCGAGCCCTTGCCCGCGGCGCCCTTGGCGGTGTCCGCGCTCGGGGTCGGGTCGTCCAGCGGGATGTCCTGCCGCAGGTCGATGCCGTGCACCGAGGACAGCTTGGCGGCGGCGGCGATGGCCGCGTCCGCCTTGCCGGTGGGGACCGTCGCGCGGACGTAGCCGAGCTTGTCGAAGGTCCGGCCGACCAGGCCGCCCTGGACCGAGTCGAGCTGCTCGGCGACCTTCTCGGTCTGCCCGGGCGCGGTCGCGACCATCATCGTGACGGTCTTGTCGCCGTCGGCCTTGGCCTCGGCGAGGAGGTCGGCGTCGTCGGAGCCGAGCTTGTCGTGCGCGGACTTCACGCCCGGGTCGGCCGCGACGGGAGCCTCGGCGTCGGCGAGGGCCATGGGTATCGGCCCCGCCGCGGAGAGCGCGGCCACCAGACCGGCGGCCACGGCTATCCGGGCCACGCGTCTCGCGCCGGATATCGGTTCGAGCTGGGGGGTGAGGGTCATCGGCATCCCTTGTAGGTAAAGGAACGAGCGGGTGGCGACCGGGACGGATCGGTCCTGGTCGCGATCGTCCGGAATGCGATCCCGGACGATCGCACAGCTTTACGCATGGGAAGGATGTTTAGGGAGAGTTGACCGAATCGATATGGGCGCATGGGGAAAACCCCCGATGTCATTTGGGGAGATGGGCGATGAATGGGGGCAAGTCCCCCAAGGGGTGTACTTCTGGGGGTAAGTGCTTGTCGTCCCTGGGTAACGTCCCTCGATGCGAAGGAAGTTGAGGGTGGCGGCCTACGCCATATGTGTCCGTGACGGACAACTCCTGCTCTCCCGCTCCCCGGCACCGGACGGCGGCCCGCCCGAGTGGGTCCTGCCCGGCGGCGGCATGGAACACGGCGAGGACCCCCACGACACCGTCCTGCGGGAGGTGACCGAGGAGACCGGATACCGCATCGAGGTCACCGGCCTGCTCGGCGTGGACTCGTCCCGCCGGGTCCTCCCCGGCCGCTTCGGCCGGAGCGTCGACCACCACGGCGTCCGGCTCCTCTACGGGGCCCGGATCACCGGCGGTGAACTCCGCTACGAGATCGGCGGCTCCACCGACATGGCGGCCTGGCACGACCTGGACGCCGTACCGGGCCTGAACCGGGTGCGGCTGGTCGACATCGGAGTCGCATGGTGGCTGGAGCGGCAGGAGAGGGTGACCGGACAGATCGCCACGGGCAGCCCCGAGGAATAGGTTCACTACCCCGCGAGATGAACGCTGAGTGACCCGCTCCCGGCCGCCCGGGAGCGGGTCATGGACGCGCAGGGTAGTCCAAGATCCACGTACGGTGATCGGCGTTGCGCGTTGCGGCCTCGTTCACGCGCAGGTCATCCCCAGTGCCAACGATCCGGAGTGAGCGGGAAGTTCGCGTCAGCGCCTGGCAGCGATCACCCGCGACCACTGCCGACGCAGTTCGCACTCGGGGAGATCGCGCCATGTCGCGCACACGCTCTGTCGCCAGCTCCACGCTGGGGGTCAACCGCCGTACCGTCCTCGCCGCCACCGCGGCCGCGACCGTTTCCGCGGGCGTCGGCTACGCCCTGCGGCCCACCGACAGCCGGGCCGCCACCAACGCCGCCGGCACCGCCGCCGAAGGGGCGCCCATCGCCCAGTCCCGCAGGGCACCCGCGGCGCCCCTCGCGCCGTACACCCGCGGCACCACGCTCGCCTCCGTCGCCGCCCCGCGGACGAGCTCCGGCTACCGGCGCCTCGGCGACGGGCCCGGCTGGAAGCGGCGGCTGCGGACCGAGCTCGCCGCGCCGAAGTCCGGCCGGGCCGGGCGCCGGACCACCCTCGCCGCGTTCGTGCAGCTCACCGACCTGCACCTGATCGACGCCCAGCACCCCATGCGCCTCGAGTACCTGCGCTCCGCGGACGTCCACGCCTGGCGGCCGCACGAGGCGCTGACCGTGCACGGCGCGGTCTCGCTCGTGGAGCGGGTCAACGCGCTGCGGGGCGCCCCCGTCACCGGCGCCCCGCTGCACTTCGCGATGACGACCGGCGACAACACGGACAACAATGCGAGGACCGAGCTGGAGTGGTTCCTGACCGTCATGAGCGGCGGCCGGATCACCCCGAACTCCGGTGACCCGCGCCGCTACGAGGGCGTCCAGAACAGCGGCCTCAAGCAGTACTGGCAGCCCGACACGAGCGTGCGCGACACCGACAAGCAGCTCGGCTTCCCCCAGCTGGAGGGCTTCCTGGCCGCCGCCGTACGGGAGTTGAACAGCCCCGGCCTCAACCTGCCCTGGTACTCCACCGTCGGCAACCACGACTCCCTGCCGCTCGGCTGCTACGGACACGGCGACTCCTGGCTCGCCGAGTACGCCATCGGCGGCAAGAAGCTGATGAGCCTGTCCGTGTCCGAGGCGAAGAAGCTCCAGGACGCCATCAAGAACGCCAAGGACCCCAAGGGGACCGCGTTCCGCGACTTCCTCAAGGCGCACACCCGTGACATGCGCTCGGTCACGCCGGACGAGAAGCGCGCCCCCTACACGGCCACCGACTACCTCAAGGCCCACCTCGACCCGGCCTACCGCGGAGTCGGCCCGGTCGGCCACGGCTACTCCTCCGCCAACGTCGACGCGGGCACCCAGTACTACAGCTTCCGCATCGCCGACGACGTCATCGGCATCAGCCTCGACACCACCGACGCGGGCGGCCACTACAACGGCTCCATCGGGACGGCCCAGCTGAAGTGGCTGGACAAGACACTGCGCGACAACAAGGACGCGTACGCGGTCGTCTTCAGCCACCACACCAGCACGTCGATGACCAACACCCGCCCCGACCCGGCCCGTCCCGGCGAGCGGCGGCACACCGGCCAGGAGGTCGTCGCCCTCCTCGGCAGTCACGCCAACGTCCTCGCGTGGGTGAACGGGCACATCCACCGCAACGACATCACCCCGCACTCCGCCCCCGACGGCCGCTCCTTCTGGGAGATCTCCACCGCCTCCCACGTCGACTACCCCCAGCTGGCCCGCGTCATCGAGCTGGTGGACAACAAGGACGGCACCCTCTCCCTCTTCACCACCTGCATCGAGTCCACCGCCCCCCACCGCACCGACTTCACCGACCTCTCCCAGACCGGCCTGGCCGCCCTCTACCGCGAGCTCTCCTACAACGCGCCGGGCGCCCGGACGGACCTGGCCGGGGAGTCGAAGGACCGGAACACGGAGCTGGTGCTGAACAAGGGCTGAAACCGGCTCAACCGCCCAGGCCGGCCTCAACCTCGGCGTATCCCGCCGGGTCTGTCCCCCCGACACCGCTCGACGAAGCGACGAAGCGACGGCGAGCGGAACGACGACAACGGGGAGAGAGACATGATCGTTCGGACGACCCTGGTGGCGGCGACGGCAGTGGCCCTCACGGCAGCCCTGGCAGCCCCCGCGATCGCCGCGGCACCCGCCGGCACCGGTGGTCGGCACGACGCGACCCGCGAGGCGATCGAGGCCGCGGTGACCGACGGCGTGCCCGGCGTGACGGCCACGGCGAAGGACGTGCACGGAACCTGGTCGGCGACCGCGGGCGTGGGCAACCTCAAGACGCAGAAGCCGCGTTCCCCGCACGACCACTACCGGGTGGGCAGCATCACCAAGACCTTCGTCGCCACGGTGCTGCTCCAACTGGAGGCGGAGGGAGAGCTGTCGCTGGACGACAAGGTGGACACGTGGCTGCCGGGCCTGGTCCACGGCAACGGCCACGACGGCCGCCAGATCACGATCCGCCAGCTCCTCAACCACACCAGCGGCATCTTCAACTACACGGACGACGAAGAGCTGATCCGGACGTACTTCCTCAAGGACGGCTTCTTCAAGCACCGCTACGACCAGAAGGCGCCCGAGGACTTGGTCGCGCTCGCCATGGCCCACAAGCCGAACTTCGCGCCGGGCACGTCCTGGAGCTACTCCAACACCAACTACACCCTGGCCGCGCTGGTGATCGAGAGCGTCACCGGCCGCCCGTACGGGGCGGAGGTCCGCGAGCGCATCACCGAGCCCTTGCGCCTGCGCGCCACCTCGGTGCCCGGCACGCGTCCCACCCTCCCGCAGCCCAGCAGCCGCGCCTACGGCAAGCTGGCCGAGACGACGACCGGCCCGACGTACGACGTCACCGAACTGAACCCCTCCCTGGCCTACGGCTCCGGCGACATGATCTCCGACTCGACCGACCTGAACCGCTTCTACGCGGCCCTGCTGCGCGGCCGCCTGCTCCCCGCCGAGCAGCTGAAGGCCATGAAGACCACGGTGCGGGCAGAGGGCATCCCGAACGCCCGCTACGGCCTCGGCCTCATCGACCGCGAGCTCAGCTGCGGCGTCCACGTCTGGGGCCACGGCGGCGGCATCCACGGCTCGTCGTCGGAGGCGACGACCACCGCGAACGGCCGCCACGCCCTCGCCTTCAACTTCAACGGGGACTGGTCGGGGGACAGCGATGCGGTGGTGGAGGCGGAGTACTGCGGCAAGTAGCCGCAGGTGACCGTCGGCAACACCTGAGGAGGGGCCGCCGGGTGCAGCCCCGTCGGCCCCTCCTCTCCCCTCCTGGTGTTGCCCCCGGCCGGTCGCTACCGCGGCAGCACCACGACATACGCGGCCGGGTCGCGGTCGCCGGATGCCATCAGGGCGGTGCGGACCACCGCGGCCTGCTGCTCCCTGGCGTCGCGCAGCTTCCTCGGGGTGATGTGGACGACCGTGATGCCGAGCCGTTCCAGGTGCTCACGCTTGCGGGCGTATTCGGACCAGAGGGCGTCGTCGTCCTGGCGATGGCCCTGGCGGGGGGCGCGGGTGTCCAGTTCCACCGCCACCGCCTGCTCGGGCCAGTACGCGTCCAGGCCGCCGAGGTGAGGGCCGCCGGGCAGACGCAGGTCCACGTTCCAGACCGGGTCGGGAAGGCCGTACTCCCGCACCATCCTGTACAGGCGGTCCTCCGCGATCGCCTGGCCCTCCGCGAGGAGGGAGTCCACGGCGTCCACCACGTGCGGGCGGCTCAGCAGCTTGGCGTTGTTCAACTCCCGTACCACCGAAGCCGGTTCGCAGTGGCCACCGCGCACCGCCTCGGTCAGCAGCCGGCATACGGCGTCCGCGTCCGTCAGTTCGGTCACCGCGTCGGCGAGGGCGCGCGGGACCGGCGCGACCGGCAGACCGGTGACCTGTTCCGGGGCGGGCAGGGAAGCCGTACGGACGATGCGGGCGCAGCCCGTCGAGCGCAGTCGGCGCAGGCGCGGGACGAGGACGTCGATGCGGTCCAGGGCCGTCAGCGGCGGCGTGGCGGAGAAGCCGTGCAGCGTCAGCGCCGCCAGGCCGGTGATCATCGCGTCCGGGTACACCTGCCGGTGCGGTTCCGCCGCCCCCGGCTGGGCCGGGACGCCCACCACTCGTTCCTTCGCCGCGTACATCAGCACCGCGTGCAGCCGCTCCTCGCTGGTCGGCGGGCCGGGGTGGAGCAGGAAGACGCCGGGGAGCGGTTGCTGCCAGGGACCGCCGGGGCGGCACTGCTCGGTCGCCTCGCCCGGTGTGACGCCGTGCGAGCGGAGCTGAGCTGCCGTCAGGACGCGGCGGTGCACCTCGGAGAGATGGCGCAGCGGGCGGGGGGAGAGCGGCGGGACCGGCGGCAGCGGGGTGTTGTGGTTCATGGCGTGCAGATTCCCGCGATCCGCCGGGCTCTTAACCGCTGTTACACGCTCGTCGACAAATCCGGACAAGGCAGAACTAAAGGACGGATGTTCGGATGCCGAGCAGACAGGGAAAACCCCTGGTCCATTCGGGTGGGACCAGGGGTTACGGCTCCTCTTGCCCGAATTCCGTAACGGTCACGGAATGCCCCGTCGCGGGCCGGAGATCGTCAGCCCGCCGCTTTCGCGTCGCACGCCTGTCCGCGCAGCCCCCGCGCCAGGTCGTCCCGCGCCTCCAGCACCAGCCTTCGCAGCGCCGGTGCCGCGTCCTCGTGGGCCGCCAGCCACGCGTCCGTCGCGTCCAGGGTCTGCCGCGAGTGCTGGAGGGCCGGGAACAGACCCTCGACCACGTGCATGGCGATCTGGATGGAGCGCTCCGACCACACCCGCTCGATCGCCGCGAAGTACTTCTCGGCGTACGGCGCGAGCAGCTCCCGCTGGGACGGCTGGGCGAAGCCCGCGATGGTCGCCTCGACCAGGGCGTTCGAGAGGGCGTCGGACTCCACGAGCTGCGCCCACGCCTGCGCCTTGACCGCCGCCGACGGTCGGGCGGCGAGGCAGCGGACCTGGTGGCGCTTGCCGGACGCCGTGTTGTCGCGGACCAGTTCGGCGGCCAGCACCCTCTCGTCCGCGAACCCGTGCGCGGCCAGCGGCTGCAGGAACGCCCAGCGCAGCTCCTGGTCGACCTCCAGCCCGTCGATCCGGGCCGTGCCGTCGAGCAGGCCGCGCAGCAGCCCCATGTCGTCCGCGCCGGACGCCACCGTCGCGAAGAACCGCGCCCACGCCAGCTGGTGCTGGCTGCCCGCCTCCGCGGACCGCAGTTCCCGCAGCGCGCCCTCCGCGAGCAGCCGGCCGCCCGTCTCCCGCCAGTTCGGCGCCACGTAGTTGACCAGCGCCGAGTTGGCCCACGCGTGCAGCATCTGCAGGACGCCGATGCCGGACTCGCGGCCCGCGAAGCGCAGCACCAGCTCCACGAAGTCCCGCGCCGGCAGCAGCGCGTCCCGCGTCATGTTCCACAGCGCCGACCAGCACAGGGCCCGGGCGAGCGGATCGGTGATGTCCCCCAGGTGACCCTTCAGGGTCTCCAGCGAGGTCTCGTCGAAGCGGATCTTGCAGTACGTCAGGTCGTCGTCGTTGACCAGGACCAGGTCGGGTGCCTCGGAACCGGCCAGGTCCGTCACGACCGTGCGCGGGCCCTCGACGTCCACTTCGGCGCGGGCGTACCGCTCCGGCGCCCCGGACGCGGAACGCCGGTACAGGCCCACCGCCACCCGGTGCGGGCGCAGCTCGGGGTGCGACTCCGCCGCCTCCTGCAGCACCGCCAGCTCGTCCACCCGGCCGTCCGGGGCCAGCAGCACCTGCGGGGTCAGCGAGTTGACCCCGGCCGTCTGCAGCCACGCCCGCGACCACGCGCCCATGTCCCGGCCGCTGGTCTCCGCCAGGACCGACAGCAGGTCCACGAGGCGCGTGTTGCCGTACGCGTGCCGCTTGAAGTAGCGCCGTGCGCCTTCGAGGAACGCGTCCTGCCCGACGTACGCCACCAGCTGCTTCAGCACCGACGCGCCCTTGGCGTACGTGATGCCGTCGAAGTTCAGCTTGGCGTCCTGGAGGTCACGGATGTCGGCCGTGACGGGGTGGGTGGAGGGAAGCTGGTCGGCGCGGTAGGCCCAGGCCTTGCGGCGGTTGGCGAAGGTGATCCAGCCGTCCTTGAAGCGGGTCGCGCCGACCAGGGCGAAGGCGCCCATGAAGTCGGCGAAGGACTCCTTGAGCCACAGGTCGTCCCACCACTCCATGGTGACGAGGTCGCCGAACCACATGTGCGCCATCTCGTGCAGGATGACGTTCGCCCGGCCCTCGTAGGACGTCTGCGTGACCTTGCCGCGGAAGATGAACTCCTCGCGGAAGGTCACCAGACCCGGGTTCTCCATCGCGCCGAGGTTGTACTCGGGGACGAACGCCTGGTCGTACTTCCCGAAGGGGTACGGGTAGTCGAAGTGGTCGTGGAAGAAGTCCAGGCCCTGTTTGGTGACGAGGAAGACGTCGTCGGCGTCGAAGTAGGGGGCCAGGCCCTTGCGGCACATGGCGCCGAGGGGGATCTCCAGGCTCGTGCCGTCGTCCAGGACCCGGGAGTACGCGTCCGTGACGTAGTGGTAGGGGCCCGCCACCACGCACGTGATGTACGTCGAGATCGGCTTGGTCTCCGCGAACCGCCAGACGCCGTCGGTGAGTTCGCCGACGCCGTTGCTCCAGACCGTCCACTCCTCGGGTGCCCGGACCTCGAAGCGGAACGGCGCCTTGAGGTCCGGCTGCTCGAAGTTCGCGAAGACGCGGCGGGAGTCGGCCGGCTCGTACTGGGTGTAGAGGTAGACCTCGCCGTCCTCCGGGTCGACGAAGCGGTGCAGGCCCTCACCGGTCCGGGAGTACGCGCACTGCGCGTCGACGACCAGCTCGTTCTCGGCGGCCAGGTCCTCCAGGGCGATCCGGGAGCCGTCGAAGACCTCGCCCGGGTCGAGGTCCTTGCCGTTGAGGGAGACGGCGGTCACGCTCGGCGCGATCAGGTCCGCGAAGCTCGACGCGCCGGGCTCGCCGCAACGGAAGCGGATCGTGGTCACGGACCGGAAGGTCCGCGGTCCGTCCACGGTCTCGTCGCCGACGGCGGAGCGGACGTCGAGGGAGACGTCGTAGCCGTCCACGGAGAGCAGGGCGGCCCGTTCCCGGGCCTCGTCGCGGGACAGATTCTCACCGGGCAAGGCGGCACTCCCTCGAGTGGTGTTCAGTATGCGGACAGCCTGATCCTGCCATGGGACGCGGCGCCGGGCAGCAGGGAATGGGCGAGGACGGGTCACTGTTGCAGCTCGGAAAGACCCCTTGTAGAGGAGACCCATGTCCGAGACCGCGAGCACCTCCGGCAAGACCCCCGTCGACTTCTGGTTCGACCCGCTGTGCCCCTGGGCCTGGATGACCTCCCGCTGGGTCCTGGAGGTGGAGAAGGTCCGCGACATCGAGGTGCGGTGGCACATCATGAGCCTCGCGGTGCTGAACGAGGACAGGATCGACGAACTCCCCGAGGAGTACCGGGAGATGCTCGCGACCAAGGCGTGGAAGCCGGTGCGGGTGGCGACCGCCGCCTGGCAGAAGCACGGCGCCGACGTCCTCGGCCCCCTCTACACCGCCCTCGGCACCCGCTTCCACAACCAGGGCGAGGGCCCGACCGAAGAGGCGATCGCGGCCGCCCTGGCGGACGTGGGCCTGCCCGCCGACCT
This sequence comes from Streptomyces sp. NPDC058678, assembly GCF_042714835.1. Lineage (NCBI taxonomy): Bacteria > Bacillati > Actinomycetota > Actinomycetes > Kitasatosporales > Streptomycetaceae > Streptomyces > Streptomyces sp. NPDC058678. The sequence goes on along the minus strand of NZ_JBHXSG010000003.1, from coordinate 237,589 downwards.
GATCGAGTACGCCGACCAGAAGGACTTCGAGTTCGACGCCGAGCTGCGCGCCTCCCACAAGGAGGGCATCGACAAGGTCGGTCAGGAGGTCGGCACCCCGGTGATCGCCGTCCCCGGTCCCGACGGCGAGCAGATCGCCTTCTTCGGCCCGGTCGTGACCCCGGCGCCCAAGGGCGAGGAGGCCGCCAGGCTGTGGGACGGGACGCTCGCCGTGGCCTCGATCCCCGGTTTCTACGAGATCAAGCGCACCCGCACCAAGGGCCCGGACTTCAGCAACCTGTAAGCCCTCTCGGAACTCACTCCGGCTCGGGCATCTTCTCCGGCGGGTGGAGCGGCTTGGCGTTCCACCGGTGGCGGATGTTGCGGCAGTCCCGTTCGTCGCTGACGCAGATCCAGTAGTCCTCCACGTACGTGCGGGGCTTCAGCTGCTTCAGCGTGCGGATGACCTGCCGCTCCCGGTCGTCCTGCGGCTGCCGGTGCGGCTGGTAGGTGCCGCAGGTGTGGCAGGGGAGCATCTTCTCTTTGGGCATTCCGCCAGGATCGCCCGGAACCTTGCATTTCGACAGCCTCGTGAGCCGCGTGTTCACGGGGCTCGCCGTTCTCTCCGCCGATCGGCATCCAGGTGCCCCCGACCGTCGTGGCCCATGAAACCCGACGGTTTTCCCGCACTTCTCTCACTCAAAGTGCCGTGCGAACAGGACGTGCCGTAGCACCATGGGCACATGACGGAGATTGACACGTCGGTGCCGCATTCGGCCCGGATCTGGAACTACTGGCTCGGCGGCAAGGACAACTACCCGGTGGACGAGATGGCGGGTGACGCCTACACCGCCGTCTTCCCCGGCATCGTCACCATCGCCCGCAGCAGCCGTGCCTTTCTCGGCCGCAGCATCCGGTACCTGGTGCAGGAGGCGGGCGTACGCCAATTCCTCGACGTCGGCACCGGTCTGCCCACCGTCGACAACACCCACGAGGTCGCCCAGCGCCTCGCCCCAGAGTCGAAGATCGTCTACGTCGACAACGACCCGTTGGTCCTCGCCCACGCCCGCGCCCTGCTCACGTCCACGCCCGAGGGCGCGACGGCGTACGAGGACATCAGCCTCTTCGAGCCGGAGCAGATCCTGCGCGCCGCCGCGAAGACCCTCGACCCGGACCGGCCCACCGCGCTGATCCTCAGCGGCATCCTCGGCCATGTCGCCGACTACGACGGGGCGCGCACCATCGTCCGCCGCCTCATGGAGGGCCTCCCCTCCGGCAGCCACCTCTCCGTCAACGACGGCTCCCGGGGCACCGACCCCGTCTACGAGCAGGCCCAGGACGCCTACAACGAGACCGGCGCGGTCCCCTACTTCCTGCGCCCCGTCGACCAGATCGCCGCCTTCTTCGACGGCCTGGAACTGGTCGACCCGGGCGTGGTGTCGGTGCCCCTCTGGCGCCCCGAGCCCGGCACGGACCGGCCGCAGCCGATCGGCCAGCACGGGGGGCTGGGGCGCAAGCCCTGAGCACCGCCCGCCGACGAGGAAGAAGCCCCCACGTGTCCCACGTGAGGGCCTTCCGCCGGAGGAGGGGGCGTCAGCTCTTGGCGCGCGTCTTCTGCCACGCGTAACCGACGGCTGCCAGGAACGCCGTCATCCCGCCGGTCGAGTACAACTGCACCCGCGTGTCCGGCTCCCGTGCCATCAGGACGAAGATCGTCGCCATGCCGGCCAGCGCCACCCAGGTCAGCACGGGGAACGCCCACATCCGTACCGCGAGCTTCTCCGGCGTCTCCCGTTCCAGGCGGCTGCGGAGCCGGAGCTGCGAGACCGCGATGAAGATCCAGACGACGAGGATGACCGCGCCGATCATGTTGAGGAGCCACGGGAAGACGTCGTCGGGGCGCCAGTGGCTCAGGAGCACGCAGACGAAGCCGAAGACGCAGGACGCGAGGACCGCGACGCGGGGCACCCCGCCCGAGACCCGGCCGAGCATCCTGGGTCCCTGGCCGCGCTCGACCAGGGAGTAGGCGATGCGCGAGGAGCCGTAGATGTTGGCGTTCATCGCGGACAGGAGGGCCACGAGGACGACCACGTTCATCAGTTGGCCGGCGCCGGGGATGCCGAGCTCGTCGAGCGTGGCCACGTACGGGCCCTTCTCCACGACCGCCTTCGCGTCCCAGGGGACGAGGGTGACGATGACCGCCATCGAGCCGACGTAGAAGAGCGCGATGCGCCACATCGCCGTACGGACCGCGCTCGCCACACCGCGGACCGGGTCCTGCGACTCGGCCGCCGCGATGGTGACGGTCTCCAGACCGCCGTACGCGAAGACGGACGCGAGCAGGCCGATGACCAGGCCCTCGCCGCCGTTCGGGAGGAAGTCGCTCAGGTGGGACGTGCCCGGCGCGTCCGTGTCCGGGAGGACGCCCGCGATCGCCAGGACACCGAGGACCAGGAACAGGGTGATCGCGCCGACCTTCAGGGCCGCGAACCAGAACTCGAACTCGCCGAAGTTCTTCACCGCGGCGAGGTTCGCGCCGCAGAAGAGCAGCATGAACAGCGCCACCCAGGCCCACTCCGGCGTGCCCGGCAGCCAGCCCGTCACGATCTTCGCCGCGCCGATGCCCTCCAGGCCCACGGCCGTGCAGAGCAGGACCCAGAAGGACCAGCCGGCGGCGAAGCCGGCCCAGGGGCCGATCGCGCGCTCGGCGTGCGCGGAGAAGGAACCGGAGGACGGGTAGGCGGCCGACATCTCGCCGAGCATCCGCATGACCAGCATCACGAGGACGCCGGAGAGGGCGTACGCGATGACGATCGACGGGCCGGCGGCGGCGATTCCGGCGCCGGAGCCGACGAACAGGCCGGCGCCGATGACCCCGCCGAGGGCGATCATCGACAGGTGGCGCTGCTTGAGGCCGTGGGACAGGGAGGCGTCCTCCGCCGTGGGGGGCGTCTGCGTGGTGGTGCGGGGCATGGGCGCGGCTCGTCCAATGCGTGAGATGGGCAAAACGCCCAACAGTCTGAGCGGCCTCTCCGGTCGGGAGGAGGGACCGCCCAGCATGCGGACGTCCGCGCCACGCAGCGTGGTTACGCCGCCACGGAGGTGTAGTGCGAGGCGTCCCCCTCGATCACGTAGCTCTCCTTGCCCTCCACGCCCACCGGCACGTCACCGGCGACGGTCACCCGGTGCAGGCGCCGGGGCAGGCCGTCGTAGTTGTCGATGGCGTAGTGCTGGGTGATGCGGTTGTCGAAGAGGACGAGCTGGTTCTCCGACCAGCGGTGGCGCAGGACGTTCTCCGGGCGGGTGACGTACGCCTGGAGCAGGTCGAGGATCTTGCGGGACTCGCCGACCGACAGGCCCACCAGACGCTGCGCGAACCCGCCGATGAACAGGCCGCGTTCCCCGGTCAGCGGATGGACACGGACGACCGGGTGGGCCGTGCGGTACTTGATCGACGTGAACTGTGCGCGCGCGGCGGCCTGCGCCTCGTCGACGGTCTCCTCCGGCACCGCGTAGTCGTAGTCGTTGGTGTGCTCCGCCCACAGGGTGTCGGCCAGCAGCCGCAGCGGCTGCGGCAGATCGCGGTAGGCGGCGGCCGAGTTCGCGATCAGGGTCTCGCCGCCGTACGGCGGGATCGTGATGCTGCGCAGTGTGCTCGCCTGCGGCGGGTTGAGGACGAAGGTGACGTCCGTGTGCCAGTTGTTGGCCGCGCGGCCCCGCTCGCTGTCGACGGGCAGGACGTTCGGTACGCCCTCGACGGACGGCACGGTCGGGTGGGCGGTGGTGATGTCCCCGAAGTGCCGGACGAAGGCCTGCTGGCCCGCGTCGTCGAGGTTCACGTCGTCGAAGACCAGGGCCTTGTGGATGTTCAGCGCGTCGCGGAGCGCGACGACCGTCTCCTCGGCGAGGGGCCCCGCGAGGTCGACGCCGGAGACGCGGGCGCCGATGTTCGCCGTGACCTTGCGGATCTCGAAGTCGGACATGTGCGGGTCCTTTCAGACGAGGGCGGTTTCCTGAACAGTGCTGAGGTACTGGTTGGCGGGGCGCGGGAGGCCGTATCGCTCCCGCAGGGTCCGGCGCGGCCCGTATTCCGTGCGGAGCAGGCCGCGGGTGCGCAGGATCGGGACGACGTGGTCGACGAAGGTGTCGAGGCCGGAGGGCAGGACCGCGGGCATGATGTTGAAGCCGTCGGCGGCGCCGTGCGTGAACCACGTCTCGATGGCGTCGGCGACCTGCTCGGGCGTGCCCGCGAAGGTGAGGTGCCCGCGGCCGCCGCCGAGCCGCCCGACCAGCTGCCGCACGGTGAGGCGTTCGCGCCGGCCGAGCTCGACGATGAGGGTGTAGCGGCTCTTGGCGCCCTCGATGGCGCTTTCCGGCGGCAGGTCGGCGGGGAGCTGTGCGTCCAACTCCAGCGTCCCCGGCTCCAGTTGCAGCAGGCTCTCCAGCCGGGCCACTCCGTGCGTGTACACGATGTGCTCTTCGAGGAGCTGCTCCTTGGCACGGGCCTCCGCCTCCGTCGACCCGATCACCGGGACGATGCCGGGCAGCACCTTGATGTGGCCGGGGTCGCGGCCGGCGGCGGCCGTACGGGACTTGAGGTCGGCGTAGAAGGCCTGCGCGTCCTCGATGGTCTGCTGGGCGGTGAACACGGCCTCCGCGTACCGCGCCGCGAAGCGTTTGCCGTCCTCGCTCGACCCCGCCTGCACGAGCAGCGGGTAGCCCTGCGGGGTGCGCGGCACGTTGAGGGCACCCTCGACGCTGAAGTACGTCCCCTGGTGCCGGGGCGGATGGATCTTCGTGTCGTCGCCCCAGACACCGGCCGCCTTGTCGGCGGTGATCGCGTCGTCCTCCCAGCTGTCCCAGAGCTTCAGCGCCACGTCGAGGAACTCGGCGGCGCGGGCGTACCGCTCCGCGTGGGCGGGCTCGGCGGGGAGACCGAAGTTGCGGGCGGCCTCGGCACCGGCCGTGGTGACGATGTTCCAGCCCGCCCGGCCGCCGCTGACGATGTCGAGCGAGGCGAACCTGCGGGCCAGGTTGTAGGGGGAGTTGTAGGAGGTGGAGGCGGTGGCGATCAGGCCGATGTGCTCGGTGGCCGTCGCCAGCGCGGTCAGCAGGGTGAGCGGCTCCAGTGCGCCGGCGGGCCGCTGTTCCACGCTTCCCCACAGCTGCGGTCCGTCGGCGAGGAACAGCGAGTCGAAGGTGCCGCGTTCGGCGATCCGGGCGAGGTGGACGTAGTGGGCGAGGTCCACGTGCGCGTACGGGTCGCTCTCCGGCAGCCGCCACGACGCCTCGTGGTGGCCGGTGTTCATCAGGAACGCGTTCAGGTGGAGCTGTCTGGTGGTCACTGGTGGTCCTCCGTCACGCCGAGCGCGGCCAGCAGCCGCTCCCGGTACTCGCCGAGCAGCGGATCGCGGTACGAGCGCGGATGCGGGCGGTCGATGGTCAGGTCGAGGCCGATACGGCCCTGGTCGAGGACGAGGACCCGGTCGGCGAGCACGATCGCCTCGTCCACATCGTGGGTGACGAGCAGCACGGAGGGCCGGTGGCGTTCCCACAGCTCCCTCAGCAGGACGTGCATCCGGATCCGGGTGAGCGCGTCCAGGGCGCCGAATGGCTCGTCGGCCAGCAGGAGTTCCGGCTCGCGGACCAGGGAGCGGGCCAGGGCGGCGCGCTGGGCCTCGCCACCGGACAGCTCGTTCGGCCAGGCCCGTTCGCGGCCCTTCAGGCCCACCTCGGCGAGGGCCTCGCGGCCCTTGCGGTCCGCCTCCTTGCCGTCGAGGCCGAGCAGGACGTTGTCGAGGACGCGCTGCCAGGGCAGCAGCCGGGAGTCCTGGAAGACGACCGACACCCGTTCCGGCGCGGTCAGCCGGCCACTGCCCACGACCTCGTGGTCGAGGCCGGCGACCGCCCGCAGCAGGGTGCTCTTGCCGGAGCCGCTGTGCCCGAGCAGGGCGGTGAACTGTCCGGCGGGGAGGTCGAGGTCGATGCCGTCGAGGACCGTACGCCCGTCGAAGGACCGGGTGAGCCCCCTGAGCTGTACGGCCGGGCGGGTGGTCGTCAGCTGCTCAGCGTGCGGCGCCATGACAGCACCCTCCGTTCGATCAGACGGACCGCGCTGTCGGAGATCAGGCCGAAGATGCCGTAGACGACCAGGCCGACGAGGATGACGTCCGTCTGGCCGTAGTTCTGGGCCTGGAACATCATGTAGCCGAGTCCGCTGGTGGCGTTGATCTGCTCCAGCACGACCAGACCCAGCCAGGAGCCGGTCACCCCGAGCCGCAGCCCGACGAAGAAGCCGGGCAGGGCGCCGGGGATGACGATCCGCCGGATGAAGGCGTACCGCGACAGGCCCTGCACCTCGGCGAGTTCGACGTACCGGTGGTCGATGCCGGACAGCGCGGAGTGCGTGTTCAGGTAGATCGGGATGTAGACGACGATCGCGATGATCGCCACCTTGAAGGTCTCGCCGATGCCCAGCCAGAGGATGAACAGCGGGATCAGGCCGAGCGTCGGGATCGCCCGGTTGAGCTGCACGGACCCGTCGATCAGGGCCTCGCCGGTCCGGCTGAGCCCGGCGGCCAGGGCAAGGGCGATGCCCGCGGTCAGGCCGATCGCGAAGCCCGATCCGGCGCGTTGCAGCGAGGTCAGGATGTCGTTGGGCAGTGTGCCGTCGGTCCACAGGTGGACGCCCGTCTCCAGCACCGTCCAGGGCGCCGGGATCGCACCCGGGTCGAGCTGTCCGGCGGCGGAGGCGGCGGCCCACAGGGCGAGGATGAGGGCGGGGCCGAGGAGGCGGGTGGCCGGCAGCCGTCGGCCGGGGGAGAGGCGGCGGCGCCTGCGGACCTGGGGACTGTCCTCGGCAGCGGTGAGGGGCGCGGTCGCGGTCGCGGTGGTGGTCGTGGTCACGGTGGCGCTCACCTCCGGTACTCCGCCGGTACGGACTTCGCCGCGATGGCCTCGAACCGCCGGTCGAAGAGCGAGGCGACCTTGAACCCCTTCACGAAGCCGCCCTCCGCCAGCAGATCGGCGGTCTCCTGCTCCCACTTCACGGCCTCGTCCCAACTGGGCGGGAACAGCGGCTTGTTGGCGAGCTCGGTGATCGACCGTGCCTGCGCGAGGCTCAGGTTCTGCGTCTTGACGTAGAACTCCTCGTTCCAGACGTCCGGGTGCTCGTACTGCCACACCTGGCCCTTCGCCCAGTACGGGATGTACGCGGCGACCGCGGCGGCCTTCGCGGAGTCGGACAGCACGGAGGTCGGCGCCCACAGCAGGTTGAGCAGGTCCACGACGTCCGTCGTGATGGCGCGGGCGCCCTTGGACTCGTACTGCTGGAGATAGGCGGGCGCCTGCTGGTTGGCGAGCGGCGCGATGTCGACCTGGCCGGACTGCAGTGCCGTGAGGAACTGGTTGCTGGTCAGCGGCACGAGCTGCACGTCGTCGTACGCCAGCCCGGCCTTCTTCAACGCCCGCAGGAGTACGACGCCTTGGGCCTGTCCCTGCGAGAAGGCGAGCTTCTTTCCCTTGAAGCCCTCGACCGAGCGGATGTCGCTGCCGGGCTTGGTGGCGAAGAGGTAGTTCGGCTTTCGGGTGATGTTGATCGCGACGATTTTCGCGTCGTAGCCCTGGAACTGCGCCTGGATCGGCGGAATTCCCGCATTGTTCGCGACGTCCAGGGATCCGGAGCGGAAGGCGTTGATGACATCGGGTCCGGCGCCGATGTTCGCCCAACTGCTCACCTTGAACGGAAGGTCGCCGAAATCGGCGAGCTTGAACTGGAGTTGCTGGACGTTCTGGTACGAGGCGATCTTCAGGCTGGTGCCGGCGGGGACCGTCTTCGCCAGCGGCTCGGAGACGGAAGCCTTCGAGGCCGCGGCGCTGCCGCTCGCGCAGCCGCTGAGGCCGGCGGCAGCGGCGGAGACGCCGAGCAGAGAGGTGAGAAAGAGCCGTCGGTCGATTCCGGGCAGGGGTGGGGAAGGCATGGGAGGTCTCCGTAAGCCGAGAGGTGAAGCGAGAAGCGAGAGGGAATGCGCGCGATTCCGGGCAAGGGAATTCCCGAGGCCCGACAGGGGAATGCACGCAGGAAGAGAGGAGGGCGCGCGCTTCAAGCGCGGCAACGCGTCAGCAACAGAGGGTGCGACAGCTCATGATGAGGATGTTCCTTCCCTCGGACCGGCCCTGTCAACATTCCGCGTTTCTGAATTAATTCCGCTCTGGTGAGGCGCCCAGCGGATCCCGGTAGAGCACGTCCAGAGCCACGGATCCACCCGCCACGGCCAGCACGGAATCCCCGAAACTCGTCGGCGCCACGGCCGCCGCCCGCTCCGCCCCGACCTCGTCGCGCAGCGCGGAAAGGCAGTCCGCGCGACGCAGGACGCCGATCTCGGTGACGACGACGGTCTCCGGATTGAGCACGTCGAGCAGCAGCCCGACCGCCCGCCCGACCCGACGCGCCCGGTCCACCAGGAGCCGTACGGCGGTCGGGTCGCCGTCGTCCGCCGCGGCGACCACGCGCATCGGGTTCACGCCGTCGGTGACACCGGCCTCACGCGCCCGCCGGCACAGCGTGCGCTCGCTCAACTCGGCCTGCAGGCAGCCGGTGCGCCCGCACTCGCAGACCTCCGTGCCGCCCGGCACCGGCAGATGCGCGATGGCGCCCGCCTGGCTGCGCGGCCCGTGGTGCACCTCGTCGTGGGTGGCGAACGCCGCGTCGACCACGTTGCCGACGAACAGGTGCAGCACGCTTCCGCTGCCGCGCGCCCGCCCGAACAACCGCTCCGCGTTGACCAAGGCCCGCGCATGCCCGTCCACGTGGACCGGCAGCCCGGTGTGTGCGCCGACGACATCCCGCACCGGCACATCCCGCCAGCCCAGCAGCGGATGCGCGACCACGGTCCCGGAGTCCCGGTCCACCCAGCCGCCGGCCGCCACACCGACACCCAGCGCTCGGCAGCCCGGAACGCCGGCCAGCAGCGCCCGCAGCCCGTCGGCGGCCCGCGCCAGTACCTGCGCGGGCTCGACAGCCCCGGCCGTGTGCTTCAACTGCCGCTCGGCCACCACCCGGCCGCGCAGATCCAGCAGCGCGACCGTGGTGTAGGGCACGGCCACATGGACCGAGCCCACGACGAACCGGGAGTCGTCCAGGTCGACGGGCACATGGGGGCGGCCCACACCCTTGGACTGCCGGGGCACGGCGGCCTCACGGATCAGACCGAGCCGCGCGAACCGGGCGCAGTAGTCGGTCACCGACGCCGGAGACAGCCCGGTCAGCCGGGCGATGGTGCTGCGTGCGACCGGCCCGTGCTCCAGCACGGAGCGCAGCACGACGCTGGCACTGGTCCGGCGCCGGTCGGGATCGGCGGCACGCGGGAACGAAGGGACCGGAGACGTGGACGGGGGAGAAGAAGAGGGGGCGGGAGGGTGTGCGGCCGCGGTGCGGGGCATGGGGATCATCCTCGGGAACAGGTCCGACAGTGCGCCGACTCATGGGTCGAGGCGCACCGGATCCGCTCCGTCCGCCCCGGCCTACCGGCGGCGACAGACGGCCGTGCCCACGCGTCGCAGGTCGACGTGGCGACGCGACGAGAAGTTCCGGGCCTGAGCAACCATGCGCCCGAAGCTAGCAAACCGGTGCCGCGCTGCCCAGACGGCGACCGACGGGCGAGACGGCGGGTGTCCACGCCGTGCCTCTCATTGGCGGGACCCGACAGATCCCGTCTCCCGCCCCTTCGTATCCCACACCACGTCACCTCAGTGACCGGCATCACCTCGTGGCCGGTGTAACCCGCATTCTTTGTCCGGAGCCCACCAAGCCCGCGTCCGCCCCTTTGTCGAGCGCTGACGGTGATCGGCCCGAGGGCGCTGGGATAGCGTCACGGTGTCCCCCGTGCCCACACCATCTCGCGGAGTCCCCATGAGCACCGCTGCCGCCGTCCCCGCCCGCCCGGGGCAGGTCCTCGCCGACCTGCTCCCCGCCTCCCGTGTCCGGGACGTGGCCCTCGTGGTCGGCGGCGCCGCGCTCACCGGGCTGGCCGCCCAGATCGCGGTGCCCGTGCCGGGCTCCCCGGTGCCGGTGACCGGTCAGACCTTCGCCGCGCTGCTGGTCGGCACGACGCTCGGCGCGAGCCGCGGCCTCTCCGCGCTCGTCCTGTACGCGCTGGCCGGTCTCGCCGGTGTGCCGTGGTTCGCGGGCGGCACCTCCGGGGTCTCCGTCTCCTTCGGCTACATCCTCGGCATGATCCTCGCGTCCGCCGCCGTCGGCGCCCTGGCCCGCCGCGGCGCCGACCGCTCCATGCTCCGCATGGCGGGCACGATGCTGGTGGGCGAGGCGCTCATCTACGCCGTCGGCGTCCCGTACCTCGCCTACGCGGCCGACCTCTCGGTGTCCGCCGCGATCGCGGCCGGCCTGACCCCGTTCCTGATCGGCGACGCCGTGAAGGCGGCCCTGGCGATGGGCCTGCTGCCCTCCGCCTGGAAGCTCGTCAAGCGCTGATCTGGCCAGCTGTCCTGAAGAGGTTCGCCGGGTCGTACTGCGACTTCACCCCGGCGAGCCTCTTCTGCGTTTCCGCGTCGTACAACCCTTCGGTCCGATCGCCCGCCCCGAACGCGAAGTTGGCCGCCCGTCCGAGCGTGACGGGCGCGAGCAGGGCGAAGGCGGGGTCCAGGATCCGGCGGGCTTCCTCGCGATCGCCCATGGCCAACAACCGCACCAGGAAACGCCCTTCGCGATACGGCACCGAGTTCGGCGCGGGCCGCGCCGGCGCCCCGCCCAGATGATTGACCTGGACGACACACATGGCGCCCGCGTCCGGCCCGGTGCGCGCGAGCAGTCCGGCGGCCCTGTCGAGGTCCAGCTCGCTCAGCACCGCGCTGTCCCCGTAGTACGCGTGCGGGAAGTCGGGGTCGCTGTGGATGGTGTGGCTCTCGGCGTACGGCATCTCGCGCAGCGAGTCGGCGAGCACCGGCCCGGTCTCCCGCAGCGGGGCGGCGAGGCGGTCACCGTCGGCGCCGGTGTACGCGACCCGCACCGAGACGACGTACCGCCCCCGCAGCCGCACAGGCAACGCCGGCAGGTCCGGATACGGCACGGCCGCGAAGGACGACGTCAGCCCGTCGGGCACGGTCCGCGTCCACGCCTCGTACGCCCGCAGCACGACCTCCGGATCGACCTCGCGGCCGTCGAAGGCGAGCGAGCCGCCGTAGAGGGTGCGGACGGGGACGAGGCCGATCTCCAGTTCCGTGACGACGCCGAGGCCGAGGACGGATCCGCCGCCGAGCAGCGCCCAGTACAGGTCGGGGTCCACGTCGCGGGTCACGTGCCGTGGTTCGCCGTCGGCGGTCACGACGTCGAGTGCCCGCACATGATCGGCCGCGTAGCCGAACTCGCGGGCCAGGATGCCCAGTCCGCCGCCCAGGGTGAAGGAGACGGCGCCGACGGACGGCGCGGATCCTCCCCCACTGCTTAACGCGTGGGAGGTGCCCCCATTCACGGCGCGAGTCCGTACGGCTCGGCGGCCGCGACGACCTCGCCCCAGCGGACGCCCGCCTGGAGGCGGGCCGTGCGGGCCCCCGGGTCGATGTGGACGGCGCCCATGCGTGTGGTCGTGACGAGGAGCCAGCCCTCCGAGGTGCCGGGCAGCCCGTGCCCGGTGGCCTGCATGCCGACCGGCAGGTCCCGGTCCGCCGCGTACCGCACGGCGGTGACCACGTCGCCGGCGGAGCGGGCGGCGACCACGAGGGCGGGCCGCCGGGCGAACCCGGTCTGGAAACCGGCGATTTCGGCGTCGTAGCCGGGATCACCGGGGCGGAGGACGAGCAGGTCGGAGGTGTCGATGGGCTGGTTCGGGAAGCTCATGCGGCCGATGATGGAGGCATAACCTGACAGGTGCCGTCAGGTTATGCCTCCCGTGTTTTTCTTGCTTCCGGCGTCAGATCTCCTGCTGCCCCGGCCGCCGCTGCGACCACCACAGCCCGGCCGCACCGGCGGCCATCAGCGCCGTGCCCGCCGCCCCCAGCGGCAGGACGTCACGCTCGAAACCGGTCTTCGGCAGCTCGTCGCCGCCCGGACCGACCGGCTTGTTGTCGGTGCCGAGCAGCAGCGGGGTGGCCGGGGCGTTCGGCGACGGGTTCGCCGTACCGAACGGAACCGGTCCCTGCTGCCAGAACGTCTTCTTTCCGTCGCTGGTCTGCACCGGCAGACAGATCTTTCCGGTCTTGCCGAGATCGAATGTCGCGTCCACGGCGTACGACTTCGACTGACCGGCCGCGAGATTGTCGACTGGGCAGGCGAAACCACTGTTCGAGCCCTCCGGCAGATCCTTTTCGTCAATCGGCGAGCAACCTTGAACGTCCTTGACCGAAAGGCCGTCGAAACCGACGACCAAAAGCCTGATCTTTCCGCTGTCCTTGGTCCCCTCGTTCTTCACCGTGGCGGTGATGTCCGTTTCTTGCGAGCTGTTGTCCACCGAGATCTTCTCGGGCAGCAGCGTGGTCAGCTTCACGCCTGCCGGCGCCTCGTCAACGGCCTTTCCCCCCTTGCTGCTCCCGGGTCCCTGGTCATCCGCAACGGCGGTTCCGGAAAGGATCATCACGGCCGAGAAAGATGCCGTGACCAGCGATGCCGCGATGGTCGTTGCACGACGAGAACTCATGTTCGTCCCCCTTGGCTGCGCCTGAATTCGCAGTACTTGAAGAGGTACCACAAGATTTCTCCGCACTATGCTGGTACGGCGTGAAGTGTGACCATTGTGTTCCAGTCGGGAACGTCCGGAAGCATTGAGGGGGGTGCAGCGGATTGTTGGGGAATGCGAGGAGCGGCGGAGTTCCCGGGCTCCTGGTGACGGGGCGCTATCGCCTGGTCGAGAGTATCGGCCAGGGGGGAATGGGGCGGGTGTGGCGAGCCGCCGACGAAATACTCGACCGGCAGGTCGCCGTCAAGGAGATGCGCATAGACGGCCTCGACGCCGAGGACGCCCGCACCCGCCGCGAACGCACCCTGCGCGAGGCCAGGGCCACCGCCCGGATCGACCACCCCAACGTGGTGCGCGTGTACGACGTTGTGGACGAGGGCGAACGCCTGTGGATCGTCATGGAGTTGGTCGCCGGCCGCTCTCTCGAACGCGTCATGGCGGAGGAGGGCCCGCTCGGCCCGCGCGAGACCGCGCGGCTCGGGCTCGGCCTGGTGCAGGCGCTCCGCCAGGTGCACGACCGGGGCGTCCTGCACCGGGACATCAAACCGGGCAACGTCCTGGTGGAGAACGGCGCTCGGCGGATCGTGCTCACGGACTTCGGCATCGCCGCGATCCAGGACGCCAAGGCGCTCACCATGGTCGGCATGCTGGTCGGCTCGCCCGACTACATGGCCCCCGAGCGGATCTCCGGCCGCCCCCAGGGCCCGCCGTCCGACGTGTGGTCCCTCGGCGCGACACTGTGCGCGGCCATGGGCGGCCGCTCCCCCTTCTCCCGCGACACCACACTGGCGACCCTGCACGCGGTCCTGTACGAGGAGCCCGAACTCCCGGCGACGGTTGGCCCGTTGCGGGACATCCTGGCGGCCCTGCTGGAGAAGGACCCGACGGTCCGCCCCGGGCTTGCGGAGCTGGAGGCGTCCCTACGGCCACTCGCGTATCCGGCACCGCCGACGACACCGACTGTCCCGGTGGGCGGGGGAGAGGGGGTCGCCGCTTATCAGGAGGCGACGCCGGAAGCGGAGTCGGCCGAGGGGCCGTCCGTTGAGGGACGGTCGGTTGAGGGACGGTGGTTCGAGGGGAGTCCGGTCGAGGGCCGGCCGGTCGAGCGGCGGCTGGTCGAGGGCCGACCGGCCGAGGGACGGGATGAGGAGCGGGAAGCAGAGCCCGGGCCGGCGGCCGAACCGGAGGGGCCGGACATCCAGGACGCGACGCCACTCCTCCCGTCGGCAGCCGGGGAGTCGCCGACGCCCCCGTTCGTGAACACCCGGCACCTGCGCACGATGCGCGACCCCAGGACTCCGGCACCGATGCCGGGGCCCGAGCACGCACGGACGCCGGGGGTCGCACCCGTACCGACGTCCGGGGGCGCGCCCGTGTCCGGGGGCACCCCCGTATTTGCGCCCGCGTCGGGGTCCGGGTCCGCGCCCGCGTCGGGGTCCGGGTCCGCGCCCGCGTCGGGGTCCGGGTCCGTACCCGCGTCGGGGTCCGGGTCCGCGCCCGGGTCCGGGTCCGCGTCGGGGTCCGCGCCCGCGCCCGCGTCCGGGTCCGGGTCCGCGTCGGGGTCCGCGCCCGCGCCCGCGTCCGGGTCCGCGCCCTCATCGGCGTCCGCGTCCGGGTCCGGGTCCGCGCCCACATCCGGCCCCGAACCCGCCCCCGCTCCCCAACCCGCCCCTACTCCCCAACCCCCCAGCGCCTCCACCGAGGCCGCGTCGGGACTGCGCTCGGAGACGCGCTCCGAGACTCCGTCCGGCAACTCCGCGGGCACCGCACCAGCCGGAGCAACCCCGCCAACCGCTTCCGCGGGAGCATCCGCACCCGCTTCCGCGGAAGCATCCGCACCAGTTGCGCCCGCCCAGCCCCGCGGGATCAGCGCCGCGCCCACCGTCACCGGCGTCTCGCTCGCCCGCGCCCAGGCGGAGACCGAACGCCGTGCCGCGCCCGCCCCGGTCCCGCTTCCCATGCCGCCCGGCGAACTGCCCGGCCCCGCCGTTCCGGCGGATCCTCGGCGGCGCGGGCGGCGTGCGGGACGCCGCACGGGTCTCGTCGCCGCCGTCGGCGTGGTCATCGCGGGCGCGGTCGTCGCGATCGTCCTCGCGTCGGCCAACGGCTCACCGGACGACAACCGGGCGGGAGGGGCACCGTCGGCCTCCTCCGCGCAGTCCCCGTCCACCACGCCGAGCGACAGCCCTTCGCCCACGGTCGAGGGCACGTCGAGGCCGCAGAGCCTGCCGCCGGGCGCGCACCGGGAGGCGGGCGGGTTCGCGTGGGCGACGCCGGTCGGCTGGCGGCGGGACATCAAGACGGGCGCCGAGGTGCACTACACGTCCCCGGACGGCAAACAGGAGCTCGCCGCCAAGTCCTCCCTCGCCCGCGGCGACCTGATGGAGACCTGGCGGACCTCGGAACAGAACGCCCACCAGGGCAAGGACTACCGGAAGATCCGCTTGGAGGAGACGACGTTCCGCGGCAACCCGGCGGTCGTCTGGGAGTACACCTTCACCCTGGAGGGCGTCCCCTGGCACGCCCGGCTGCTGGGCTTCAACGAGGACGGAAAGTCGTACCAGATCAACACCTGGTACCAGCCGGACATCGAGACGCAGGCCCTCGGGACGTACGACAAGGTCAAGGACAGCTTCACCGTGCTGTGAGAGACGACGGAGGGGCCCGTACGCCGTAAGGCGCGGGCCCCTCCGTCGTTCACGGGCTGCGATCAGACCTTCGTGACCGCGCGCTCGCCCTTCACCTTCTCCTTCACGAGGGCGATGACGATCACGCCCGCCGCGACCAGCAGCGACAGCACCACGGTCTCGCGGCCGTCGTGCTCGGTGTCGGTCAGCATGTAGCCGAGGACGAACACGATGAGCGCGGCCGTGGCCCAGGTGAGGTACGGGTACAGCCACATCTTCACGACGAGCTTCTCCGGCGCCTCGGCCTGGATGATCTTCCGCATCCGCAGCTGCGAGAAGCAGATCACCAGCCAGACGAACAGGGCAACCGCACCCGAGGAGTTGACCAGGAAGAGGAAGATCTTGTCCGGGGAGAGGTAGTTGAAGAAGACGGCGACGAAGCCGAACACGACCGACGCGAGGATCGCCGCCATCGGCACGCCCCGGCCGTTGACCCGAGCGAACGCCTTCGGTGCGTCACCGCGTCGGCCGAGCGAGAAGGCCATGCGGGAGGCCGTGTAGAGCCCGGAGTTGAGACAGGAAAGGACCGACGTCAGCACGATGAAGTTCATGATCTGACCGGCGTGCGCTATGCCGAGGGAGTCGAGGGCGGCGACGTAGGAGCCGTCGTCCTGGATGGACTTGGCGTCCCACGGCAGCAGCGTCACGACGACGAAGATCGAGCCGAGGTAGAAGACGCCGATCCGCCAGATGATGCTGTTGGTCGACTTGGTCACGGCCCGCTGCGGGTCCTCGGACTCGCCGGCCGCCAGGGTCGCGATCTCGCTGCCCATGAAGGAGAAGACGACGAGCAGCACACCGGTGAGGATGGCTCCGGGCCCGTTGGGCAGGAAGCCGCCGTGGTCGGTGAGGTTGCCGAGCCCGGCCTGGTCGCTGTCGACGCCCGGCAGCACGCCGAAGACGGCGAGCCCGCCGATGACGATGAACGCACCGATCGCCACGACCTTGATCCCGGCGAACCAGAACTCGAACTCGCCGTAGGACCCCACGGACACCAGGTTGGTGGCGGTGAGCACCACCATCACGATGAGGGCCCACCCCCACTGCGGTACGGCGGGAATCCACCCTTCGAGAATCTTCGCTCCGGCGGTGGCCTCCACCGCGAGGACGACCACCCAGAAGAACCAGTACAGCCAGCCGATGGAGAACCCGGCCCACGGCCCGAGCGCCCGGTCGGCGTGCGCGGAGAACGAACCCGAGGTCGGGTTGGCGGCGGACATCTCGCCGAGCATCCGCATCACCAGCACCACGAGCGTGCCGACGAGCGCGTATGACAGGAGGATGCCGGGGCCCGCGGTGGCGATGCCGGAGCTGGATCCGACGAAGAGTCCGGCCCCGATGACACCGCCGATGGCGATCATCGAGAGATGCCGGTTCTTGAGTCCTGCCTGGAGGTCGCCGCCGGGTTCGCCGGGGGCGCCGGGGTCGTGACCAGCCTTGGGAAGGGTCGGCTGCGAGGTCATAGGAGGGGGATTCCTTTGCGCCGGGTGAGCTCTTCCCGCACGGGGGTGGTGCGGGTTCCCGTACGAGCGGCGTACGAGTCGGTCCAGTGAATCGGAGGCAAAGGGATTGGTGAACCTTTGATTCCGGATCGTTACTTGAGCTTTTCCTGAGGTTCTGTAGTGTTGCCCACAGTTTTCGGGATCGGCCCCCCGGGCTGCTGCCCGGAAACGCCCGTGTCACACTCGTCCCATGCGCGTGTATCTCGGTTCCGACCATGCCGGCTTTGAACTCAAGAACCACCTCGTCGAGTGGCTCAGGGAAGCGGGCCACGACCCGGTCGACTGTGGTCCCCACATCTACGACGCCCAGGACGACTACCCGCCGTTCTGCCTCCGCGCAGCCGAGCGGACGGCCGCGGACCCCGACGCCCTCGGCGTCGTCATCGGAGGCTCCGGCAACGGCGAGCAGATCGCCGCGAACAAGGTGAAGGGCGTGCGGTCGGCCCTCGCCTGGAGCGAGGAGACGGCGTCCCTCGGCCGTCAGCACAACAACGCGAACGTCGTCGCGGTGGGCGCGCGCATGCACACCCAGGAGGAGGCGACCAAGTTCGTCGAGACCTTCCTCAACACGCCCTTCTCGGGTGACGAGCGTCACATCCGCCGCATCGAGATGCTGGCCGGCTACGAGACGACGGGCGACCTGCCGCCGATCCCGGCGCACCACCCGCAGCAGTAGTCGCTACGGCACCTCTTGACCCACCTCGTCGGGTGGTGGGTGGGCATGGGCCAGAGGGTCCAGGGGGCGGAGCCCCCTGGCGGGGTCTGGGGCGGAGCCCCAGGGGTAGGGAAAGGAACCGCACTGTGCCGGAGGGGCACACCATTCACCGGTTGGCTCAGGACTACGCCGCCGCGTTTCTCCGCACGGCACCGCGGGTGACCAGCCCCCAGGGCAAGTTCACCGACTCCGCCGCCCTCCTCACCGGTACGGAACTCACCGCCACCGAGGCCCACGGCAAGCACCTCTTCCTCGGCTTCCGCAGCGGTGAGTGGATCCACATCCACCTCGGCCTCTTCGGCAAGATCACCTTCGGCCCGGCCCCGGCGCCCCCACCCACGGACACGGTCCGTCTCCGGCTCGCGAACAGCACGGCGTACGTCGATCTCCGCGGCCCGACGACCTGCGCCCTGATCACGGACACCGAGAAGGACGCGATACACGACCGCCTCGGCCCCGACCCCCTCCGTGCGGACGCCGACCCGAAGGCCGCCCACCGGCGGATCTCCCGCAGCCGTACGACGATCGCCGCCCTGCTCATGGACCAGAAGGTCGTGGCCGGCGTCGGCAACGTCTACCGCGCCGAGGTCCTCTTCCGGCACCGCATCGACCCGTACCGCACCGGCAGCAGCATCACCCCCACCGAGTGGGACGCGATCTGGCAGGACCTCGTCGGCCTCATGCGCGAGGGCGTCCGCAACAACCGCATCGACACCGTCCGCCCGGAACACACCCCTGAGGCGATGGGCCGCCCGCCGCGCGTCGACGACCACGGCGGCGAGGTCTACGTCTACCGCAGGGCCGACCAGCCCTGCCACATCTGTGGCGGCGAGATCCGCACCGCCGATCTCGCCGCCCGCAACCTCTTCTGGTGCCCGGCCTGCCAAAAGTCCTGAGGCCGCTCTAGAAGCCGTGCGGCAGCCAGGGCGCGACCGCCGATCCGAACCCCAAGGCCGCCTCCGCCAGCGCCCCCTGCCGCAGCTCCCGCACCCGCCCGGCCGCGCCCAGCGACGCCAGGCTCACCCCTCCGAGATACGCGGCCCCCAACTCCCGTGCGGAAAGGGCGAGATCGGCCGCATCCGTCGTACGACCGCACGACGCGCCCTTCGCGTCCCCGGTGAGCCGCCAACGCCCCGCGTTCCAGGGGCAGAAGTCGTCCTCGACCTCGAACACCACATCCACCGGCGCCTGATACGTCCGCGCCTCCAGCGCGGCGCCGACGTCCACCAGTCGGACGTACAACGAGTCCCGCACGAGCGTCCGGCACCGCCGGATGTCGGACACCAGGGACAGCCACGGTTCGTCCGAGGGCCGTCCCCGCGCGGTCAGCGTCGACGTCAGGTCGATCTCGAACAGAAACCGCCACAGCGCGGCATGCGCCGCCGGATCCAGGGCTTCCGCGTCCTGTACGACGACGACGCCCTTGGGTCCGGCGGTGTCCCACTCGGGCTTGATCCGGAAGCGCGCGTACCCCACGACCTCGCCGGCCCGCTCGGCCAGCACGCACTGCAGCGGTGACGCCCCGTCCCGGCCGCTCTCCGGATCGAGCACCACGAGCCGCTCCCACCCGGGCAGCCGCGCCAGCATCCCGGGCCGGCCGGACACCCTGCGCGCGTACACCGCCTCGCACACGTCGAGGACGTCGGCCGGCGCCGCGTACCGCAGGCGTACGTCATCGGTACCGGGCGGTACGGACAGCCGTACGCGCGCCGTGTCGACCTCGACGTTCACGCTGTGCGTTGCCGCGCCGTACCCGAACCGGCCGTAGATCTCCGGCTCCGAGGCCGTCAGGACGGCCAGCGGCCAGCCCCATTCCCGTACGTCGTCCAGCTGCCGCCGCATCATCGAGCGCAGCACCCCGCGCCGCCGGTGCGTGGCCGCCACGCTGACCATCGTCACGCCGGCCGCCGGCACCGCGGCGCCGCCCGGCACGGTCAGGCGGAAGCTGAACGCGCCCGCCGTGCCCACGCACGCGTCACCTTCCCAGACCCCGACAGAACGGTCGATCTCGGTGAGCGAGCGCCACAGCTCCCGCTCCTCGGGCGACTCCGGGATCCCGCCGAAGGCGCGGATCAAGTTGTCGTACCACTGGTCCCAGTCGTTCCGCTGCAGTACCCGCACGTCAGTCCCCATGCACCATGCCTACCAGGGCATTGCGGGACGGGCCAGGGAATTTCGCCTTGATGGCGCCACGATGGCTTTCTGTGAAGTTCACTGTGAAGTTGAGCCTCGGACGGGGGACAAGTGGGACCTCCCGTGCCAAGCACCTGGTTCGATGGATAGGGTCCCGAACTAATGGCAGCAGGACGAGACCGGCGCGCGGAAGCCGAGACGTTCGCGGCTCGGTGCAAGATGCAGTGGCACCGGGTCCGCGTCGGCCTGCGCAGAAGCGCCGTCGACTACTTCCGAGGCGACGGCTCCGACTGGGTCGCGCTCGCAGGTCTGCTCATCACCGTTCCCCTGATCGCGGCCACGACACTGGCCAACTCGGTGTGGTGCTCACCGGCCGCCCTGGTCCTGCCGATCGTCGCCGGCGGCCTGCTGCTGCGTCCGGCGAGCCTGCTGAGCCTGTACGCGGCAGCGGCGACCGCGCTGATCGTGGAGTCGGTGCAGCTGGGGCCGTACACGGAGGGCCCGTCCAGGGTCACCCCGGGCGTGGTCCTGGTGGTGGCCGCCTGCGGGTTCTTCGGTCTCCTCATCGCCCAGTTCCGCAGCCGCGTCGGCGTGCCCTGGCGGCGCGGCGGCACCATGCTCTTCGACCTGCGCGAACGCATCCGCGTCCAGAGCAAGCTGCCGCAGCTGCCGCAGGGCTGGCACCGGGAGATGGCGCTGCGCCCGGCGGGCGGCCAGTCGTTCTCCGGTGACTTCGTTGTCGCGGCCCGCACGAACGGCGGCCGCACGATGGAGGTCGTCCTGACGGACGTGTCCGGCAAGGGCATGGACGCGGGTTCGCGCGCACTGCTCCTGTCGGGAGCCTTCGGCGGCCTGCTCGGCTCTCTCCCGCCGCACGCGTTCCTGCCGGCGGCGAACGGCTATCTGCTCCGCCAGGACTGGGACGAGGGCTTCGCGACGTCGATCCACCTGGTCCTGGACCTGGACTCAGGGGACTACGAGCTCTACTCCGCGGGCCACCCGCCGGGCTTGCAGCTCAGCGCGGGGAGCGGCCGCTGGGAGGAGAAGGCCGCCGAGGGTCCGCTGCTGGGTGTGTACGACGGCGCCCAGTTCGACCCCGTGAAGGGCTCGCTGCGCCCGGGTGACGTGTTGATGCTGTTCACAGACGGTTTGGTGGAAACATCCGACCGCGACATCGTCGAGGGCATCGACCGCCTCACCGGCGAGGCCGACCGCTATGTCGCCGGCGGCTTCCACGGCGCTGCCTGGCACCTGATCGAGGCGGTGGCGAAGGACGTCAACGACGACCGGGCGCTGCTGCTGATCTGCCGTGAGGGGCCGACGGCGGCGTCCGTAACATCCGCTGCCTGAACCTTTGTCCGCATGTGTGCTCATACCTTGGTCATGGGTTTGTGCTGCCTCTGTAACTACCGTCGGCTCCCGATTGCCTGGGCGATCAGGGAGTTGGTAGAGATGTAATGCACACGATGTGGCGATGAGGAACCTAAGGACCCGACGGGGGAGGCCTGATGAAGTTCGACATGGGTGCGCAGACGCTGTCGCAGCTCCAGCGTGATTCGCGGGGGTCGAGTGATGATCTCGGTTCGTTGATCCGGCAGTTGGTGGATGCGGCGACGCCGTTGGAGGGCAAGTTCAACGGTTCGGGTCGGGCGATGTTCGACCAGTTCAAGGCGCAGGCGGACAGGATCACAGCTGACCTGAACGGCTCGTTGTCGGCGATCCTGGGCGGTCAGTCCGGGATGGACTCGGCGTTCAGCTCGGGTGACCAGGAGCAGGGCGACAACGCGAAGCAGCAGATGGGTGCCGCGAACTTCGACGCGGCGCGCTTCCGCTGAGTCCGACTCTTTCGGTTCGGTGCGGGCTTTCTTTCAACTCTCGGGGAGTGGTGTGTGATGGCGGGTGCCAATGCGGATCGTCGGTCGTACGACACGGGTGCGTCGGCTGATGCTCAGTCGAACATCCAGGTGGTGATCGGTCGTCTGGAAGAGGTGATCGGCAACCGTGACCGTCAGGTCAAGACGGCGATGGCCGACTTCACGGCGGACGGCGTGGCGGACGAGTACCACGGCAAGGAACAGCGGTGGACGAATGCCTCCAACGAGGTGAAGAACATCATCGCGCTGCTGAAGTCGACGCTGGAGAAGAACGACGGCACGGCGCAGTCGACGATCCAGCGGGCCAAGGCCGCGGTCGACAACATCGGCTGAGTGACCCTGTCGCAGGCAGGGTGTGGAGCAGTGGGGCCGTAGGGCTCTGCAGGTCTGTTGGACTGTAGGAACTTCGGGATACGGGGGCTGTTGTGTCGGGCTGGGATCTCAAGCCGCAGGGTATTTCCAGTGTGTTGAAGACGACGGGTGAGACCGCGTCGGGCCTGGAGAAGTACGCGAAGGCGTTCGGTGAGCATCTGACGTCGGCGGCGACCAGCGCCGGCACGATCTCCGCCGAGGGCGGCGGTGGTGGCGAGGGCGGCGAGAAGGCCGCGGGCGGTCTCGTCGCGCTTGCCTTGTCGCAGTACGCGGAGCGGGCGTCGAAGGACCTGCAGTACGTCGCGGCCCGTGCGGGCAAGTCGCTGCAGGGCGCGGTGGACGCGACGACGGCTTATCTGAATGGCGACCTGGAGATGGCCGCGGAGGCGCAGCGCAACACGCTGGCCGCGCCGAAGGTGGACATGCCGGGGGTGGGCAAGCGGTGATCCAGCCGGACCAGATCCCCCAGTTCACGGGGAACCTGCCGCAACTGGAGACCGACCACGCGGACTTGAAGAAGGACGCGGGCAACGTCCGCAAGACGGGCCAGGACGTCCACTCCCAGTTCCAGGGTCTGTCGGCGTACTACACCGCCCCCGACGCGGAGCAACTCTTCGCGACGACGAAGCCGGTCAAGGACCGCGCGGACACCTTCGCCGACAACCTGGAGACGGTGTCCTCCGCCCTGTCCTCGTACGCGACGGAGATCCGCCCCCTCGTCGACAAGCTGAAGCAGCTGAAGGCGGACGCGACGACGTTCGTGACGTCGGTCAAGGACGACGACGAGTGGGAGTACGACGAGGACAAGGTCGACAAGCACAACGAGATCCGGGACGAGATCACCGCGACGGTGGCGGCCTTCTGGGCGGCCGAGCGCACGTGCCACAACAAGATCACTGCCTTGTGGGGCGGCACGCAGATGGTGGCCGGGGACGGGTCGGAGCGTAAAGATCAGTACGGCTTCGCGGCTGACGACATGAAGAACGCGAAGCTTCCCTGGGGCGATCCGGTCGAGGAGAAGCACCACTGGTACGAGGTCGGCCACTGGGTGAAGTCGTTCGTGTGGGACGGCCTGATCGTGGACGGCGTCTGGGGCACCATCAAGGGCCTCGGCACGTTGGTCGGCTTCGGCGGCTGGGACGCGATGGGCCAGGCCTGGAAGGGCCTTGCGCAACTCGCGACCGGCCTGACGCTCAGCATGATGCCGGGTGCGCAGGTGCTGTTCTGGGCGCTGCCGGATGACAAGTTGCCGTCTTGGATCCGTGATTCGCGCACCGCGATGAAGGAGACCGGCAAGGCGTTGGTGGCGTGGGACGAGTGGGGCAAGAGCCCCGGTCGTGCCGCCGGTGCGGTCACCTTCAACGTGCTGACGACCGTCTTCACGGGTGGTGCGGGCGCCGGTGTCGCGGGTGCGGGCAAGGCCGGTGCGGTGGCGAAGGTGTTGTCGGTCGCGGGCAAGGCGGGCAAGGTCATCGACCCGATGACCTACATCGCCAAGGGCGCCGGTGCCGGTCTGTCGAAGATCGGCGACATCACGAAGGGCCTGCGGGGCGTCGGCGCGATCGACATCCCGACCCTCCCGGAGAACGCGTTCACTCTCCCCGAGGGCTCTTTGAGGCTCCCGGACGGCACCGTGCGGTTGCCCGAGGGCGCCACGATCCCGGACGGCGCGACCCGGCTCCCCGACGGCAACATCAAACTCCCGGACGACACCCCGGTCCTTCCCGCGGGCACGACGAAACTGCCGAGCGTGGACGGCTCCCCGGCCCAGTACATGGACCCGAACGGCAACCTCCTCGACAACCAGGGCAACGTGGTCGACAACGTCGACAACGCCCCCACGGACGTGGTGGACAGGCCGACGTCGGGCAACCCGGCGTCGGGGGCGGACGTCCCCCGCGTCGACTCCCCGGTGAAGGAACCGGCGCTGGTGGGCGCGGGCGCGCAGGCTGCCGAACAGGCAGGCCAGCACGTCCGCCTGGGCAGCGACCTTGGCGACGTTGGGCGGGTCGGGGAGGACGTGCCCACCACGCCGACGGTGCACGCGGGTGGCGACGTGCCCGCCGTCCACGCCGGAGGCGACCTCCCCGGCGGCACAGTGGGCAATCATCTGCCTGGCGGATCAGCGCATGAGAACGGTGCTGGCCCTTCCGCCGGCCATGAACCTCCGACCAACCACGCCGGCGGGCACACAGACAGTCCGACGAGCGGTCACCATGATGGTCCGAGCAGCAGTCACCACGATCAGTCTTCGACCGACCATGGCAACGGTGGCGCTCACAGCGACAGCACCGGAGGCAGTGGTGGCCACGGGCCTGGAGATGCGCCTGAGCCGAACGGAGCGACGCCGGACTCACCAGCAGGTGACTCAACTCCCTCCGCAGAGCCTCCGTCTCCGGGGACTGAGCCACCGCTTGATCCTCGGTTCGTCGACGACCGCATCAAGGAACTTGATGACAGGCAGGGCGGGGAAGGCCATGCGCCTGGTCGTCACCTGTACCCGGACGAGCAAGCCTTGCAGGATAGGTTGGGCACTCCGAAGCTCGACTCATCCGGAAACCCTCAGATGTACGGTCCCAATTCTGCTAACGCCGGGCATGTGAAATCGGAGAACAACGTTGATCCACTGACCGGGACCACGGTCGACGGCGTGCACGGCGGTGTCCACCGAGTAGGTCCGTACGCGACTCGGTTCGAGAATCCGGAGGACATGGTGAGGGCCGATCAGTACTTCCGCGACGAGATCTCACGTACCGGTGAGCCCCCGGACGCCGAGTTGCCGATCGAGGATCTACTCGGCCCCGAAGGTCACAAGCGCTTCAGCGGGTTCTACCGAAACCCGGCGGATCTGAACGAGTTCCTGCCTGTCGACTTCGCAGGCGGTACCATTCGCCCCATTTATCGTATGGAGGACGGGGACTGGAAGCTCATCACCATGTATGCCAACCCTGCCCCGGGCCGTCATCCGTAATCGAGGTTGAAGTCGTGAATAGGGAACTTGAGAAATTCGTCAAGGTGTACCTCGGTTTGGAGCAGGCCTACGACACCACGGGCTACCTGCGTCCCACCTTGCATGCCTTCAAGGAGGAGTACGTCAATGCGGTCCGAGCGGGGCTGGAGTCGGTGTTGCGTACGAGAGAGCTGTCAGTCGGTGATTACGAAGGCTTGACGGATATCGAGTTCGATAGCGAGGAAGCCCTTTATGAATATTTGGGCAGTGTGTATCGATATCTCTTCGAGGGACAGGAAAAGCAGCCCGCTCCGCCAAATTAAAACAGCTGACTACCTGCCCTCGCGGTAAGTGTGAAGCGTATCGACCTCGATGATCCCGAGGTGGACCTCGACTATGCTCAGCGACTCCTGTACCGGGGTGAACTCTTCACCGGTGAGGTCGAGGAGTACCTCGCAGGACATCGTGTGAGTCTGGTGGCCTACACGGACGGTTACCGGGACGGACCGTTCCGTGAGTGGTTCAAGAGCGGAGCCCTTCGCGCAGAGGGAATGATGCGGATGGGCAGCTTGTCAGGGGAGTGCAAGAGCTGGCACGAGAGCGGCGTTCTCGCCACGAAGAAGCTTCACAGCACCGACGGCGGTACCCCGCTCTCCCACTATGAGTGGGATGAGGAAGGAAGCCCGACCCGGGCTTGGGAGAACACGACTCCGCAGGGTTGACACCGCTGTCCGACAGGAAGGGCCCTAGGAAGCCGAATGTCAGGCGAGTCGCCGACCGGGATTTCGACGGCATGCTGAAGATCGCAGATCACTTCCAAGAGCTGTGGTCGCCTTCCTTCGGGGTGCCGCGAGGGAGTGTGCGGGATTTCCTCGCTGATTCCGCATACGTCGATGAGCAGGGGATCACCCAGTACGTGCTGGCCGGGCATGATCTCTTCAGCGTCATGGGCTCGTCCGAGGACGTTCTGGGTTCTGGTCAGACCGTCATGGGTGGCGACGCCATCCACTCGGACGGGGAGTGGGTGTGGCGAGGAGACCTCTGGTTCTACGTGAGAGCCCATCACGTCGCTCTGCCGACCGAATTCCTGGAGCGGATCAGGGGTTTCCACTACGCCGTGCCGACTGAGGATCTGTCGAGCCTGATGGAAATCGCCAGGGAAATCCGCATCCGACTGTGAACCCGTCGACCTCGATGATCTGAAGGGCCTGCCCGACCTGGGTGCTGAGGGCTACGTCTCCTTTAGGCCGCCTTCAGCTCGCACCACACGTACTTGCCCCGGTTGCCGAGTCTGCTCAGCGGCTGCCAGCCCCAGGTGTCGGCGCACGCTCGGACCAGTGCCAGCCCGCGTCCGTCCTCGTGGTCGGGCTCCTGTTCCAGCAGCCGTGGCGGTTCAGGCGGTTCGGGATCCGCGTCCCACGCCCCGATCCGCAGGACGCCCGCCGACCAGCGCACGCGCAGGGTGGCGGGCCCCTTGGTGTGGCGTACGGCATCGGAGACCAGCTCGGCCGCGAGGAGTTCCGCCACGTCGACCAGGCCGATCAGTCCGTGCATCGTCAGGATCAGGCGCAGGGTGCGGCGGCTGACGGTGACCGCGCGTAGGTCGTTGGGGATGTAGAGGGAGTACTCCCACGGTTCGGCTTGGTTTTCGGGCACGCGTGAACTCCGTTCAAGTGGTGGGGGGTTGCGGTCGGCGGGCGGTGGCAGTGCCGCAGCCGTCATGGCAGGACGGGGCGGTGCGCTTCCGGTGCCCCGGTGTTTCCGCAGCGTGTGCGTCGCGTCACTGACGGTAGACCTTAGATTTAACCTGGAGCAAGCTGGTCGCGTAATCTGACGCCCGAAAGAGTCGAGCTGCAAGGCGCGTTGAACGAAGGGGCGGTCGATGGGGACCAGGCGCGAACCAACGGCACGACAGATGCGTCTGGCGGTCGAACTGCGCAGGCTCCGGGACGCGGCAGGTCTCAGTGCACGCGAGGCGGCGGGGCTGCTCGGCGTGAACTCCGTCCAGATCAGTCAGATCGAGTCCGGCGTCACAGGCGTGAGTGAGCAGCGGCTTCGCCGCCTTGCGGCCCACTACGCCTGCACGGACGAGGCATTGGTCGACGCCTTGGCCGCGATGGCGACCGACCGGGCACGCGGCTGGTGGGAGGAGTACAGGGGTCTCCTGCCGACCTCGTTCCTGGACCTGTCCGAGCTGGAGCACCATGCCGCCTACCGATGGGACGTGGACTTCCTGCACGTGCCGGGACTTCTTCAGACGGAGGACTACGGTCGGGCCCTGTTCTCGCGCAGGGTTCCCGAACTCCCCGAGGGCGAGGTCGAGTTGCGCGTCCGGCATCGAATGCAGCGGCGGGTCATCCTTGAGAAGTCGCAGCCGATCACGTACGAGGCGTTGGTGCACGAGGCGGCGCTGCGGATCAGAGTCGGCGGCAGGGTCACCTCACGTGCTCAGCTTGCCCGCATCCTGGAGTTCTCCGAAGCCGACCATGTCACCGTCCGCGTCATCCCCTTCGACCTGGACGACTTCGCCGACATGACAGCCGCCATGGTGTACGCCGGCGGCGTCGTCCCAAGGCTGGACACCGTGGTCCGTGATGGTCCTCACGGCACGCTCTTCATCGACTCCGAAGCTCAACTCGGCGTGTTCCGAACACTCTTCCGTAGAGTGGAGGCGGTGTCACTCGACCCCGACCGGTCGCGTGACTTCATCCACAGTCTGGCCAAGGAACTGTGAGGCGCCCGGTGATCACCCCCGAGAACTGGCGGAAGTCGTCCTACTCCGGCAGCGGCGACGGCAACGCCTGCATAGAGGTCGCAAACGACCCCGCCCGAGTAGCGATACGAGACACCAAGGACCCCTCTTACGGACCCCTCCTCTTCCCGACCGGAACCTTCGTCGCATTCGTCGAGTCCCTCAAGGCCGACTCCGCCGTGTGATCGCCCGTACGGACGTCACCCGTGCCCTTGGGGCGGGATGACGCGGTCTTGCCATGGAGGCGCCGTGGCTGGTTCTCGACCACCGCTGCCATGGGCGGTCCTCGTCAACTCACCTACGTGGTAAGGGGATCCCCGCCGAGTCGTGGTGCTCCTGTGCCTGCTGAGGGCTTTGATTGCACAGACAACTATCGGGTTGATAGAGATGGGGGAGACTTGCGAGGCGGACCGGGCACGGTCCGCCGTAGCAGCCCGACGGGGGAGGCCTGATGAAGTTCGACATGGGCGCGCAGACGCTCTCGAATCTGCAGCGTGATTCGCGGGGGTCGAGTGATGACCTGGGTTCGTTGATCCGGCAGTTGGTGGATGCGGCGACGCCGTTGGAGGGGAAGTTCAACGGTTCGGGTCGGGCGATGTTCGACCAGTTCAAGGCGCAGGCGGACAGGATCACGTCGGATCTGAACGGGTCGTTGTCGGCGATCCTGGGTGGTCAGTCGGGGATGGACTCGGCGTTCAGCTCGGGTGACCAGGAGCAGGGTGACAACGCGAAGCAGCAGATGGGTGCGGCGAACTTCGATGCGGCGCGTTTCCGCTGAGTTTGGCCCCCTTCGCGCGGTGCGGGCTGTGTTTCGACTTTCGGGGAGTGGTGTGTGATGGCGGGTTCTGGTGCGGATCGTCGGTCGTACGACACGGGTGCGTCGGCTGATGCTCAGTCGAACATCCAGGTGGTGATCGGTCGTCTGGAAGAGGTGATCGGCAACCGTGACCGTCAGGTGAAGAACGCGATGGCGGACTTCACGGCGGATGGCGTGGCGGACGAGTACCACGGCAAGGAACAGCGGTGGACGAACGCCTCCAACGAGGTGAAGAACATCATCACGCTGCTGAAGTCGACGCTGGAGAAGAACGACGGCACGGCGCAGTCGACGATCCAGCGGGCCAAGGCCGCGGTCGACAACATCGGCTGAGCGCGGCACAGGGCTGAGGAAACCAGGACTGAGGGAACGTCGGGGATGCGGGGACTGTGGTGTCGGGCTGGGATCTGAAGCCGCAAGGCATTTCCAGTGTGTTGAAGACGACGGGTGAGACCGCGTCGGACCTGGAGAAGTACGCGAAGGCGTTCGGTGAGCATCTGACGTCGGCGGCGACCAGCGCCGGCACGATCTCCGCCGAGGGCGGTGGCGGCGAGGGCGGTGAGAAGGCCGCGGGCGGCCTGGTCGCCCTCGCGTTGTCGCAGTACGCGGAGCGGGCGTCGAAGGACCTGCAGTACGTCGCGGCCCGGGCGGGCAAATCGCTGCAGGGCGCGGTGGACGCGACCACGGCTTATCTGAATGGCGATGAGGCAATGGCCGCCGATGCGCAGCGCAACGCGTTGTCCGCGCCGGCGGTGGATCTGCCGGGAGTGGGCAAGCGGTGATCAAGCCGGACCAGATACCCCAGTTCACGGGTGACCTGGCGCAGCTGGAGACGGACTACGCGGACCTGGGGAAGGACGCGTCCGAGGTCCGCAAGACCGGCGGGGACGTGCATACGCAGTTCCAGGGCCTGTCGGCGTACTACACGGCTCCGGAGGCGGAGCAGTTGTTCGCGACGACGAAGCCGGTCAAGGAGCGCGCGGACACGTTCGCCGACGACCTGGAGAAGGTGTCCGGCGCGCTGTCGTCGTACGCCACGGAGATCCGTCCCCTCGTCGACAAGCTGAAGCAGCTGAAGACGGACGCGACGACCTTCCTCGCGGCGGTCAAGGACGACGACGAGTGGGAGTACGACGGCGACAAGGTCGACGAGCACAACCAGATCCGGGACGACATCACCGCCACGGTGGCGGCGTTCTGGGCGGCCGAGCGCACCTGCCACAACAGGATCACCGCCCTGTGGGGCGGGACGCAGATGGTCGCCGGGGACGGCTCCGACCGCAAGGACCAGTACGGCTTCGACGCCGAGGACATGAAGGACGCGCAGCTTCCCTGGGGCGACCCGGTGGAGGAGAAGCACCACTGGTGGGAGATCGGCCACTGGCTGAAGTCGTTCTTCTGGGACGGCCTGATCGTCGACGGCATCTGGGGCGCCATCAAGGGCCTGGGCACGCTGCTCGGGTTCAACGGCCTGGAGGCGATGGGCCAGGCCTGGAAGGGCCTTGCCCAGCTGGTCACCGGTCTGGTGGTCTCCGTCATTCCGGGTGCGGGCGCGCTGTTCTGGACGCTGCCGGACGACAAGATGCCGTCGTGGCTGCGTGATTCGCGTACGGCGATGAAGGAGACCGGCAAGGCGCTGGTGGCGTGGGACGAGTGGGGCAAGAACCCTGCCCGCGCGGCCGGCCTGGTCACCTTCAACGTGCTCACCACCGTCTTCACGGGCGGTGCGGGGGCTGCCGCAGCGGGCGTGACGAAGGCCGGTGCGGTCTCCAAGCTGCTGTCGGCGGCGGGCAAGGCGGGCAGGATCATCGACCCGATGACCTACATCGTCAAGGGCGCCGGTGCCGGTCTGTCGAAGATCGGCGACATCGTGCGGGGCCTCCGGGGCGTCGGCAACGTCGACATCCCCACGCTCCCGGACAACGCTGTCACCCTGCCGGAGGGCTCGCTGAGGCTCCCGGACGGCACCGTGCGGCTGCCGGAGGGCGCGGCACTCCCCGAGGGCGCCACCAGGCTCCCCGACGGGAGCGTGCGGCTGCCGGAGCAGTCGGTCGCGCTGCCGGAGGGCACGATCGACCTCGGGACGCCGGAAGGCGCTCCCGCCCAGTACATGGACGCCGACGGCAACCTCCTGGACAGCCAGGGCAGCGTCGTCCAGCACGCCGACCAGGCACCCGCGGAGACGGTCGTCGACACGGCCGACACCACACCGACGGCAGGCGCCGGAGGCTCGCAGGTCGACGCCCCGGTCAAGGAACCGGCCCTGGTCGGCGCCGGCGACAACGCGGCGGGCGGCGCGGGTCACTCCTCCGGCACCGAAGGCGTACCCACGCGGCCGGACGACGGCCTGCCCGGCAACGCGCACCCCAGCGACCCGCCCGCGCCCGTCGGCGGACACGGTGACGACGTGGCCTCGGGCGCCGATGACGTACCCGCGCGTGGCGACGACGTGCCTCCGCACGGCGATGACGCACCGGCGCGTGGCGACGACGCACCCCCGCACGGCGATGACGCACCCCCGCACAGCGACAACGCGGACGCGGGCCCCGCCGGACAGCACGCCGACGACGGCGGCTCTTCCCCCGCGGATCGCGCCGACGACTCGACGGGCGGGACGGACGGCGACGGCGTCGCACCTGCCACGGACGAGACTCCGCCCAAGACCTCGGCGGAAGACGAACCCCCCATCATCCGGCAGGACGACGACTTCAACGCCACCCACAACCAGTACGGGCTGCGCAAGTCGCGGTTCGACCCGGACGCCGGCATCGTGCCGGCCAATCCGGACGGAAAGATCACGCCCCTCGAGCACGTGCTGGGCGGCGCGAACCCCAAGGCCAAGGAGTCGAGCCAGTTCACCTCCTTCGCTCCGAAGGACGGGACCGGCAAGGTCTACGGCGCCCAGGAAGTCAGCATCGACTACCGGCGGCTGCAGGCGGACATCGACGCCGGCAAGGTCTCGAACGTCGAGATCCTGCGTCCTGAGCAGATCCAGCAGAGCATCAGCGACGACATCACCAAGACGGCCGGCAAGGACGTGGAGGTGCCGGCGACTCTCAAGCCGACGGACACCGACGCGGTGACCAAGTTCGTCAACGACCTCGGTCTGAGCAAGGGCAAGACCAGCAAGGTGCACCGCAGGGTCATGGCGCTGCTCAACACCCGACGCGACGGCGAATGGCTGATCAGCGGGATCGTCCCGAAGGACTACGTGAACGGCCCCTACCCGACGACCAAGACGCCGTGACGAGCCGGATAACGTGATCCAGCGAGCCGACCTGAGCACAGGAGTACCGATTGTCCGACAGCCAAGGTCCATGGGAGCCGAGCGCCAGAGTCGCCCAACTGCTCTTCGTGGACTTCGACGGCACCGCCGCCGATCCCGATGACGTCATCAGCGAGGGACTCGACGGTGGCTACCAGGAGCGTTCCGAGGCGCTGAAGGAAGTCCTGCGGGATCCCGACGAGGATCCGGCAGGCCGCTTCCTGGCCTGCGCCGCGCTCACCCGCTGGGCGGACGCGGTCGGATACGAAGCGGTGGTTCAGGCGGCCCGGTCGCCGGAATCCGCCGCATGGCGGGGAGCCTCGTACGACCGGCTGCACGGGCAGGACGACACCTTCGGGGTGCTCGCCGACGCCGTGGGGGACAGTGCCGACATGGTCGAGGAGCGCGGCACGGCGGACGAGCGGCTCAAGGCGGCCGAGGCGCTGCTGCTCGTCGCGGACCGCGTGCAGTTCGACCGGCACATCAGCGCGCTGCTGCGTCGGGAACTCGTCACTCTTCTCCTGCCTGCCATCAAAACCGCAGTCGAGCGCGGCATCGCGAGGCTCGCGGAGGAACAACCCTCGTACGACCTCGGCCTGCAACTGGCGCTGATGACCGCCGCCGCCCACCCCGTCGACACGACGTGGGCCCTGGATGCCGCCCGCCGCCTCCTCGCCGTCAAGCCCGGTGAACGCGCTGTGACGGAGCTGCAGGATGCGATTCCGGAGACTCGGGAGACCTGACGGCCGAGTTGTGGTGCTTGTGTGAGTGCCGGGGACCTCGATTGCAGCGGCAACTGCCGGGTTGATAGAGATGGGACGAGAGTTATGAGGCGGACCGGGCACGGTCCGCCGTAGCAGCCCGACGGGGGAGGCCTGATGAAGTTCGACATGGGCGCGCAGACGCTGTCGCAGCTCCAGCGTGATTCGCGGGGGTCGAGTACTGATCTCGGTTCGTTGATCCGGCAGTTGGTGGATGCGGCGACGCCGTTGGAGGGGAAGTTCAACGGTTCGGGTCGGGCGATGTTCGACCAGTTCAAGGCGCAGGCGGACAGGATCACGTCCGACTTGAACGGGTCGCTGTCGGCGATCCTGGGTGGTCAGTCGGGGATGGACTCGGCGTTCAGCTCGGGTGACCAGGAGCAGGGTGACAACGCGAAGCAGCAGATGGGTGCGGCGAACTTCGATGCGGCGCGTTTCCGCTGAGGTTGGTCTGAGTCGTTCTGTGCGGGCTGTGTTTCGACTTTCGGGGAGTGGTGTGTGATGGCGGGTTCTGGTGCGGATCGTCGGTCGTACGACACGGGTGCGTCGGCTGATGCTCAGTCGAACATCCAGGTGGTGATCGGTCGTCTGGAAGAGGTGATCGGCAACCGTGACCGTCAGGTGAAGAACGCGATGGCGGACTTCACGGCGGATGGCGTGGCGGACGAGTACCACGGCAAGGAACAGCGGTGGACGAATGCCTCCAACGAGGTGAAGAACATCATCACGCTGCTGAAGTCGACGCTGGAGAAGAACGACGGCACGGCGCAGTCGACGATCCAGCGGGCCAAGGCCGCGGTCGACAACATCGGCTGAGCGACAGCTGTTTCTTCGGTATCGGAAGTTGAGGAAAACGGGGGTTTTCTGTGCCCGGCTGGGATCTGAATCCGCAGGGTATCTCCGGTGTGTTGAAGACGACGGGTGAGACCGCGTCTGACCTGGAGAAGTACGGCAAGGCGTTCGGTGAGCATCTGACGTCTGCGGCGACGAGCGCGGGCACCATTTCCGCCGAGGGCGGCGGCGAGGGCGGTGAGAAGGCCGCGGGTGGCCTGGTCGCCCTGGCGTTGTCGCAGTACGCGGAGCGGGCGTCGAAGGACCTGCAGTACGTCGCGGCCCGGGCGGGCAAGTCGCTGCAGGGCGTGGTGGATGCCACGACCGCGTACCTCAACGGTGATCAGGAGATGGCCTCGGAGGCGCAGCGGAACACGCTGGCCGCGCCGAAGGTCGATCTGCCGGGAGTGGGTAAGCGGTGATCCAGCCGGAGCAGATTCCGCAGTTCACGGGTGATCTGGCACAGCTGGAGACCGACTACGCGGACTTGAAGAAGGACGCCGGTCATGTGCGCAAGACCGGCGAGGAGGTCCACTCCCAGTTCCAGGGCCTCTCGGCGTATTACACGGCTCCGGAGGCGGAGCAGTTGTTCGCGACGACGAAGCCGGTCAAGGACCGCGCGGACACCTTCGGGGACGACCTGGAGACGGTGTCCGGTGCGCTGTCGACGTACGCGACGGAGATCCGTCCCCTGGTCGACAAGCTGAAGGAACTGAAGACCAAGGCCCACACGTTCGTCGACTCCGTCAAGGACGACGACGAGTGGGAGTACGACGGCGACAAGGTCGACGAGCACAACCAGATCCGGGATGACATCACCGCGACGGTGGCGGCGTTCTGGGCGGCCGAGCGCACCTGCCACAACAAGATCACCGCCTTGTGGGGCGGGACGCAGATGGTGGCCGGGGACGGGTCCGACCGCAAGGACCAGTACGGCTTCGCGGCCGACGACCTGAAGAACGCGAAGCTTCCCTGGGGCGACCCGGTGGAGGAGAAGCACCACTGGTACGAGGTCGGCCACTGGGTGAAGTCGTTCGTGTGGGACGGCCTGATCGTGGACGGCGTCTGGGGCACGATCAAGGGCCTCGGCACGCTGGTCGGGTTCGGCGGCTGGGACGCGATGGGCCAGGCGTGGAAGGGTCTGGCGCAGTTGGCGACCGGCCTGACCCTCAGCATGATGCCGGGCGCGCAGCTGGCGTTCTGGGCGCTGCCGGACGACAAACTCCCCTCCTGGATCCGTGATTCGCGCACCGCGATGAAGGAGACCGGCAAGGCGCTGGTGGCGTGGGACGAGTGGGGCAAGAACCCCGGCCGTGCGGCTGGTGCGGTCACCTTCAACGTCCTGACGACCGTCTTCACGGGCGGCGCGGGCGCCGGTGTCGCGGGCGCGGGCAAGGCCGGTGCGGTGGCGAAGGTGCTGTCGGTCGCGGGCAAGGCGGGCAAGGTCATCGACCCGATGACCTACATCGCCAAGGGCGCCGGTGCCGGTCTGTCGAAGATCGGCGACATCACGAAGGGCCTGCGGGGCGTCGGCAACATCGACATCTCCACCCTCCCGGACGGAGCCGTCAACCTGCCCGACGGCCGCCTGATGGACCCCAACGGCAACCTCATCTCGCCCAACGGCGCGATCGACACGACGCCGGTCCACTACGAGCCGAACACCCCGACGGTCCCGCACGGCACCACACCGACACTCCCGGCCCACTGGACGACCCAGGGCGCCCCCACCCCGTCGTACGCCGGAAGCCACGCGGGCACCGACGCGGCCGCACACACGGTCGACAACGCCGGGCACTACAACGCGCCCAACGCCGGCCACTACAACACGCCGACCACGCCCGTGGGCCACACGCCGGGCGGCGCCTTCGACACGACGCCGTCGCCGAGCGCGTACGACCACGCCCCGTCGGGATCGCCATACGGTCAGGCACCGTCGGGATCGCCATACGGTCACGCGCCGTCTGGATCCCCGTACGACCACGCTCCTTCGCCCTCCGCCTACGACCAGGCGCCGGGTACGAACCCGTACGCACAGACGCCGTCGGGATCCCCGTACGGGCACGCACCGTCGCCATCGGCGTACGATCACGCGCCGTCGCCGTCCGCCTACGACCAGACGCCGACCACCACGCCGCACGACGCCCCGACGTCGACGCCGCACACCGGCGGCCACGACGTCCCCGGCACCGGCGGCCACGGCACCCCGGACGCGCCGCACGGCACCGGGCACGACATCCCCGGCGCCGGTCACGCCGACGACGCCTCGCACGGGGCCGGACACGGTGACGACGGTGTCGGTCACCACGCGGACGATGCCGCGCACGCCGGTGACCACGCGGGCGTCGGGGACGCCGCCGCGCACCACGGCACCGATGCTCCGGGGCACCAGGGCGCGGATGTGCCGGGGAGCGGGGCCGGGGAGCCGTTCGAGTACCAGCCCCATGTGTCCGACGCGGAGTGGGACAAGCTCACACCGGCTCAGCAACATCAGGTGGCGTACGCCGAAATCTCCGACGGCACGGTGCCGTTCGCCACGGACGCCGACGCCATCAAGTACGGCCAGACGTATTGGAACGACTACGCCGAGAACATGCCGGAGGTCCGGCGGCAATCGGTCTGGGACTACACCGATGAGCCCAACTACGGCCTTCCGGCACCGCACCCCGACGGCTGGGGCACCTACAAGGAAATGAATGGATACCTGCGAGGCGACGACTCCAAATTGACCCCGTACGTCCAGCACAACATTGACGAGGTCGACGCGGCTCTCGCAGGCCACGCTGTCCCGGAGGACGTCCTGGTGGTCCGCGGTACAGGCATCGGACACCTCGACCTCGACGATCCGCTCGACATGCTGGGCAACACGTACAGGGACAAGGGCTACATGTCCACCTCGCTCGGGAACCATCCCGTGGCCGCGTTCGCAGGGGAGGACGCCCTTCTGCATCTGAGGGTGCCGAAGGGAACTCCGGCTCTCTGGGTGGAGAAGGTGGGCAAGTACGGCATGGGCGAGCGGGAACTCCTTCTCGGGCGCGGTACGGAGTACCGCGTGACCCGCGTGTTCAGGGAGAATGGCCAGATCCAGGTGTACGGCGAAGTTCTGCCCAGGTAGTGGGAGAGGAAGACACCACATGAGCCGGGAACGGCAAGTAGATCCCCGGATTACCGAACCTCTCCAGTTCGAAGAGGTCGCAGGTCCGCCGCGTTATGCCCGAAGCACGGACAAGCCTGTGCAGTACGTCACGGTGGCGAATCCGCAGGGAGCGGTCCTGGGCTACGTATGGGCGAATGACGAGGACGACGCCGCGGGCTGGAAAGCCCGGCAGGCGGGAGGCGACGAGGCCTTCAATCGGGGTGCCCTCTACGTTTCCAAGCTCCGCGATGCCAAGGCCCGCGGGCTGAGTCCGACGGAGGCGCTCGCCGAGCTCATGCGGGATACCGATCCGGCGAACCCGAGCCATGTTGTTCCCGGGTCCTTCAAAGAAGCCTCGGTCCTTGACGTCGTCAAGGACCTGGCCGACAAGGGCTGAGCCGGGATGCCACTTTCATGAGCAGCGAACGACCGATCAACCCGCGCTTCGCCGAGGACGTGCACTTCGACCTCGTGGCGCCGGGTCCGTCGAGGTACCGCACCCGGACCGACAAGCCGGTGCGGTACTTCACAGTGGTCGACAAGGAGGGCGGCGCGGCCCTCGGATATGTGTGGGCGAGTGACGAGGACGACGCCGCCGCGTGGGTGCCACGCAACGCCGCCGGAGGCCGGGCCCTCGCCGAGGGCGGTCATTGGCACGCCCGGCTGCAAGAGGCCAAGGGGCGGGGCATCCTGCCGTCCCAGGCCCTCGCGGAGATGCTGTCCAACCCGGAAGGCAACCGCGGACGGGCCCTGCCCGGCTCCCTCACCGACGCCCCGAACGCCGACGCGGTCAAGTCCCTCGCCAATGGTGAATGACGGACAGCCGGTCAACCCGCGCTTCAACGATGACGTGCACTTCAACCTCGTGTCGGGCCCGCCACGATACAGAAACCACACGGACAAGCCGGTGCGTTACTTCACGGTGGTCGACAAGCAGGATGGCGCCGTCCTCGGTTGGGTGTGGGCCGGCGACGAGGACGACGCCGCCGCGTGGGAACCGCGGCAGGCTGGTGGCCCCCGTGCGGCGAACGAAGGCGGCTTCTGGATCCGTCGGCTGCGTGATGGAAAGCAGCGGGGCCTTCTGCCGTCCCAGGCCCTCGCCGAGTTGTACGGCACCCCGGAGACTGCAGGCAAGGGCCGCCCCCACCCAGGCTCCTTGACCGACGCCCCGAACGCCGACGCGGTCGAGGCCCTTGCCCAGGGCGACTAGCGAACCACTGGTGGGCCCGCGCTTGAACCGAGTATCTGCGGAGGTAACGGCCCCCGAGGCCTGACCAGCATGACCAGTCCCGTGCACTACGTCACCGTCACCGCCCCCGACGGCGAAGTCGTCGGATACGCCTGGGGCGATGCCACCGACGTCGAGTGGATGCACCGGAACGCCAGCAGTCCCGGCGCCTACAAGGCGGGGTTGGGGTGGTACACCAAGGTCCGTGAGGCTCACGATCGTGGTCTCACCCCCCTCGGTGTCCTCGGCCTGCTCAGTCACGAGCCCGGTGTCGGGTCGGTCACCGAGGCGCCCGATGTCGCCGCGCTCGAAGAGCTGGCCCGTGTCGTCACCCCGGCCGACGACCGGCGACTGCTCGCCCAGCTCGACCGTGACGACGCGGAGGCGTGGCAGGAGCTCGCCGACGCCTTCGACGCGCTCACGGACGAGGACCGGGACGTGAAGTGGGGCGGGGGGCACAAGTCGCCGAGCGGTGCCATTCACGTGCCGTTTCCCCTCTACAGCAAGCCGCTCCAGCGTGCTGTCGACGCCCTGCACGGTGTCGGCGCCGTGACACCCGAGCACCGGTGGCGGCACAGCCCGATGCCCCAGGCACCGTCGGAGCGAGGGCTACGGCCCGCCGACGCCGTGCGCGCCGCCACCGCGGTCGTGACCGCGGAGCGGATGAGCGACGGGGAGATCGCGGAGGCCGTGGGGAACGGCCTCCTGGACGCCATAGCCACCTCGCTGCGCGCCTGGTACGCCGACCCGTCCACCGAGGAGCAGCTCCAGGCCGACGCCAAGCCCGGCGACCAGCCCCAGGCCGACGCCCCGCCCGCCGACCAGCGCCAGGCCGGCCCAGGCCCTTCCACCGCCGCGCAGCCTCAACTCCCCGCCTCGCACCCTGAAGCCCCCACCCGACCCATGTGCAGGTTCTGCGGAGGTTCCCCCGCGGCGGACGTCGCCTTCCGTGCTCACCGGGGGCTCGTGATCCTCATGGGGTTCCGGAAGACGGCCGGCCCGATGTGCCTGACCTGCGGGCTGGCCGTGTACCGGGCGCTGACCACCCACACCCTGGCCTGGGGCTGGTGGA
Source organism: Streptomyces sp. NPDC058678 (assembly GCF_042714835.1). Lineage (NCBI taxonomy): Bacteria > Bacillati > Actinomycetota > Actinomycetes > Kitasatosporales > Streptomycetaceae > Streptomyces > Streptomyces sp. NPDC058678. The sequence continues at coordinate 198,829 of NZ_JBHXSG010000003.1, read as the reverse complement.
GCCCCCTCTCGCTGTTCGTCTTCGGGCCGTTGACGCTGGTAAGGAACCTCCTCGCCGTGCGCAAGGTGAACAGGCTCCCTGCTCCCGGGCCGGGAATGCTCGGCCCGCGCTACGACCCCGGCGTGCCCGTGCACCGGCGGCCGCGTGCGTACATCGCGCTGGTCCCGGTGCTGTGGGTGCTCTTCATGATCGTGTCAGGATTGTCGGGAGGGGCGTGACAGGGCCCGAGAGACGGCCGTACCCCGGCTGTACGCCTGGCGCGTTCATGTCCTATGTTGCGGAAGCCAAGTCAGGGGGATCCGCATGCCGCAGGAGAGGCCGCCCGGGACCGGGGCGGAGATGAGTCTCAGCGAGGTCGAGGCCGTCGCGCGTGCCGCGCACGCCGGGCAGACGGACAAGGCCGGACGGCCTTACGCCGAGCACCTGTCGGCCGTCGCCGAGGGCGTGCGTGCCCGGGGCGGGGGCGAGGAGCTCGTCGCCGCCGCGTGGCTGCACGACGCCGTCGAGGACGGGGTGCTCAGCGAGGACTGGCTCGACGCCGCCGCACTCCCGCAGCGCACCAAGGACGTCGTACGGGCCGTGACCAAGCGGCCGGACGAGGACCCGGAGGCGTACGCGGGCCGGATCCTGGCCACTGAGGGGGCCCGGCTCGTCAAGGCCGCCGATCTCGCGCACAACGCCGACCCGGCCCGCCTCGCCGTGCTCGACGAGCACACCGCCCGGCGGCTCACACAGAAGTACGCCGCCATGCGGCACCGCCTCGGCCTCGCCGCGGGCGACTGAACCCCCACGTTCAACCCCCACGTACACCCCCTACACAGGACGACTGAATGGCACGGGACTACGACAGCCAGCTGCTGGAGTCGGTGGCGGTGCGCCGGCGCCGGATGCGCGACGCGCTGCTGTTCGGCGCGCAGCGCGCCCGGCGGACGGCGGACGAGCGGTTCGGCAAGATGTTCGCGGGTATCGCGATCGCGGCCGTACTGTGCGCCGGATGCATCGGCTGGTCCTTCCTCCAGGCCACGTTGGCCAAGCAGAAGGCCGAACAGGAAAAGCAGCAACAGCAGCAGGGGCAGCTGTACGACCCGACGCCCAGCGCCTCTTCGAGCGGCGCCGACGACAAGGGTGACAACGGCGACAAGGGTGCGGAGAAGCAGTGAACAGGGTGTGGACGGGGGGCGTGACCACATCAGAGCGCGCCCATGCCCGAAACGACGCGATGATAGGTTCCGGTGAGTGGTGAGCACAGCAACTTCATTCCGGACCCAGTTGAGCAGGGTCACTCTGATCGGTGAGCGGCGACGCGCCGACATCGTGCTGCCGTCGGACACTCCGATCGGCCAACTGCTCCCCGACATACTGCAGTTGCTCGACGACCGGGCCGCGTCCCGGCCGACCACCCGTCAGCTGATCACCTCCGACGGCTCCGCGCTGCCGCACGACGCCACGCTGTCGTCGGCGGAGGTCCCCGACGGCGCCGTACTGCGCCTGGTCCGCGCCCACGCCGCACCGCCGGCGCCGGTCGTGCACGACGTCACCGACCAGGTCGCCGACGACCTCGACCTGCGCGGCTGGCGCTGGCGTCCCGCCGTACGCCGTACCGCCGCCGGTGTGGCCACCATCGTGTTCGCCGTGATCGCGGCCCTGCTGGCGCGGCGCGAGTTCGCGCTGGAGTCGGTCGCCACCGGCCTCGCGGCCGTCACCGCGGTGTTCCTGATCGCCGGTGCGGCGACCGCGAAGATCGGCGAGGGCAACCGGGGCCTGGCCACCGCGCTGCTGCTCGCCTCCGGCGGGCTCGGCCTGCTGACCGCGTGGACCGCAGCCGACGCCCACGACTGGTCCGGGACGGCCCGGTTGGCCGGTGTCGCCGCCGCGCTGGTGCTCACACTCGTGCTGCTCGCCTACTGTTCGCCGCTCGGCCGCGGCGGGCTCATCGGGGCCGGGGCGATCGTCGGTGTGGCCGCCGTGTGGGAGGCCGTCGCCCTCGTCCAGGACCGGGCGGACCGGATCGGCGCCGTGATGGCCGTGGTCTCGGTCATTCTGCTCGGGCTGCTGCCGCGGTTCGCGCTGATGGCCTCGGGGCTCACCGCGCTCGACGACAAGCGTTCCTCGGGCACCTCGGTGAGCCGGCACGAGGTCGCCAACGCCCTCGCCGCCACCCACCGCGGACTCGCCCTCGCCACCGTGGTCACCGCCGCGTCGGCCGCCGCGGGCGGCTGGCTGCTGACCACCGCGAAGGAGCCGACCGTCTGGACGGTGACCCTCGCCTCGCTCACCGCCGTCGTCCTGCTGTCCCGGGCGCGGGCCTTCCCGCTGGTCGCCGAGGTCGTGGCGCTGTTCGGGGCGGCGGCGCTGCTCGTCGTACGCCTCGCGGTGCTGTGGCTGGACCACGCGGGAGGTGCCGGCGCGCTCGTCCTGCTTGCCGCGGCGGCACTGCTGCCGCTGCTGGTCCTCGCGGTGGAGCCGCCGGAGCACGTCCGGGTACGGCTGCGGCGGTTCGCCGACCTGATCGAGTCCCTCGGGGTGATCGGGCTCTTCCCGCTCGCCATCGGGGCGTTCGGCATCTACGGGCAACTGCTCAACAAGTTCTGAGACTCGAAGACCAGACGCCGCCGCGCCGTCGCTCCGGGCGGGAGCAGGAGGCGGCGGCGTAGCAGGAGAGAAGGGCGACATGCCGAGCGGGGACAACTGGCAGAGCGACGTGCTGCGCGACCTGAAGGGTGGCGCGGCTCAGCAGCGTGTCCCCCAACCGGGCGCGCAGCCACAGCAGTCGGCGGAGCAGCAGGCGGCGGGACAGCAGGCGGCAGGGCAGCAGGCGCAGCAGGCGGCGGGGCAGCAGCCGGGCGCGCAGAACGTCCCGCCGCAGGGCCCGCCCCCGGCGTACGGCTACCCGCAGCAGGCCGACCCCGCCCAGCCGCAGCAGCCCCAGCCGCAGCAGTCCCAGCCCCAGCCCCAGCCCCAACCGCCGTACGGCTATCCGCAGCAGGCAGCCCCTGCCCAGCCGCAGCAGCCGTACGGCTACCCGCAGCAGGGACACGGCGACCAGGCCGCCGCGTATCCGCAGCAGGGCCACCCCGCCCAGCCGCAGCAACCGCAGCAGGCGTACGCCCAGCCCCAGCAGGCTCAGCCGGCCCAGGCCCCGCCCCAGGCCCCCGCCCCCCGTGCCCGCTCACCCCGCGCCACCCCCGACTCCCGCCCGGTCGTGGACAAGAAGCTCGCCTCCGCCGGTCGCGGGCCGCGTCGCGGGGAGCCGTTCAGCGCCCGCGCCCTGCGTGCCGTACGCCGTACCGTGTCCTCCTCGGCGGCGCGTGAGGTCGCCGAGACCACCGCGACCGCCGAGATACTCCAGCAGCCGGTCACCACCGGCCGGCAGATCGCGGTGACCTCCATCCGCGGCGGCTCAGGCAAGACGACGGTCGCCGCCCTGCTCGGCACCACCTACGCCCACTACCGCCAGGACCCGACCCTCGTCATCGAGGCCGACCCGGCGCTCGGCTCGCTGCCGCTCAGGCTCGGCGCGGAGACCCTGCGCTGGACCACCGGCGACCTCGCCGACGTCGTCCAGCCACAGATGTCGCTCCTCGAAATCACCGGCTACCTGGTCCAACTGCCCGACAACGCCTGGCTGTTGCCCGGCAGTCAGGGGCAGGTCGGGGCCATGCTCGACACCAAGGCGTACGAGCGGGTCATGGTGTCGATGCGCCGCTACTTCGGGGTGACCGTCGTCGACTGCGAGACGATGCCGGCCGAGGTCGCCCGCACCGCGCTCTCCGCCGCCCAGGCCCGCATCCTCACCGTGCCCGCCACGCTCGAGGGCGTCGCCAGCACGCACGCCGTCCTGCAGTGGATGCGTGGCCTGCCCCGGGACATCACCACCTCGACGGTCGTCGTGCTCACCGAGACCGTCCCGCACACCGGCGTCGACGTCGAGAAGGCCGCCGAGCAGCTGAAGTCGACCGGGGCGAGCGTGCGGATCCTGCCGTACGACCGGCATCTGGCGGCCGGCGGCACCATCCGCACCGACCTGCTCGCGCGGGACACCCGGGAGGCCGCCACGCGGCTGGCCGCGGAGGTCTTCCAGCTCTCCCAGAAGAGCCGCTGAACAGCCCCTGCACGAAGGGAACTCGAGGACCACTGAGGACGAGGCAAGGACGATGAGCACCCGACTGATCCACCGGCCGGCCCGCACCACCAGGCCCCCGGCCGCACCCGAGTCGCGCACCATAGAGGCGCCGCCCAACCTGCCCGACGGCAAGACGGGCTCGATCGCGACCTCGCTGCTGCCCGTCGCCGGTGTCATGTCGTCCGTCGTGATGATGACCGTCGTGCGCAACAGCCAGTTCGCCGGGCTGGGCGCGATCATCCTCGTCGTCACCATCGTCGGCTCGATGGTCATGCTCTTCTCCCAGCGCGGCAAGGCCCAGCGCACCCGCCGCACCCAGCGCGAGGCCTACCTCTCGTATCTGGAGGACACGCGGGAGGAGTTGTCCAAGGAGGAGCGGGAGCGGCGCGAGAGCACCGGGGTGCTCAACCCGCCGCCGGACGCGCTGTACGACATCGTGCGCGACCCCGCCCGACTGTGGGAGCGGCGCCGGATGGACGCCGACTTCCTGCGGGTCCGCGTCGGCACCGGCGAGATGCCGGTGCGGGACCTGAGGGTGGGCCAGCCGAGCTCCTCCGTGCTCACCCCGCCCGACCAGTTCATGCTGAACGAGGCGTCCGCGCTGGTGTCCCGCTTCAGCGTCGGCACCGAACTCCCGCTGACCGTCCCGCTCGACCGGGTCGGCAACATCACCGTGATCGGCAGCCGCGAGGACACCCTCCGGGTCGCCCGCGCGCTCATCGTGCAGGCCGCCGCCACCCACGCGCCCGACGACGTGGCCATGGCGCTGGCCGCCTCCGGCGAGCGGATCGCCGACTGGGAGTGGGCCAAGTGGCTGCCGCACCTGCTCGACTCCGAGCAGTTCGACGGCCCCGTCGCCGCCCGCCGCATCGCGCCCTCGCTGCCCCAACTGGCCCGCCAGATCGGCCCCGAGCTGCGCCGCCGCGCCTCCTACGCGGCCGAGGTGCGCCGCGGCCTGTCCGGCAAGGACGCCCTCGCCATGACCTCCCGGCTGCTGGTCGTCGCCGACGGGCACGGGGACGACGCCGTCGACCTGCCGCGTCCCGACGACGCGGTCGGCCTGCGCGACATGAGCGTGACCGTCCTGCATCTGCTGGACCAGCGGATCCAGGAGCCGGGCAGCGTGGGCGTGCGCATCACCGTCGACGGCGAGCAGATCGTCATCGAGGACCTGCGCATGCCGGAGCCGATCAGCGCCCACGGCACCGTCGACGAGATCGGCATCCCCTTCGCCGAGGGCCTCGCCCGGATGCTCGCCCCGCTGAGGCTGTCCGCCGAGTCGATGGTCGACGCCCCGCTCACCGGCCCGGTCGACTTCGCCGAACTGCTCGGCATCGACGACGTGGCCGGCCTCGACCTGAACCGGATGTGGGCGCCGCGCGGCGAACGCGCCTTCCTGCGCGTGCCCATCGGCATCAGCGACTCCCACGAGCCCGTACTGCTCGACCTGAAGGAGTCCTCCGAGCTCGGCATGGGCCCGCACGGCCTGTGCGTCGGCGCCACCGGCTCCGGCAAGTCGGAACTGCTGCGCACCCTCGTCCTCGCCCTGGTCGCCACCCACCCGCCGGAGGACCTCTCCCTGGTCCTCGTCGACTACAAGGGCGGCGCCACCTTCGCCCCCTTCGCGGACCTCCCGCACGTCGCCGGCGTCATCACCAACCTGGAGAACCAGGCCGGCCTGGTCGAACGCGTCCACGCCTCGCTCGCCGGCGAGGTCAAGCGCCGCCAGCAGGTCCTCAAGAACGCGGGCAACGTCGCCGACATCGGCCACTACGCCGCCCTGCGCGCCGAGAAGCGCCCCGACCTGGAGCCGCTGCCGCACCTGTTCGTGGTGATCGACGAGTTCGGTGAACTCCTCACTGCCAAGCCGGACTTCATCGACCTGTTCCTGTCCATCGGCCGCATCGGCCGCTCCATCGGCGTCCACCTGCTGCTGTCCAGCCAGCGCATCGAGGGCGGCAAGCTCAAGGGCCTGGACACCTACCTGTCGTACCGGCTCGGCCTGCGCACCTTCTCCGCCGACGAGTCCCGTACGGTCCTGGACACCACGGACGCCTTCCACCTGCCCCCGCTGCCCGGCTTCGGCTATCTCAAGGTCGACACCAGCCACTACGAGCGGTTCAAGGCCAGCTACGTCTCCGGCGCCTACAGCGGCCCCGTGCAGCGCGACGAGGAGGACACCGGTCCGCTGGCCCTGGAGTACGAGGCGTACAACACCCTCGGCGACGACGGGAACAGCGCGCCCGAGGAGCCGAAGATGCGGCGTCGGGAGACCGGGCCCACCCAACTGGGCGTGCTCATCGACCAGTTGGAGAACTCCGGAGCCCGTTCGGTACGTCAGATCTGGCTGCCTCCGCTGCCCGCCGCAGTCCCCCTCGACAAGGTCGCGGGTCCCGTGGAGGTCGGCGCGCGCGGCATGCAGCTCGCCAAGCGACGCGGCCCCCTCCAGGTGCCGCTCGGCATCATCGACGACCCGACCAAGCAGCAGCAGGGCCAGTGGTACCTGGACCTCACGCTCTCCGGCGGCCACGCCGCGGTCATCGGCGGCCCGCAGTCCGGCAAGACCACCCTGCTGCGTTCCCTGGCCCTCTCGCTGGCCCTGACGCACACCCCGCAGGAAGTCGGCATCTACGGCCTCGACCTGGTCGGCGGCGGTCTGCAGGCCCTGTCCGGACTGCCGCATGTCGGCGGGATCGCCGGCCGCGCCGACCGCGAGCGCGCCGCCCGCACCATCGACTCCGTACGCGCCATGCTCGACCAGCGGGAGGAGCTCTTCCGCATCCACAACATCGACTCGCTGGAACAGCTGCGCACCCGGCGCGCCGCGGGTCAGGTGCCCGAGCTGGCCTCCACCGAGATCGTGCTGCTCATCGACGGCTTCGGCGCCCTGCGCGACGACTTCGAGAACCTCGACGACGCCGTCATCGACATCCTGAAGCGCGGCGGCGGCTACGGCATCCACGTCGTCGCCGGAATGCTGCGCTGGAACGACGTGCGCATCGCCACCCAGTCACAGTTCGGCACCCGCGTCGAGCTGCGCCTGAACGACCCGAGCGAATCCAGCATCGACCGCAAGCTCGCCCAGACCCTCTCCCCGGAGGAGAAGGGCCGCATCCTCACCGACGCCAAGCTCTTCGCCCAGGTCGCCCTGCCCCGCACCGACGGCCTCGCCGACACCGCCGACCTCGGCGCGGTCCTGGAGCGCACCGCCCGCCAGCTCCGCGCCACCTGGACCGGCGAGGTCGCCCAGCCGGTGCGGGTGCTGCCGCACGTCCTGGAGCCCGAGCTGCTGCCCGGCCCGGCGTCCGAGCCGCGCCGCGTCCCGATCGGCCTGGACCAGACACAGCTGGCCCCGGTCCTGCTCGACCTGTTCCAGCACGACCAGCACCTGATGATCATGGGCGACAGCGAGTGCGGCAAGACCAACCTGCTCAAGGTGATCACCCAGGGCCTGATCGAGCGCTACGGCGACGACGAGCTCGTCTTCGGCGTCTTCGACCCGCGCCGCGGCCTGCGGGGCGCCATCCCCGAGGAGTACCGGGGCGGCTACGCCTACAACTCCAAGCTCGCCGCCGGCCTCGCCGCGGGCATCGCCGGGGAGCTGGAGAAGCGGCTGCCCGACGAGAGCGCGGACAGCGAGGACCTGGAGCCGGGCAGCTTCTCCGGCCCGCGGATCGTGATCCTCGTCGACGACTACGACGTCCTCACCACCGCGGGCCAGCAGCCGCTCGCGCCCTTCGTGCCGTACATCCCCTCGGCCGTCGACATCGGCCTGCACTTCATCCTCACCCGCCGCGTCGCGGGCGCCTCCCGCGGTCTGTACGAGCCGATGCTGCAGGGCCTGCGCGAGTCCGGCTCCTCGGCGCTGGTGATGGCGGGCGACCGCAGCGAGGGCCAGCTCTTCCCCGGCGTGTACGCGAGCGCGCAACCGCCCGGCCGCGGGGTGCTGGTCCGCAGGGGCCAGCCGAACCGGCTGATCCAGACCGTCTACACGGGGACCAGGTGAATCCATGACGAAGGACGTCATCACCCTCACGAAGAAGATGCCCGACCCGCTGAGCGTGATCGCCGGGCTCCTCTCCGGCGGACCGGACCGGCTCGTGGGCACCGAGGGAGAGGGCGCGGTGGTGCAGCTCTGCGACGAGCAGGGCCGCCCGCTCGTCTCCGTCGAGGCGCCCCTGCTGGTGCAGGTCAGGGGCGAGGCCGAGCGGCTGCTGGGGGCGAGTGCACCCGAGGTGCCGTACTGGTGGACCGAGGCCCGCGCCACCACCGGCGTCAAGGAGGCCGAGCAGCTCGCCGGCACCTTCGCCGCCCGGCTCGCCACGCTGGTGGGCGGGACCGCCTGGCCGCCCGAGGTCGCCTGGTCGCTGGCCGTGGTCAACACGGACGGGATGAGCGCGGCGCCGGTCCCGGCCGCCGCCCAGCCCGCCGTGGACGTCCTCACCGACAAGGTCGCGGTCATCATCCAGGACCGCCCGGTGGTCGCGATGACCGCCTGGCTCTCGGACGCCTTCCGCGCCGCCGCGAACGCCGAGCTCGGCCTCCAGATCGTCACCCCCGCCGGCACCCGCCTCTCCCCGGCGGTCCGCGGCAGCCTGCCGGGCTGGCCCTCCCGCTGGGTGGTGCAGGACGAGCGGGACGGCTACTACGACGGCCTGTCCGGAGCCGTCCTGGAGTGGAAGAACGGCCTCTTCGTCACGGTCGAGTCCCCGGACGCCACCCGCGAGGACCCGCGCACCCCGATCGCCGCCACCTACCAGGAGAACCCGGCCGCGAAGGGCGACACCGGGGAACGCCAGCTGGCGATCTCCTTCCGCACCGTCCACCCGGCCGACGACCGCCTCGTCCTCGGCGGCGCCCTGGAAGCCGTATGGCGGGAGATCACCGGCGAACCACCGGCCGGCTGGGGCACCGAGGAGCCCGCCAACCTTCCGTGGTCCGTACGGCAGTTGACCGACGTGGCGTACGAGCGCTCGCCCGCGCCGACCTGGCTGGTGGCCGTCGGCACCCCGGAGCGCCCGGGACTCGCGACCGTCCGCATCACCCGGACCAAGGGCGGTGTGGAGGAGGACGTGACCATGGCCTTCGGCTACGGCCCCGGCGAGCAGCTGCCGACGGACGCCGTACAGGCCGCCGCCGAGGCTCTCGCCACCCGGCACGACCTGCAGTCCATGCTGGTCCAGATCCGCCGGGCCCGCCGGGACCTGTCCGTCCCGCCGCACTTCGAGGGCCCCGGCGTGCCGTACGCGTTCGTCCTGGGCGCCGAGGAGGTCCGCCAGATGCCCGGCGACCGGGCCCGCCGCACGCCCCTCGCGGAGTCCCCGCGCGAACTGGGCCCGAGGACCCGCCCCGCGCTGTACTACCCGCTGCCGGGAGATCCGTCGGACCTGTCGGGCTGGCAGGACTTCGAGCGCCTGATGAGACACCTCAAGGGCGAATAGCCCGGTCGGCTCGGGAACGACGGAGCCCCCCACTGCACGGCAGTGGGGGGCTCCGTCGCAGTCTCAGCCGGCCGAGACCTTCTCCTTTTCCCGTACGGGGGGCTTCTCCCGCTGCTCGCGGCCGCGGGCCACTTCGGTGGCGTCCCGCTTGAACGCCCACTCCATCTTCGGCTCCATGGCGAACCGGAAGACGCGGCGCACCGGCGCGGTGCACAGCAGGGTGACGGCGGCGCCCGCGCAGACGCTCACGAAGATCTCGCCGAGCGGCCGGTGCAGCCACGGGTGGTCGAACCAGCCCGCGTAGTCGCCGGCCTTGACCAGGAAGCCGTGCAGCAGATAGCCGAACAGCGTGCCCGCGCCGAGCGAGGTGAACCACATCTTCCGGCCCGGCACCCAGGAGAAGAAGCACGCGGTCAGCAGCAGCGAACAGCCGAACAGGGCGAGGACCATGACCGGCCCGGTCCACCACGGCGCGCCCAACTCCTGTGCGGAGTCACGGTGGTAGAACCACCCGGTGTTCATGCGCGGCACCGACCACCAGCCGACGGCCAGCGCGGCGGCGAACACCGGCACCGACAGGATCCGCACCGAACGCCGGCGCACCAGCCGGAAGTGCTCGGGCTTCATGAGCAGGCCGAGCACGAAGAACGGCAGGAACTGCAGCACCCGCTGCAGGTCGAGGTCGTCACCGATCTCCGGGCTGACCGACGCCAGCATGGCGATGGCGAGCGCCAGCGGCAGCGGCCACCGCACCAGCTTCCAGATCGGCGTGGTCAGCCGCCAGACGAACAACGCGATCAGGAACCAGGTCAGGTACCAGGGGTCCAGCAGGCTGATGGCCTGGTCCGGCGAGTCGCCCGCGTAGCGGTTGAAGAGCGTGTAGGCGGTCTCGAAGAGGACGTACGGCACGACGACGCCGGTGATCAGCCGTTGCAGCCGGTCGGCGCGCATGTCGAAACTGCGCGAGAAGAAGCCGGAGATGATGATGAACGCCGGCATGTGGAAGGCGTACACCACCGTGTACATGCCCTCCAGGATCCGGCTGTCGCCCTTGAGCGGCTCCCAGGAGTGGCCGATCGCCACCAGCACGATCGCCAGGTACTTGGCGTTGTCGAAGAACGCGTCGCGTTGTTTTCCGGGTTTGTCGCCCGAGGGAGCGGGCCGGCCGGCCGACGCGGTTCTGGTGTCGTGCGGCGAGCGCGGACTGGGCACTCCGTCCGTCGGCGGGTGTGCCGGGGGGAGTGGCGCTCGGTTCTGGCCGTGCGGTCGCAGCGAGTTCGTCACAGACCCTCCCACCAGGAACGGGGGGAGACGATCGGGGACCTCGCTGCGCTGGCGGGGGACGAGGCAGCGTGGAACATCTGAGGCACCCTAGCCTTGGCTGTGGGTTTTCGTAAAACCCTCGACGTCATTCCTGGTTAATAGCTGCGGATACCCCCGTTTTCCGGAAGTTGGCATCCTCATCCACGTGATGACCGACACACTGTCCAATGCTCAACCGCATGCGGCATATGGGTCCTCCTTGTCGCGATTCATCCCGACTAATTAGGTCATAAGGCGCCTTTGAGGGGCCGCCCGGCACGGGCGTCGGCGCACCTGTGGGGTCAATTCGAATTAACTGCGAACACGTTGTGTGGACACGGAAACGAACTCGTTGAATTCCCCGTGTGGGTGCCCGGTCGAATTACTGTGCGGGCGGGCCGAGCCGGTCCGCGCGCACGCCCTGCCGTGGGCGGCTCCGCGCATGGAACTGGCCAACGATCCGTCACGCGCCGCATATGCGGCCCCCATTGGTGGCACGATGGTTCTGGCGGGGGTGCGCACGGTCGCGTCCCCGGGCCGGGAGAGCGGACCGACCAAGGGTTGTGATCAGTTGTGGCCATTTCTCTGTCAGTGGTGCTGCTGTTGGCGATCATCCTGGTGGTGTTGATCCGGGGAGGCTCGCTGAAGGCCGGCCCCGCCGTCGTCGCGGTGCTCTTCGGCTTCTTCCTCGCCTCGACCGGGATGGCCGACGACATCCAGCGGTTCCTGAACTCGATAGCGGAGACCATCAACTCGATCCAGTTCTAGGCGCGCCCCGCATGGCCCGCCGCCGCAGACGCCTCGGCCGTCCCCGGACAGCACAAAGACCTCCGGCCCGATCCTCGAAGGACCGGGCCGGAGGCCTGTTCGGAGCGGGCGACGGGAATCGAACCCGCGTAGCTAGTTTGGAAGACTAGGGCTCTACCATTGAGCTACGCCCGCGCAGCGGGCGCCGCAGGTCAGGTGACCGCGGCACTGATGGCATCGTAGCGGGTAGTCCCCCTTCGTCGCACACCGCGTTTCCGTCCACCCGGATGGCGGGCGCGCGCGGGGGGAAATGCGGCGACCCCGCTGCCTGCGGGCATGTAGCCTACGTCTCGCACCAGACGGGGTGTGGCGCAGCTTGGTAGCGCGTCCGCTTTGGGAGCGGAAGGCCGTGGGTTCAAATCCCGCCACCCCGACCACGTACCGGCCGACCCGGTCACTCCACGGTCACCTCGAGTGATCACCTGACGTGATCGCCTTTGGGGCGTGTCGCCGCTGCCGTTACTATGCAAGCTGCACGCCCGTGTGTCTCTCTCCTCTTGGAAGTCCTCCGGGCGGCGAATCCGCCGGAGCCGGTCTGGCTCCGGCAGAAACCAAGAAGTCAGCCCCCAAGGAGACCGAACCGTGAAGAGCGCCGTGGAGACCCTGAACCCGACCCGGGTTCGGCTCAGCATTGAGGTGCCCTTCGAGGAGCTCAAGGACAGCCTCGACGCGGCGTACAAGAAGATCAACCAGCAGGTCACGGTGAAGGGCTTCCGGAAGGGCAAGATCCCGGCGCGCGTCATCGACCAGCGGTTCGGCCGCGGTGCGGTCCTGGAGGAAGCGGTCAACGACGCGCTTCCGAAGTTCTACACCGAGGCGGTCAATGAGGCGGAGATCGACGTCCTCGGCCAGCCCGAGGTCGACATCACCGAGCTGAAGGACGGCGAGACGCTGAACTTCACCGCCGAGGTCGACGTCCGCCCGGCCCTCGAGATCCCGGACTTCTCGGGCATCGAGGTCGAGGTCGACGCCGTCGAGGTCACCGAAGAGGACATCGACAAGTCGGTCGAGCAGCTCCGTGAGCGCTTCGCCTCGACGTCCCCCGTCGAGCGGGCCGCCGAGGACGGCGACGTCGTCACGATCGACCTCGAGGCCAAGGTCGACGGCGAGATCCTCGAGGACGGCGTCGCCAGCGGCGTCTCCTACACCATCGGCTCCGGCGAGCTGCTGGAAGGCATCGACGACGCCGTGACGGGCCTGGAGGCCGGTGGCGAGGCCACCTTCACCTCCGAGCTCAAGGGCGGTTCGGCGGCCGGCAAGGAGGCCGAGGTCACCGTCAAGGTCACCCAGGTCGCCGCCCGTGAACTGCCCGAGCTGGACGACGACTTCGCGCAGCTCGCCTCCGAGTTCGACACCCTCGAGGAGCTCAAGGCCGACAGCCGCAAGCGCCTCGAGAACATGAAGCAGTACGACCAGGCCACGCAGGCCCAGGAGCGCGTCCTGGAGAAGCTGCTCGAGCTGGTCGAGGTCCCGGTCCCCGAGAAGCTGCTCGAGGACGAGATCAACACCCGCAAGCACAACCTCGAGCACCACCAGCTCGGCCAGATGGGCCTCGACCTCGAGAAGTACCTCGAGATCCAGGGCAAGACGGCCGAGGAGTTCGACGCCGAGACCAAGGAAGCCGCGGTCAAGGGCATCAAGACGCAGTTCGTCCTCGACGAGCTCGTCAAGCAGGAGAAGCTCAACGTCAACCAGGAGGAGCTCACCGAGCACCTCATGCGGCGGGCGTCCTCCTCCGGCATGTCCCCCGACCAGTTCGCCCAGGCGGTCGTCGAGGGCGGCCAGGTTCCGCTCCTCGTCGGCGAGGTCGCCCGCGGCAAGGCCCTGGCCGTCGTGGTCGAGAAGGCCACGGTCAAGGACACCAACGGCGAGGTCATCGACCTGGACGACGAGGAGGAGGCCGACGAGGCCACCACCGAGGCGCCCGAGGCGGAGGCCGAGGCCGGCACCGAGCCCGAGGCCGGCACCGAGAAGACCGAGGGCTGACGCCCACAGCGGCGCTGACGCCCGTACGACAGGCCCCGGGGAGCATCACGCCCCCGGGGCCTGTCGTCGTACGGCTGGACATCGCCGCGAGGGGGCGCGGGGAACTGCGCGACCAGCCCCCACACGACCCGCACGCGCCCACCGCCCGATCCGGTCACGGCGATATCGCGGCTCTCCCCGGCGGAGCGGCATGCGCTGACAGCGAACAGTCTCTTCTCCGGGATTCTCCGGAGGGACCAGCGCGTTAGGGTCCATGAATACGAGGGCAGGGGAGTCCCCGAAACGGCTCCAGCCCCGCAGGGAAACGTGAGACGGCCCGGCGCCGTCGTAAGACGAGCAGGTGGATACGTGACGAATCTGATGCCCTCCGCCGCCGGCGACCCCTCCATCGGTGGTGGCCTCGGTGACCAGGTCTACAACCGGCTGCTCGGCGAGCGGATCATCTTCCTCGGCCAGGCGGTCGACGACGACATCGCCAACAAGATCACCGCACAGCTCCTGCTCCTTGCCGCTGACCCCGACAAGGACATCTACCTCTACATCAACAGCCCCGGCGGCTCGATCACGGCCGGCATGGCGATCTACGACACCATGCAGTACATCAAGAACGACGTGGTGACCATCGCCATGGGCCTCGCCGCCTCCATGGGCCAGTTCCTGCTCAGCGCGGGTACCCCCGGCAAGCGCTTCGCGCTGCCGAACGCCGAGATCCTGATCCACCAGCCGTCCGCCGGCCTCGCCGGTTCGGCGTCGGACATCAAGATCCACGCAGAGCGGCTCCTGCACACCAAGAAGCGCATGGCCGAGCTGACGTCCTTCCACACCGGCCAGACCATCGAGCAGATCACCCGCGACTCCGACCGGGACCGCTGGTTCGACGCCGACGAGGCCAGGGACTACGGCCTCATCGACGAGGTCATCACCACGGCCGCCAACATGCCGGGCGGCGGCGGCACCGGGGCCTGAGGCCCCCTGCAAGCCCCCAGCCGACCGCCACAGCCCCTAGGAGAGAGACAGTGAACGACTTCCCCGGCAGCGGCCTGTACGACCGCGCACGCGCCGAGAGCACGGTGCCCGTGGCCGAGTCCCGGTACGTGATCCCGCGCTTCGTGGAGCGCACCTCGCAGGGCATCCGCGAGTACGACCCGTACGCGAAGCTCTTCGAGGAGCGCGTGATCTTCCTCGGCGTGCAGATCGACGACGCCTCCGCCAACGACGTCATGGCGCAGCTGCTGTGCCTGGAGTCGATGGACCCCGACCGGGACATCTCGGTCTACATCAACAGCCCCGGCGGATCCTTCACGGCGCTCACTGCGATCTACGACACGATGCAGTTCGTGAAGCCCGACGTCCAGACGGTCTGCATGGGCCAGGCGGCCTCGGCCGCCGCCATCCTGCTGGCCGCCGGTACGCCGGGCAAGCGCATGGCGCTTCCGAACGCCCGCGTGCTGATCCACCAGCCCTACAGCGAGACCGGCCGCGGCCAGGTCTCCGACCTGGAAATCGCCGCGAACGAGATCCTGCGGATGCGTGCCCAGCTGGAAGACCTGCTGGCCAAGCACTCCACCACGCCGATCGAGAAGATCCGCGAGGACATCGAGCGCGACAAGATCCTCACGGCCGATGACGCCCTGGCGTACGGCCTGATCGACCAGATCATCTCCACCCGGAAGATGAACAACGCGAGCGTGCGCTGACGGCGGACGCTGTATCGTCTGCCGCTCCTTGGCACGGTTCAGGACTGTGCACGACAAAGCGCACGTCAAAGTGAACCGTGCCAAGGGGGGCCCGAACGAGGGGCCCGGCAAGGTACCGTCGGACATAAGGCAGCACCAGGAGCCGCTGGACCTAGGCGTCTCCCAGGCGAAGGGGAAGCACACCGTGGCACGCATCGGTGACGGCGGCGATCTGCTCAAGTGCTCGTTCTGCGGCAAGAGCCAGAAGCAGGTCAAGAAGCTCATCGCAGGGCCCGGTGTCTACATCTGCGACGAGTGCATCGATCTCTGCAACGAGATCATCGAGGAAGAGCTCGCCGAGACCAGCGAGGTCCGCTGGGAGGAACTTCCCAAGCCCCGCGAGATCTACGAGTTCCTCGAGGGGTACGTCGTCGGCCAGGAACCGGCCAAGAAGGCCCTCTCGGTCGCGGTGTACAACCACTACAAGCGGGTCCAGGCCGGCGAGAACGGCGGCGCCCAAGGCCGCGACGACGCCATCGAGTTGGCGAAGTCCAACATCCTCCTGCTGGGCCCCACGGGCTCCGGCAAGACCCTCCTCGCCCAGACGCTCGCCCGCATGCTGAACGTCCCCTTCGCGATCGCCGACGCAACGGCCCTCACCGAGGCGGGGTACGTCGGCGAGGACGTCGAGAACATCCTGCTCAAGCTGATCCAGGCGGCCGACTACGACGTCAAGAAGGCCGAGACGGGGATCATCTACATCGACGAGATCGACAAGGTCGCCCGTAAGAGCGAGAACCCGTCGATCACCCGCGATGTCAGCGGTGAGGGTGTGCAGCAGGCCCTGCTGAAGATCCTGGAGGGCACCACCGCCTCGGTCCCGCCCCAGGGCGGCCGCAAGCACCCCCACCAGGAGTTCATCCAGATCGACACGACGAACGTCCTGTTCATCGTGGGCGGCGCCTTCGCGGGCCTGGAGAAGCTCATCGAGTCCCGGGCCGGCGCCAAGGGCATCGGCTTCGGCGCGACGATCCGCTCCAAGCGGGAGCTGGAGACCAAGGACCAGTTCGAGTCCGTCATGCCCGAGGACCTGGTCAAGTTCGGCATGATCCCCGAGTTCATCGGCCGGCTCCCGGTCATCACCTCGGTCCACAACCTCGACCGCGAGGCCCTCCTCCAGATCCTGGTCGAGCCGCGCAACGCGCTCGTCAAGCAGTACGAGCGCCTCTTCGAACTCGACGGCGTGGAGCTGGACTTCGAGCGTGAGGCCCTGGAGGCCATCGCCGACCAGGCCATCCTGCGTCAGACCGGCGCCCGCGGCCTGCGCGCCATCATGGAGGAAGTCCTCCAGGGCGTGATGTACGAGATCCCGTCCCGCAAGGACGTGGCCCGGGTCGTCATCACGGCGGACGTCGTCCACTCGAACGTGAACCCGACGCTGATCCCGCGGGACGCACGCGGTCGGGGACCGGGCGAGCAGAAGACGGCGTAGCGGCACAGGCGTACGTACACGAAGGGGCCCCGGTCAACAGACCGGGGCCCCTTCGTAGTTGTGTCGTCCGGGGTCAGGCCTTGACGCGGATCTCCTCGCGGATCTTCTTCGTCAGGTCGATCGCGACGTCCTTGGTGGTGCTCTTGGTGTTGTCACCGGGGGAGACCATGGCGACCGTGCTGTAGTCCGACCAGACGCAGAACCAGTCCGTCGACTCCTTCTTGGTCAGGCTGTTGGTGCTCTTCGCCGACTGGCACTTCATCAGCGCCCCGTCGAGGTCGGCCTCCTCGGGCTGGCCGATCAATTCGGCGCCGCTGCCGGAGGAGCTGGAGGAGTCCGTGAACTCCTTCGTGATGGCGGCGAAGTACTTGTCCAGTGCGGCTTCGGGGTCCGCGATCTTGCCGTAACCGCCCACGACGGTGACGCCCTTGGCGACCAGCAGCTCGGACTGGGGCGGCAACGTGGTCGAGTCGTTCGGGTCGTAATTGCTGAAGTCGGCCGTCGAGTACTGCAGGACGACGGCCTTGCCGTCCTTCATGCCGCTCGCCTCGAGGTACTTGGTGGTGTCCGAGTCGTTGACCTCGCCGCCCTTGCCGACCCGCTTGTACTCGCCGGCCACGGTCGCCGGATTGTCCAGCTTGTGCGCGCCGTCGTCCTCCAGGCCGCCCCCGCCTCCGCCGACGACGAAGTACGCCCCCACGCCGATCGCGGCCACTACGGCCACGGCGGCGATGATGATGCCGGTCTTCTTCTTGCCGCCACCGGCAGCCGGTGGCTGCGGCACCCCGTAGGGGGCCTGCCCGTAGGGCGGCTGCTGACCGTACGGCTGCTGCGGCTGCTGGCCGTAGGGAGCCTGCTGTCCGTACGGCTGCTGCTGCGGCGGGACGCCCTGCGGGGGCTGCTGCGGTTGGCCGTAGCCCGGCTGGGCGGGCGGGGCCTGCTGGGGGTAGCCGTAGCCGGGCTGAGCGGGCGGAGCCTGCGGCGGCTGGCCGTAGGGACCCGGCTGGCCGTAGGGTCCCGGCTGGCCGTACGGTCCAGGCTGCTGGGGCTGCCCGCCGTACGGGCCCGGCTGGTTGTGGCTCATTTCTGGGTTCCCCTCCAGATGCTTATGTGTTCCTGACATCCTGGCGTAGCCACAGCGCACGCAGGGCATCGGGGGCCTACCGTTACAGAAGAATCCCGTTTCGGGACTGCCCGGTGACACCCCTAAACTGAGCCCGTGACCGAGAACGCTCAGCAGCAGCCACCAGCGCCCGCCATCGAACTGCCGACCCAGTACGCGCCGGCCGATGTAGAGGGGCCGCTGTACGAGCGCTGGGTGGAGCGGGGTTACTTCGAGGCGGACGCGAAGAGTGACAAGCCTCCGTACACGATCGTCATCCCGCCGCCGAACGTCACGGGCAGCCTGCACCTCGGGCATGCCTTCGAGCACACGCTCATCGACACCCTGACCCGCCGCAAGCGGATGCAGGGCTACGAGACGCTGTGGCAGCCCGGCATGGACCACGCCGGCATCGCCACGCAGAACGTCGTCGAGCGGGAGCTGGGCAAGGAGGGCAAGTCCCGGCACGACCTCGGCCGTGAGGCGTTCGTCGAGCGCGTCTGGCAGTGGAAGGCCGAGTCCGGTGGGCAGATCAGCGGACAGATGCGTCGCCTGGGAGACGGCGTCGCGTGGTCGCGTGAGCGGTTCACCATGGACGAGGGGCTGTCCCAAGCCGTCCAGACCATCTTCAAGCGGCTCTACGACGAAGAGCTGATCTACCGCGCCGAGCGCATCATCAACTGGTGCCCGCGCTGTCTGACCGCCATCTCGGACATCGAGGTGGAATACCAGGACGACGACGGCGAACTCGTCTCCATGAAGTACGGCGACGGGGACGAGACGATCGTCGTCGCCACCACCCGCGCCGAGACGATGCTCGGCGACACGGCGGTCGCCGTCCACCCCGACGACGAGCGGTACAAGCACCTGGTCGGCAAGCTCATCAAGCTGCCGCTGACGGAGCGTTCCATCCCGGTCGTCGCCGACGAGCACGTCGACCCCGAGTTCGGCACGGGTGCTGTCAAGGTCACCCCGGCCCACGACCCGAACGACTTCGAGATCGGACAGCGCCACGACCTGCCCGCCATCGCCGTGATGGACGAGCACGCCGTCATCACCGCCCACGGCCCCTTCCAGGGACTGGACCGCCTCGAGGCCCGTTCCGCGATCGTTGCCGCGCTGCGCGCCGAGGGCCGGATCGTCGCCGAGAAGCGGCCCTACGTCCACAGCGTGGGGCACTGTTCGCGCTGCAAGACGACCATCGAGCCGCGCCTGTCCATGCAGTGGTGGGTCAAGGTCGGCCCGCTGGCGAAGGCGGCCGGTGACGCGGTCCGCGACGGCAAGGTCAAGATCCATCCTCAGGAGATGGAGAAGCGGTACTTCGACTGGGTCGACAACCTCCACGACTGGTGTATTTCACGGCAGTTGTGGTGGGGGCACCGGATTCCGGTCTGGTACGGGCCGAACGGTGAAGTCGTCTGTGTCGGTCCCGACGACGAGGCCCCGAGCGGCGAGGGCTGGCACCAGGACACCGATGTCCTCGACACCTGGTTCTCCTCCGGCCTGTGGCCCTTCTCCACGCTCGGCTGGCCCGAACAGACCGAGAGCCTCGCGAAGTTCTATCCGAACTCCGTCCTGGTCACCGGCTACGACATCCTCTTCTTCTGGGTCGCCCGGATGATGATGTTCGGTCTGTACGCGATGGACGGCACCCCGCCGTTCCACACCATCGCCCTGCACGGCATGGTCCGTGACCAGAACGGCAAGAAGATGTCGAAGTCCTTCGGCAATGTCGTCAACCCGCTGGACTGGATGGACAAGTACGGCAGCGATGCCCTCCGGTTCACGCTGGCCCGTGGCGCGAACCCGGGTGTCGACGTCCCCATCGGCGAGGACTGGGTCCAGGGCTCCCGCAACTTCGCCAACAAGATCTGGAACGCGACGCGCTTCGCGCTGATGAACGGCGCGACGGTGGAAGGTCCGTTGCCGGAGCCTTCGGCGATGTCGGCGACCGATCGGTGGATCCTGTCCCGGCTCAACTCCGTTGTCGCCGAAGTCGACGCGTTCTACGAGGACTACCAGTTCGCGAAGCTCTCCGACGCACTGTTCCACTTCGCGTGGGACGAGGTGTTCGACTGGTACGTCGAGCTGTCGAAGACCACGTTCCAGGCGGGCGGTGAGGCGGCCGAGGTCTCCAAGCGCGTCCTCGGTGAGGTCCTGGACGTCACGCTGAAGCTGCTGCACCCGGTCGTCCCCTTCGTCACGGAGACGCTGTGGACCACGCTGACCGGTGGCGAGTCCCTCGTCATCGCCGAGTGGCCCGCGGACAGCGGCTTCCGTGACGCGGGTGCCGAGAAGGAGATCGAGACGCTCCAGCAGGTCATCACCGAGGTCCGCCGGTTCCGTGCCGACCAGGGCCTGCAGCCCGGTCAGCGTGTCCCGGCCCGCCTGTCCCTCGACGGCACGGCGCTCGCCCCGCACGAGGCGGCCATCCGTCAGCTGCTGCGGCTCCAGCCGGAAGGCGACGCCTTCACCGCTACGGCGACCCTGCCGGTCGGCGGTGCCGAGGTGGCGCTCGACCTGTCCGGCACGATCGATGTGGCGGCCGAGCGGAAGCGGCTGGCCAAGGACCTCGCCGCCGCGGAGAAGGAGAAGGCGCAGGCGAACGCGAAGCTCGGCAACGAGGCGTTCCTGGCGAAGGCTCCGGACCACGTGGTGGAGAAGATCCGGACGCGGTTGTCGAAGGCGGACGAGGACATCGCGCGGATCGCTGCGCAGCTGGACCGGTTGCCGGAGGCGTAGTCGGTTCGCGTACGCGTCGGTGAAGGCCCCCGGAACTGTCAGGTTCCGGGGGCCTTCGGTCGCTGTGGGGCGGGTCGCGCTGCCCGGCGCTGACGGGGTGCCGCCGCGCCCACCCGTGCCGCCCCAGCGGCACGACTGCCCGCAGCTGCGCGAGTGCGACGGGCGGCTACGGGGTTTGGGGGCGGCGCCCCCAGGGCGGCGACCATCCGCAGCTGCGCGAGTGCGACGGGCGGCTACGGGCAGTCGTGCCGCTGGGGCGGCGACCACCCGCGACCGCAGGAACCCACCCGCAGCCGCCCGCGACCCGCAGCGGCCCGCGACCCGCAGCGGCCCGCGACCCTCAGCCGCCCGCGACCCGCGGCCACCCACGACCCGCACCCACCCCCGGCCTCCGTAGACTGACCCCGTGAGTGAGCAGCCCCCGTACGACGACAGCGAGCAGCCCGGCCCGACCGGCGGCTTCGACGAGATCATGGCGGCCGAGACCGAGCGGGACCCGGATCTCGCGGTGATCGAGGCCGGCAGCCGGACCCTGCGCACGCAGGGCGGTCCGCCGGAGGCCGACGTGCCCGCGCGCCCGGCGGATCCCGAGGTCGACAAGGCCCTGAGGGAAGTCGAGGCGGAGCTCGCCACCCGCTGGGGCGAGACCAAGCTGGAGCCCTCCGTCAGCCGGATCACCGCGCTGATGGACCTGCTGGGGGAGCCGCAGCGGTCGTACCCCTCCATCCACATCACCGGCACCAACGGCAAGACGTCCACCGCCCGCATGATCGAGGCCCTGCTGAGTGCCTTCGAGCTGCGGACCGGCAGGTACACGAGCCCTCACGTCCAGTCGATCACCGAGCGGATCAGCCTGGACGGCGCGCCGATCTCCGCCGAGCGGTTCATCGAGACGTACGAGGACATCAAGCCGTACGTCGAGATGGTCGACTCGCAGCAGGAGTACCGGCTGTCCTTCTTCGAGGTGCTCACGGGGATGGCGTACGCCGCCTTCGCGGACGCTCCGGTCGACGTCGCCGTGGTGGAAGTGGGCATGGGCGGGTCCTGGGACGCCACGAACGTCATCGACGGGGACGTCGCCGTCGTCACTCCCATCGACCTCGACCACACCGACCGGCTCGGCGAGACCGCCGGGGCGATCGCGACCGAGAAGGCCGGCATCGTGAAGCAGGACGCGATGGTGATCCTGGCCCAGCAGCCGGTCGACGCCGCCCAGGTGCTGCTGAAGAAGGCCGTGGAGGTGGATGCGACGGTGGCCCGCGAGGGGCTCGAGTTCGGGGTCGTGGCGCGCCAGGTCGCCGTCGGCGGGCAGTTGCTCACCCTGCGCGGGCTCGGCGGCGAGTACCCCGAGGTCTACCTTCCGCTGCACGGCCCCTACCAGGCCCACAACGCGGCCGTCGCGCTCGCCGCCGTCGAGGCGTTCTTCGGCGTCGGTTCGCAGCGGCCCGAGCCGCTCGACGCCGACACCGTCCGCAAGGCGTTCGCGGCCGTGGCCTCGCCGGGCCGGATGGAGGTCGTACGGCGATCGCCGACCGTCGTCCTGGACGCGGCCCACAACCCGGCGGGTGCCCGGGCCACGGCCGAGGCGGTCGGGGAGGCGTTCGACTTCAGCCGGCTGATCGGGGTCGTGGGGGCGAGCGGGGACAAGAACGTCCGCGGGCTGCTCGAGGCCTTCGAGCCGCTCTTCGCCGAGGTCGTCGTCACCCAGAACGCCAGCCACCGCGCGATGGACGTGGACGAACTCGCCGCGATCGCCGTCGAGGTGTTCGGCGACGAGCGGGTGCAGGTCGAGCCGCGGCTGCCGGACGCCCTGGAGGCCGCGGTCACGCTGGCCGAGGAGGAGGGCGAGTTCGCGGGCGGCGGTGTGCTCGTCACCGGCTCCGTCATCACCGTCGGCGAGGCCCGGCTGCTGCTGGGGAAGGGCTGAGACTCCGTATGCGTACGCTCTGTGCTTCGACCCTGATCGGCGAGGTCTTCATCATCGGCTTCGCCGCGCTGGTCGCGATGAAGGACCCCGACCTGTCCACGACGACGGTGTGGACGGTCAGCGGCATCGCGATGTTCCTGTGCCTGGTGCTGTGCGGCATGGTGACCCGCCCCGGCGGCGTCGCCCTCGGCTGGGCCCTGCAGATCGCCCTGATCGCCTCCGGTGTGGTCGTGCCGACGATGTTCTTCCTGGGCGCGATCTTCGCGGCCCTGTGGTGGGCGTCCGTGCACTACGGACGGAAGATCGACGAGGCGAAGGCGAGGTTCGCCGCGCAGGCGGGTTCCTCCACACCTGACGCTGCGTGACAAGGGGCCGGACACGCCCTGTAATCTCAGCATCCCGCACCATCCTTGATCCGAAGGAGCCCCGTAGTGAGCCAGCGCACCCTCGTCCTCCTCAAGCCCGACGCCGTTCGTCGTGGCCTGACCGGCGAGATCATCAGCCGTATCGAGCGCAAGGCCGGCTGGCAGATCACCGCGCTGGAGCTGCGCACCCTGGACCAGGAGACCCTGGAGCAGCACTACGGTGAGCACAAGGGCAAGCCCTTCTACGAGCCGCTGGTCGAGTTCATGGCCTCCGGCCCGGTCGTGGCGCTGATCGTCGAGGGTGACCGGGTCATCGAGGGTGTGCGGGCCCTGGCCGGTCCCACCGACCCGATCGCCGCCGCCCCGGGCTCGATTCGCGGTGACTACGGCGTGATCGTGCGCGAAAACCTCATCCACGCCTCCGACTCCGAGGAGTCCGCCGAGCGTGAGGTGAAGATCTTCTTCCCCGGTCGCGCGTAGCGCCTACGGCGGCCGAGTGAGAGTCTGGGGGCATTTGTCCCCGGACTTTCTGGCATATGCGTGGCGATCGAGGGAACGAGTCCCCCCGAACGCCCGTCTCCACAAGCGAACCCACACGGCATCTGCTGACAATGGCGGAGACCCTCACGCAGTGTTCGCGAAGGCGCGTCTACGATGGAAGCCTTCACGTCACCGCACCCACCTTCGCCGACCTGAAAAGCCCTCAAAAAGCTCCTGGGAAGGCCAGTCGAATCCTGATGGGGAACTCAATGTCGTTCATCGGCCGTGACATGGCTGTCGACCTCGGGACCGCCAACACGCTGGTGTACGTCAGGGGTCGCGGGATCGTACTCAATGAGCCGTCCGTCGTCGCGATCAACACCAACACCGGTGGCATCCTCGCGGTCGGCGCCGAAGCAAAGAAGATGATCGGGCGCACGCCGGGCAACATCGTTGCCGTCCGTCCGCTGAAGGACGGCGTGATCGCCGACTTCGAGATCACCGAGCGGATGCTCCGCTACTTCATTCTGAAGATCCACAAGCGGCGGTATCTGGCTCGTCCGCGGGTCGTCGTCTGTGTGCCCTCGGGTATCACGGGGGTCGAGCGCCGCGCCGTCATCGAGGCGTCGTCCCAGGCCGGCGCCCGCCAGGTGCACATCATCGAGGAGCCGATGGCGGCCGCCATCGGCTCCGGCCTGCCGGTCCACGAGGCCACGGGCAACATGGTGGTGGACATCGGCGGCGGCACCACGGAGGTCGCGGTCATCTCGCTCGGCGGCATCGTCACCGCCCAGTCCATCCGCGTGGCGGGCGACGAGTTGGACAACGCGATCATCCAGCACATCAAGAAGGAGTACTCGCTCCTCCTCGGTGAGCGGACGGCCGAACAGATCAAGATCACGATCGGTTCGGCGTACGACCTCGACGCTGACGAGCACACCGAAATCCGCGGCCGGGACCTCGTCTCCGGGCTGCCCAAGACCGTCGTCATCTCGGCCGCCGAAGTCCGCAAGGCGATCGAGGAGCCCGTCAACGCGATCGTGGACGCCGTCAAGACGACCCTCGACAAGTGCCCGCCGGAGCTGTCCGGCGACATCATGGACCGCGGAATCGTTCTCACCGGTGGCGGTGCGCTGCTCCGCGGTCTCGACGAGCGCCTGCGGCGCGAGACCGGCATGCCGATCCACATCGCCGAGGACCCGCTGGACAGCGTGGCGCTCGGTTCCGGAAAGTGCGTCGAGGAATTCGAGGCGTTGCAGCAGGTGCTGGACGCCCAGCCGCGCAGATGACGCAGTTCTTCGATTCCGCCGTACGAGATGATCTCCTCTCGTGCGGCGGCTCGTTGATATAGAGGCATAAGCTCGCCCATAAGCACCGACATGTAAACATTGCACACGAATTCCTATGAGGAAGGGCACGGCCGCCGCACGTGAGGGACACACGAGAGAGCCGGCTGCTCCTGGTGCTGCTGGTCGCCGTCGCGTTCGCGCTGATCACGGTGGACATCCGCGGTGGGGAGGACTCACCCGTCGACGGTGCCCGACAGGGCGCGGCCACGGTGTTCGGCCCGATCGAGGACGGGGTGTCGGCCGCGGTCGACCCGGTCGGCAACGCCGTATCGGCCATCCGTGACTCGGGCGAGCGACACGACCGGCTCGCCGCGCTGGAGAAGGAGAACGCGGCCCTCGAGGCGAAGCTCGGCAGCGACGACCGCAGCCGCAGCCGCCTCGCCCAGCTCGACAAGATGCTGAAGCTCTCGGGCGCCGGCCAGTACGGCATAAAGGGCGCCCAGGTCATCGCCATAGGAGCGGCCCAGGGCTTCTCCTGGACCATCACCATCGATGTCGGCGCCAACGACGGCATCAAGCGCGACATGACCGTCCTCAACGGGGACGGGCTGGTGGGGCGCGTGACGACCGTCGGCCCCGACATCGCCACCGTGCTGCTCGCCAACGACCCCGACTTCACGGTCGGCACCCGTATGGAGGCCGGCGACGAACTCGGCTTCGCCTCCGGGCAGGGCGACCGCCCGCTGCGCGTCGAACTCCTCAACGGCAAGGCCGAGATCAAGAAGGGCGACCGCCTGGTCACCTTCGGCTCGCAGGCCGACAAGCCCTTCGTGCCAGGCGTGCCGGTCGGCGTGGTCTCCCGCGTCGAACCCTCGGCCGGCGACCTCACCCGCACGCTCTACGTCACGCCGTACGTCAGCTTCACCAAGCTCGACATCGTCGGCGTCGTCGTCGAGGCCCCGAAGAAGGACCCGCGCGACACGGTGCTGCCCGCCAAGCCCAAGCCGACCCCCACGCCGACCGTGACGGTGACCGTCACCCCGTCCGCGAACGCGCCGGTCGACGGCCAGATCCAGCAAGAGCAGTAGGAGCTGTAGCCCATGCGCGTCAACCGGATCCTGCTGTCCACCTCCCTGGTCGTCGTGGCCCTGGTCCTCCAGGTGAGCGTCCTCGCCCGGCTCCACCTGCCGGGTGCAGTCCCCGACCTGCTGCTCCTCACCGTCCTGGGTCTCGCCATGGTGTACGGCCATGTCGGCGGTGCCCTCGTCGGGTTCGGCGCGGGCCTCCTCGCCGACCTCGCCCCGCCCGCCGACCACGCGGCCGGCCGCTACGCCCTCGTGCTGTGCGTCATCGGCTACCTCGCGGGCCTGGCGAAACCGGACAACGGCCGGCTGAAGTCGGCCACCGGCCCCATGCTCGTCGTGGTCGCCGCCGCCATCGGCACCACCCTGCTGTACGCCGGTGTCGGCGCCCTCGTCGGCGACACCGCCGCCCGCCATGTCGGCCTCGGCAGCCTGCTGTTCACGGCCGCCCTGTACGACCTGCTGCTCGCCCCCTTCGTCGTCCCCGGCATCATGGCGCTCGCCCGGCGCGCGGAGAACGACCCCCTCGCCGAGACCCACTCCGCCGCCAAGGCCACCGACATCTCCTCCGGCTGGCTCTCCTCGGGCACGGGCCTGCGCATCGGCGGACAGCGCAACGGCCTCGGCGGACTGAGGGTGAAGGCCGCCCGGGCCCGCACGGCCCGCGCCGGCCGGATCAAGGGGGTCAAGCGGCTGTGAGAGCGGGAGAGTCGGCCGCCGTACGGACGCAAGGGCTCACAGGTTCGTCGTATATGACACATACACACACTGAGAGGGGGAGGCAGCCGCAGTGACCGCCCACCCGTCGCCCGCCACCACCCTTCCGACGAATGGGCTCCGCCCATGACCAACATTCCTGAGACCGGCCGGACCCCACGGGTCCAGATCCGGCTCGTCGTCATCCAGATCCTGGTCCTCTCCCTGCTCGGCACCCTCGGCGGACGCCTGTGGTACCTCCAGATCCGGGAGGGCGACGAGTACGCCAAGGAGGCGTCCGGCAACCACGTCCAGCAGGTCGTGGCGCCCGCCGTACGCGGTTCGATCCTGGATGCCCGCGGAGTGCCGCTCGCCGACAACGAGACCCGGCTGGTGGTCTCCGCCTCCCGCACCGACCTGCTGAAGATGAAGGACGACGGCAAGGCCGTCCTCGCCAAGCTGGCCGGCGTGCTGGGCATGAAGCCCCAGGAGGTCATGGAGAAGGTCCGGCTGTGCGACTCCAAGACACCGCAGCCCTGCTGGAACGGCTCGCCGTACCAGCCGATCCCCATCACCGACGAGGCCACCGCCAAGCAGGCCCTGCAGATCCGTGAGCGCGCCGAGGACTTCCCCGGCATCACCGCCGAGCCGGAGGCCGTGCGCCGCTACGCCGCCCCCGGCAAGGCCAACACCGCCCAGGTCCTCGGCTACCTCTCGCCCGTCACCGACGAGGAGATCACCAAGGCCCAGGACACCGACTCGCCGTACCTGCGCTCCGACCAGGTCGGCCGCTCGGGACTGGAGCGCGAGTACGACAAGGAGCTGCGCGGCAAGGCCGGCGTCACCCGCTACGAGGTCGACAACCTCGGCCGCGTCATCGGCGAGGCCGAGGCCGACCCCGCCCAGCCCGGCTCCAGCCTGGTCACCAGCATCGACGCGCGCGTCCAGCGGGTCGCCGAGTACGAGCTGAACCAGGCCATGAAAGAGGCCCGCAAGACGTTCGACAAGAACACCGGCGAGAACTACAAGGCGGACTCCGGCGCCGTCGTGGTGATGGAGTCCAAGACCGGCCGTGTGATCTCCATGGCGTCCAACCCGACGTACGATCCGAACGCCTGGGTCGGCGGCATCTCCGCCAAGGACTACGCGAGGCTCACCGGGAAGAGCTCCAACTACCCGTTGCTGAACCGCGCGATCCAGGGCCAGTCGGCGCCCGGCTCCGTCTTCAAGGTCATCCCGACGGCCGCCGCGGTCAACGCCGGCTACTCCTTCGACGGCCCCTACCAGTGCTCCAGCTCGTACTCGATCGGTGGCCAGGTCTTCAAGAACTTCGAGTCCAAGGGATACGGCCCGATCAGCCTCGGCCGCGCCCTGGAGGTCTCCTGCGACACCGTCTTCTACCGCCTCTCGCACCAGGAGTGGCAGAAGGACGGCGGCAACAAGCCCAAGAAGAACCCCGGCGACTGGTTCTACAAGACCGCCCACCAGTTCGGCCTCGGCAAGGAGACCGGCATCGACCTTCCGAACGAGGTCACCGGCCGCATCCCCGACCGCCAGTGGAAGCAGAGCTACTGGAAGGCCAACAAGGACGCCTGGTGCAAGTACGGCAAGAAGGGCGGCACGTACGCCGAGCAGATCGCGTACGAGAACTGCCTGGAGGGCAACAGGCTGCGCGCCGGTGACTCCGTCAACTACTCCATCGGCCAGGGCGACACACTCGTCACCCCGATCCAGATGGCGACGATCTACGGGGCGATCGCCAACGGCGGCACCCTCTACGACCCGACCGTCGGCAAGGCGATCATCAGCCCCGACGGCAAGACCGTCCAGGAGATCGAGCCGAAGGCGCACGGCAAGCTGCCGATGACGCAGAAGACCCTCAGCGAGATAGACGGTGCCCTCGAAGGAGTCGCGACCCGCGGCACCGCCGCCTGGCGGTTCGGCGGCTGGCCGCAGGACGAGATCCCGATGCACGCCAAGACGGGTACGGCCGAGGTCTACGGCAAGCAGACCACCTCGTGGTTCACCACGTACACCAAGGACTACACGGTCGTCATGACCATCTCCCAGGGCGGTACGGGCTCCGGCGCCTCCGGCCCCGCCGTGCGCAAGATCTACAACGCGCTGTACGGCGTCTCCGACGACGGCACCATCAACCCGAAGAACGCGCTGCTGCCGACCCCGCAGAAGAGCCTGCCGAAGGTCCAGACCGACGGCACGATCAAGTCCCCGAAGGTCTCCAAGGACCCGGCGAAGGACCAGCGGGTGAGCCAGGAGGGCGAGGCCGAGCCGGACGGGACACAGTTGGCGGCGACCGTGAACACGCCGACCACCGGCAACCGGAACACCCGGCGCCGGCCGCGCAGAAGGGGAAGCCGGAGGATGCCCGCATGACCGGCGCCAACACCTTCCAGGTCTCCGGATACGGGCCCGAACGCGCGGGCTGGGCCCGTCTGTTCGCCCGGGACTCGCTGGCCCGCCGGCTGGACTGGCCGATACTGCTGGCGGCGCTGGCCCTCTCGGGCATCGGCTCGCTCCTGGTCTTCTCGGCGACCCGCAACCGCACCGAGATCAACCAGGGCGACCCGTACTACTTCCTGATCCGGCACCTCATGAACACCGGCATCGGCTTCGCCCTGATGCTCGGCACGGTCTGGCTCGGCCACCGCACGCTGCGCACGGCCGTGCCGCTCCTGTACGGCGTCTCCGTGTTCCTGATCCTGATGGTGCTCACGCCGCTCGGCACGACGGTCAACGGCGCCCACTCCTGGATCGTGCTCGGCGGCGGCTTCTCGCTCCAGCCGTCCGAGTTCGTGAAGATCACGATCATCCTCGGTATGGCGATGCTGCTGGCCGCGCGGGTGGACGCGGGCGACAAGCCCCACCCCGACCACCGCACCGTGCTGCAGGCGCTCGGGCTGGCCGCCGTACCGATGCTGATCGTGATGCTGATGCCCGACCTCGGGTCGGTCATGGTCATGGTCATCATCGTGCTGGGCGTGCTGCTCGCCTCCGGCGCCTCGAACCGCTGGGTGTTCGGCCTGCTGAGCGCGGGAGCCGCCGGCGCGATCGCCGTCTGGCAGCTGCACATCCTGGACGAGTACCAGATCGCCCGCTTCGCCGCCTTCGCCAACCCGAGCCTCGACCCCGCCGGCGTCGGCTACAACACCAACCAGGCCCGGATCGCGATCGGTTCGGGCGGTCTCACGGGCTCGGGCCTGTTCCAGGGCTCGCAGACGACGGGCCAGTTCGTGCCCGAGCAGCAGACCGACTTCGTGTTCACGGTCGCCGGCGAGGAGCTGGGCTTCGTCGGCGGCGGCCTGATCATCGTCCTGCTGGGTGTGCTCCTGTGGCGGGCCTGCCGCATCGCCCGGGAGACGACCGAGCTGTACGGCACGATCGTCGCCGCCGGCATCGTGGCCTGGTTCGCCTTCCAGTCCTTCGAGAACATCGGCATGACCCTCGGCATCATGCCGGTCACGGGCCTGCCGCTGCCGTTCGTGTCCTACGGCGGCTCGTCGATGTTCGCGGTGTGGGTGGCGGTGGGGCTGCTGCAGTCGATCCGGGTGCAACGTCCGATGTCGGCATAGCGGTCGGGCCGGCGGCCCTCTGCCATACCGGCCCGACTGCGACTAGATTCGTTTTATGGCGGCCACGAAGCGCGAGATCGAGCGCAAGTACGAATCCGACGACAGCGGACTGCCCGACCTCACCGGCGTCGCCGGCGTCGAGACCGTCCTCGACAAGGGCATCGCGGAACTGGACGCCACCTATTACGACACCGCCGATGAACGCCTCGCCGCGTCGTCGATCACCCTGCGCCGCCGCACCGGCGGCTCCGACGCAGGCTGGCACCTGAAGTTCCCCGTCGCCCAGGGCGTGCGCGACGAGATCCAGGCCCCGCTCTCCGACACCCTCCCCGACGAGTTCGCCGGGCTGGTCCGCTCCCGGGTGCGGGACGCCGAGCTGCGGCCCGTGGTCCGGCTCCGCTCGGGCCGTGACGTGCGCGACCTCCTCGACGCCCAGGGGCGGCTGCTCGCCGAGGTCAGCGTGGACGCCGTGCACGCCCGGCGGCTGACCGGGGGCGACGGCGTCGCCCAGTGGACCGAGATCGAGGTCGAACTCGCCGACGGCGGCGACCCGGTCTTCCTGGACAAGGTGGAGAAGCGGCTGCGCAAGGCGGGCGTCAGGCCGTCCGCCTCCTCGTCGAAGCTGGCCCGGGCCCTCGCGGAGACGGCACCCCGGAAGAAGCGCCGCGCCGGTTCACTAAAGGCCCCGGTGACCGCGGGCGACCACGTCCTCGCGTACGTCCGCGCCCAGCGCGACGCGATCGTCGGGCTCGACCCGGCCGTACGCCAGGACGTCGAGGACTCCGTGCACAGCATGCGCGTCGCCACCCGCCGGATGCGCAGCACCTTCAAGTCGTACGGCACGGTCCTCGACCGGGGCGTCACGGACCCGATCGGCGAGGAGCTGAAGTGGCTGGCCGGTGAGCTGGGCGTGGACCGGGACCGCGAGGTGCTGACCGAACGCCTGACGGCGGCCCTCGCCGACGTGCCGGGCACGCTGGTCTCGGGCCCGGTCGCCGAGCGGCTGGGCCGCTGGGCGAGCGCCGAGCACGGCGGGGCGCGAAGCCGGCTGATCGGCGTCCTGGACTCCCGCCGGTACCTCGCCCTGCTCGACGCCCTGGACGCGCTGATCGCCGCCCCGCCGCTGCGGGACGCCGCCGGGAAGAAGCCCGGCAAGGTGATCGCCAAGGCCGTGAAGAAGGACTTCGGCAAGGTCTCCGGGCTCGTCGAGCAGGCGCTGGATCTGCCGCCCGGGCCCGACCGGGACGTCGCCGTGCACGAGGCCCGCAAGAAGACCAAGCGCACCCGCTACGCGGCGGAGGCGGCCCACCCGGTCCTCGGCAAGCCTGCCAAGGACCTGGTCAAGTCCATGAAGTCCCTGCAGACCCTGCTCGGGGACCACCAGGACAGCGTGATGGCCCGCCGGACCCTGCGCGAGCTGTCCGCGGTCGCGCACGCGGCGGGGGAGAGCGCCTTCACGTACGGGCTGCTCTACGGACGTGAGGAACAGCGGGCGGCGGCCGTGGAGGCCGAGCTCCCCGAGTTCTGGAAGGGGATCAAGGGCGGGGCGGCGGACCTCTGAGGCTTCCGGGCGTGCGGGGGGTGGTCGCGGCCGCGTTACGCTAGATGGTCACTCCTGTCAGTTCAGCCCAGCTCACGAAGGTTCGCGACATGCCTGCCGAAGTCGCTGCGTCGGTCTTCCCGCAGCTCGAAGCTCTGCTCCCGCATGTGCAGAAGCCGATCCAGTACGTCGGCGGGGAGCTCAACTCCACCGTCAAGCCGTGGGAGTCGACCGACGTCCGCTGGGCGCTGATGTACCCGGACGCGTACGAGGTCGGCCTGCCCAACCAGGGCGTCATGATCCTCTACGAGGTGCTGAACGAGCAGGAGGGCGTCCTCGCCGAGCGCACCTACAGCGTGTGGCCGGACCTCGAGGCGCTGATGCGGGAGCACGACGTCCCGCAGTTCACGGTGGACAGCCACCGGCCGGTTCGCGCCTTCGACGTGTTCGGGCTGAGCTTCTCGACGGAGCTGGGCTACACCAACATGCTGACGGCTTTGGACCTGGCGGGGATCCCCCTGGAGTCCAGGGACCGCACGATCGACGACCCCATCGTGCTGGCCGGCGGTCACGCCGCCTTCAACCCCGAGCCGATCGCCGACTTCGTCGACGCGGTGATCATCGGCGACGGCGAGCAGGCCGTGCTGGACATGACCCGGATCATCCGGGAGTGGAAGGCCGAGGGGCAGCCCGGCGGCCGCGAGGAGGTCCTGTTCCGCCTCGCGAAGACGGGCTCGGTGTACATCCCGGCCTTCTACGACGTCGAATACCTCGCGGACGGCCGTATCGCCCGTGTCGTACCGAACAAGTCCGGCGTCCCGTGGCGCGTGTCCAAGCACACCGTGATGGACCTGGACGAGTGGCCCTACCCCAAGCAGCCCCTGGTCCCGCTGGCCGAGACGGTCCACGAGCGGATGTCGGTCGAGATCTTCCGCGGCTGCACGCGCGGCTGCCGCTTCTGCCAGGCCGGCATGATCACGCGCCCGGTGCGTGAGCGGTCGATCACCGGCATCGGCGACATGGT
This sequence comes from Streptomyces sp. NPDC058678, assembly GCF_042714835.1. Classification (NCBI taxonomy): domain Bacteria; kingdom Bacillati; phylum Actinomycetota; class Actinomycetes; order Kitasatosporales; family Streptomycetaceae; genus Streptomyces; species Streptomyces sp. NPDC058678. The sequence goes on along the minus strand of NZ_JBHXSG010000003.1, from coordinate 166,165 downwards.
CGAGAAGGGCCTGAAGGCGACGGGCTTCGAGGAGGTCGGCCTCCTGTCCCTGTCCTCGGCGGACCACAGCGAGATCGGCGACATCGCGAAGGGCCTCGCGGACCGGTACGAGGAGGACAAGGTCGGCCTGTCCCTCCCCTCCACCCGCGTCGACGCGTTCAACGTGGACCTGGCGAACGAGCTGACGCGTAACGGACGGCGGTCCGGTCTGACCTTCGCCCCCGAGGGCGGCTCCGAGCGCATGCGCAAGGTCATCAACAAGATGGTCTCCGAAGAGGACCTGATCCGCACGGTCGCCACCGCGTACGGCAACGGCTGGCGCCAGGTGAAGCTGTACTTCATGTGCGGCCTGCCGACGGAGACCGACGACGACGTCCTCCAGATCGCCGACATGGCGATGAACGTCATCCAGAAGGGCCGCGAGGTCTCCGGCTCGAACGACATCCGCTGCACGGTGTCGATCGGCGGTTTCGTCCCGAAGCCGCACACCCCCTTCCAGTGGGCCCCGCAGCTCTCGGCCGAGGAGACGGACGCCCGCCTGGAGAAGCTCCGCGACCGGATCCGCGGCGACAAGAAGTACGGCCGCTCGATCGGCTTCCGCTACCACGACGGCAAGCCGGGCATCGTGGAAGGCCTGTTGTCGAGGGGCGACCGCCGCATCGGCGCCGTCATCCGCGCGGTCTACGAGGACGGCGGCCGCTTCGACGGCTGGCGCGAACACTTCTCCTACGACCGCTGGATGAAGTGCGCCGACAAGGCGCTCGTCCCCTTCGGCGTGGACGTCGACTGGTACACGACGCGCGAGCGCACCTACGAGGAGGTCCTCCCCTGGGACCACCTCGACTCGGGCCTCGACAAGGACTGGCTCTGGGAGGACTGGCAGGATTCCCTCGACGAGACCGAGGTCGAGGACTGCCGGTGGACGCCGTGCTTCGACTGTGGTGTGTGCCCGCAGATGGACACGAGCATCCAGATCGGCCCGACGGGCAAGAAGCTGCTGCCTCTCGCGGTCAAGAACGCCGCGCCGGCGCCGAGCGGTCACTCACACTGAGCCCGAGCCCGGGCCATAGAGCGCAGCGATGTCCTTGGAGGTCGCCCACCGGCTGTAGGTGGGCGACCGGGGCCAGCCCTCGGGTGAGTCCTGCCATTCCTCCTGACGGCCGTACGGCAGGACATCGATCAACGCGAAGGTGTGACCGAGCTGCTCGGTACCCCGACCGTTGGTGTGCCAGGTGCGGTAGACGGTGTCGCCGTCGCGCAGGAACACGTTGACCGCGAATCCCCCGTCGGGCGGTGCGCCGACGTCGGCCCCGAACGAGCTGTTCGCGGTCGAGTACCAGGCCATCCGGTTGCCGACCCGCTGCTTGTAGGCGAGTGCTTCGTCGATCGGGCCCTGGGTGACGATGACGAATCGCGCGTCGTAGCCGTCCAGGAACTCCAGGCGGGTGTACTGCGAGGTGAACCCGGTACAGCCCGGGCACTGCCATTCCTTGCCGGCGAACCACATGTGGTTGTAGACGATCAGTTGGCTCTTGCCTTCGAAGACATCCGCCAGCCGAACGGGGCCGTCCTCGCCCTCAAGGGTGTAGTCGGGCATCTCGACCATCGGCAGGCGACGACGCTCGGCGGCGATGGCGTCAAGCTCCCGTGTCGCGGCCTTCTCCCGGGCCCGCAGTGCCTCGAGCCGGCGCTCCCAGGTGGCGGCGTCGACGACGGGTGGTGGTTCGTGGACGGTCATGGTCCCCTCACAGAGCTCGTGCGCGGCTTTCGCTTGTGCAGAGACAGACCCCACCGGGCTTCGGAACTCATCGGTCGTCCAGGGCCATGGCAAGGTGGCCCCGCCCGGCGGCCGGGGTGCGGCGCGTGCGCTCGCTCATCACTTCCGTGGCCTCGGTTGCCGCCGGGGTTGCGTGCCGGCGGCAACCGAGGGGCGCGGGTTACTGGTTGGCGGCGAAGCGCATCAGGGCGAGCTGGTCGCCCTGCTTGATCTTTCCCGTCGCGTTGATCACTTGGAGTTTCCAGGTGGGGCCGGACCGCACGGCCTTGGCCACGGCGCAGCCGTTGTCCTGGGTGAGCATGCTGGGCCAGATGTCGGCGACCTGCTGAGAGCTGCCGCCGGTCGCGTCGTAGACCTTGAAGCTGATGTTGCGTGCCTTCTGGAACGAGCTGCCCTTCTTGTAGGCGGCGGCGACGAACACGATCGACGTGATGTGGGGCGGGATCTTCGAGAACTCGACCGTGACGGTCTCGTCGTCGCCGTCCCCGTGGCCGGTCTGGTTGTCGCCGCTGTGCAGCAGGGAGCCGTTGCCGATGGGGTCGAGCGCGTCGAGGCCCGCCAGGCGTACCGGGTCGCCGTCGTGCATGGCGATGGCGATCAGATCCAGGTCGGTGCCGGTCTTCCGGCGGAGTTTGCCCATCACACCGCCGCTGGCGCCGGCGGTGGGGTCCCAGGACACGCCGATGGTCAGATGGGTCACCCCGTTCAGGTCCGCGGGGCCGTCTTCCTTAGTGAGCGTAATCATGGGCACATACTGCCTGGGCTTTCGCCGAGGTCCCAGAACAGTCCTGCCACGAGGGCGAACCAACGGTGGAGAGTTCGCGGACGAGCGGGGCGGAAACTCGCGTTACTGCATCCGGACCGGGAACTGAGGCGTCTACGTCGGTATGGATCTGGAGAAGCCGTCGCCACGGCCGCAGGCGCAGACGCAGCACCCCGAGGGGTGTCTCGCCGTCGCGATCCGTCTTCCGGTGCGGATCGTCGTGCTCGTGCTGGTCGTGCCCGTGCGGATGGTGTGGGACGCGCTTGTCTTCGTGGGGCGGCTGCTGAACGACGTGCTGCTGCGGCCGCTCGGGCGGGCGTTGCTCTGGGTCGGGCGGGCTGTCTTCGTGTGGCCGTTCGTGGGGCTGTGGCGGTATGTGCTCGTGCCCCTCGCCAAGGCGCTCGGGTGGCTCGGGAACGTGCTCGTCGTCGTGCCGCTGGGATGGCTGTACCGGTACGTGCTGACGCCACTCGGGCATGCCTTCGCCTGGACCGCGCGCGGGATCGGGGCCGGGCTGGTGTGGGTCTACGCGCGCGTGCTGACGCCGGTCGGGCACGGTGTGATGTGGGTGCTCAGGGGAGTGGGCGCGGTGCTCGCGGCCCTGGGAGTCGGCATCTACGGCGTCGTCGCCTGGCTGGTGCGGTATCTCCTCGTCGTGCCTGCCCTGTGGGTCTACCAGTGGGTTCTCGCGCCCGTCGGGCGGGCGATCGCCTGGTGTGCAGGCGGGCTCGTGTGG